>NZ_CP060084.1:1957500-2283750 GCF_014211975.1 Teredinibacter haidensis
GCATTGCACTTTTGTGAGTCGCTCCGCTAAAACGGCTTTTATCTCTTTAATGCATACAGATGCCACCGATTGCCCCGCTAATGAATAACTAATACCCGCCCCCCAATTGCTAACGACACAAACCGATAAATAACTTATCTCACGCTCTCGTGCTAATACCGCTTCTGGCATCATTGTCATCCCAACCAAATCACAACCATCATTTTTAAGCTTTTGAATTTCCGCAGCCGTTTCCAGACGGGGGCCCTGTACACAACCGTATGTTCCACCGTTAACACATTCCAAACTCTTCTCTAGCTCCTTACATAATTTACCCCGCAACGGACTTTCAAGAGGAAAGCTAAAATCAATATGGCTAAGCTCATCGTTAAAAGTATCGAAAAACGTATGGTCCCGCCCCCAGGTGTAATCGATAATCTGGTCGGGTAGAACAACACACCCCGGCGACATCCTGGCATTAATGCCGCCAACAGCATTCATAGCCATAATATGCTCAACACTCAGCTGAGAAAGTGCATCGATATTGGCTCGATAATTAATACGATGCGGAGGCGTATTGTGGTTTTTCCCATGACGAGCAATAAAACAAATCTCGGTACCTCCTATTTTTCCAGTTATCACCGCAACCGGAAATTTCGAATAACGGGTTTCTACCTCTACAACCTCACTATCGCCAATCTGAGGAAAGGAATAAAATCCGGAACCACCAACAATCCCCACAACGGCCATATTATTCCCCCCCTTCGCTTAAGACATAAATACCGGCCGCATTGCGGTAACGACCGGCATAATCCATCCCCAAACCAACAACAAATTTATCGGGTATTTTTAACGCAAAAAAATCAGGCGCCAATATATCAGACGATTCACTAGAAGCCGTTTTAAGTTGTTTCCACGCCAATACAGCAGTGTGAACAGACTCCGCTCCTTGTTCTATGCACCACTCGGAAACTTTACTCAGAGTCACACCCTGATCATAAATATCATCCATCAACAGAACTTTTGTCCCGCTTAACGAGGTGCGCGGGTAAGTATGCCATTGCAGCTCTGCCCCACTTTTTTTATCTCGATAGCGGGAAACCCCCACAGAATCCAGCTGCAAATGAAAATTCAAGTATGGCAACAACATGCCAGCGAAGACAACACCACCATTTAATAGCGTCAGAGCGACAACAGGGATATCAGTATATGTTTCCCCAAAAAATTCTCGGTTAATCTGTTCACCGACTTTTGCCACAGAGAAACGGGCATCCTCAAAAGAAAATAGCTGTTGGGAATCGCCCAGTATCTTTTGCATTTTTTATTTTCCCTCTGTTGATAGACCTGCCAATGATCGAAGCGGAATGCCTTCGGGTATGTGTAGAGTGGACGTTGGGAACGCGCACTGGGCACCATTGGATTCAATAATGTGAATTATTTTTAGCAGAACATCCTGCTTTACTTCGTGAAACTCAACCCAGTTTGTTGTTCTAGTAAAACAGTACACAAAGAAGTCCAGAGAACTACTGGCGAAAGCATTAAAATTTACAATTAAGGTCGTGTCCTGAGCAATGTCTTGATGGGAAAGTAGCATGGTTTTCACCTCGGCAATAATTCCCCCCATTTTCTCAACATCATCGTAACGAATACCAACTGTTTCATAAATACGCCGGTGAGACATCCTCGAAGGATTTTCTACTGAAATCTGCATAAATGTTGAATTGGGTACGTACAGGGGGCGTTTGTCGAAAGTGCGAATACGCGTTAACCGCCAGCCCACATCTTCAACAGTCCCCTCAATATTTTTATCGGGCGATCGCACCCAATCACCAACAGCAAAGGGGCGGTCGAGATAAATCATAAGCCCGCCAAAAAAATTAGCGAGTAAATCCTTTGCCGCAAAACCTACAGCAATACCACCAATACCGCCAAAAGCCAACACTCCCGAAATGCTATACCCCAAAGATTGTAGAGCGACCAGCAGCGCAGTGATCACGACTGAAATACGCAGCAGCTTCCCCATCGCCATTGCAGTGGTTTTATCCATTGGCTTATGACTGAATTCCGGGTCCATCAAATTAGATTCTGCACGCTTGATAAAACCAGTGAGAAACCAAGCAATAATAAGCACTGCTCCCAGATGCCGTATATGGCCTACCGATTCCAATACCAATGACGCGGAATTATCAGCGGCCATATCGGCTGCCGTAGCAATACCAAAACCCCACACAAACCATTTCGCTGGGCTCTGCAGCGCACCCACCAAAGCGTCATCCCACACTGACTGTGTGTTTAGCGCCTTGGCTTCCAGTTTTTTCAAAAACCGACTCAATATTGCTGCGAAAGAAAGCGTTAGCAACACCACAACAAAAATATCGACAATCCATAAATTTTCCTTGCCAACACCCTGCACATAAAATGCTTTGACACTTTCAATGATCCCGTCCATATCTAACCTTTTATTTCATCCAACATTAACGTTACTTCACGCCAGCGCGCACCCTGTTGTAAATGATCCCAGCTACCAGACTGCTGAGCACGCATTGACTCCAACCCCGAAACGACGACGCTATCGAATGAACGATGCAAACACTCGACAACCTCCAAGGCGCCCTTTCGGTTATTGCAAACCAATACGGCATTACACCCGGCCTGCAAAGCTTTTATCGCCCGATCACCGTAACCTCCCATTCCAACAGCGCCCTCCATCGAAAGGTCATCACTAAAAATAACCCCCTTAAACCCTAGTTTTTGACGCAAATACTCTTTCAGCCACCAGGCCGAAAAACCTACCGGCAGCGCGTCTATTCTGGGAAATTGAATGTGAGCAGGCATAAGTGCATTCGTCCTGCTCAGGAGTGACCTAAAAGGCCCGATATCACGCTGTTCAAGCTCATCCAGAGTTCTATCATCCACCGGCAACTCCAAATGACTGTCTTCCTTGATACCGCCATGCCCTGGAAAATGCTTACCCGTCGTCGCCATGCCCGCCTCGTGCATGCCATCCATAAAAGCAGCGGCGAGGAGAGTCACATCTTCGGGGTTCTGACCAAAACTGCGATCGCCAATAATATCGCTTAGACCGCAATCCACATCTAAGACCGGCGCAAAACTAATATCCAGCCCGGAAGCCAACAATTCCGCTGCCGACAGCCAACCAACAGATTTAGTAAGCGCAAGCCCACGCTCAGAGTCTCCTCTAAAAACAACACCCAATTGCTGCATGGCAGGAATGCGCGAGAAACCCGAACGAAAACGTTGTACGCGACCGCCTTCGTGATCAACCGCAACAATCAGTGCGGAATTCACTCCACGAATACCCTGCACCAACTTTTCCAGCTGTTGGCGGTCTTTATAATTTCTTCCAAACAAAATAATGCCGCCAACCCAGGGGTTGGCAAGCATTTTTTTGTCTTCATCTGTTAATGTCAAACCCTCAATGTCGACAACAACAGGCCCCAAATATTTTTTCCCCATAGCTCTATAGCTGCCTTAGTCACTCTGTGAATTAGCGTGTTAAGCAATTGAGACGCAACGCAAGAAACGTATACATCGACCTACTTTCACTTACGAATAAAATGATTTCTCATTCTTATAAAACCGTAATTTCTACTATTCGCTTTAACAAACCATGATATACAATGCCCACTTTATAGACTTTTTTAATCTTTACGCTTTATTGGCTATAGCTCCGAATTTTATAGACGCTGTATTTAGGCTTAAAGAAAACCCAAAAACCTATTATTTTTCAATCTGTTACGGAACGAATATCAGCCCCACGCTAAACACGTACATTTTCACCATATTTTAACGAAACCAAGTGCGCAAGCAACAAGGAAGTGTTAGCTTTAACGGCATAGAGTGGAGGTTGGTTATGGCCAAGATATTTCCGATTATAGGTAGTTGGTTTCAAGATACGTCCAGTATGCAACTGTTTGAAATTGTTGCTGTTGATGAAGACAGCAGCACCATTGAAGTTCAATATAAAGATGGCGACATTGACGAGTTCGAGCTTGAATCTTGGGGGCAGCTAAATCTCCTTTCCGCTGCAGCTCCTGAAGATGCAAATGCAGGTTACGGTTCCTCCTATTCCGACACATGGGAAGACAGCCCAGATCATTTTAACAGCAACTATAACAACCCTCTTGAAATGATTGAACCGGAATCCTTTACCGGGTTCGACGACCTCCCCTAGAGCACCCTCTCAAACGGAGAGGGCCAATACAGCTACAGCGAAACCCGCCCTTCCACCAAGTATCGTAAAGCCGTTGTAACATCCTTAGTCACCACCCTTTAAACCGGCCTCTCCTCTACCTTTTAACACTTTTTTCTTGCGAATATGATTGAACGGATCGCCAACTTCCGTACTTTCGATAGACCCTAACGTATTGTCTTTGGTGCCATCAGGCTCTGAACTTTGCTTTTTCTCTCGAGTAAAAACAGAAGGAGGGAAATTAAAAAGATAGTAAGCGATAGATAGTAGCGCGATACCAACCCACTTGGCTAAATATGCCCAACTTAAGGACTGCGCTGCTCCAACCGCGAGTGAATACTCTAAATAATCATCGTGGACCATTGACACGATAAAGTAAGCGACAAACAGTAATATCGTCGAAAGAACCAGTCGCTTGTAGCGCCCCCACAGTACCGTCGCAACAAATGATTTTGCCAGAAACTTGAACATTTACTTAGGTCCAGAAAGACAGCCCAAGTGCCGCCAACAGTAACAAGATACTTTTATCCTTAAACTCGCTTTTAATTTTGTCTTCCTCTTCTTTGACGATAACTTCGAGAACATCCTGATCATAATCCTCTGGCTTTCGACCATGTAAATAGATACGGGTTTTTGCGCGCTCAATAGCCTTTTCGCGAACCCGTATATCGACGCGATCTTTGAGCTTCGCTAAACCAGCTCGTATACCACGTTTGCGCTTCAGTTCTCGCTGCTCTACACCATTAACCATATAGCACCTCCCAAGCTGACCCCAGTTTACCAGAGCAAGGTGTAAATGGTGCAACTTCAAGGCACAACAAAAAAAAGTTGCCTCCAGCAAAACACTGTATATAATGACAGATACTGTACATCCGAACAGACAGAAGAAACAAATGTACATTCACCTGAACTTTTATAGGCTCCGGAGTAAATCATGATCAAGCTTACCGCAAGACAACAACAGATTCTGGACCTGATCAAAACCCATATTCAAGACACTGGATACCCACCCACAAGGGCAGAAATAGCCGACATCCTGGGCTTTAAATCGGCCAACGCCGCTGAAGAACACCTTAAAGCCCTTGCCCGTAAGGGCGCGATTGAAATGATCGCTGGCGCCTCCCGCGGCATTCGGCTACCGGAAACGCAAAGCGGTATTCCCTTGGTTGGCCGAGTGGCCGCAGGTAGCCCCATACTCGCAGAAGAACATATTCAAGACTACTGCGATATTCCCAATGCTTTTTTTCATCCTCAGGCAGATTACCTGCTGACAGTTCACGGAATGAGCATGAAAGATGCCGGTATTCTTGACGGAGATCTACTTGCCGTTCACAAAACAGACCAAGTGCGTAACGGCGATATTGTGGTCGCGCGCATTGAGAATGAAGTCACAGTAAAACGCTTTAAGCGCGAAAGAAATCGTGCCATTGTCGAACTATGGCCAGAAAACCCCGACTTTGACGTTATAGAAGTCGATTTACGCGACGAACACTTTGCCATCGAAGGCATCAGTGTTGGTGTCATACGTCGAAGCTAAGAGGATCAGTTGATGGCAATTCCAGCGCCCCACACCCTACAGGCTACGCCCAAGAACATAGCCAATGCCGAGCTTCGAGACCAGAGCGCCAGCCTAACTGAAATCGTGCTTACCCGCTCACACTTAGGCGAAAACGACTACAGCCTTGTAATGCCGATGCTGGCCCACCTAAGCCAACAAAGTCAGACCCGATGGTTCACTTGGATTGCTCCAAAAGGCGTCACTAAAGGATTGTTAAGTCGTTACCGCTTTAATCTTGAGAAGGTACGCGTTGTTTACGCCGATACGCCAAATGATATTCTTTGGCTTTACTGGGAAGCACTTGCCAACGGCAATAGCGATACGGTGGTAGCGGAAGTCAGTAGCCTGACAGATTCTGAATTCAGCAAGCTTGAAAGCGCCTGCAACCAAGGCTTGTGCCGGGGTCTTACACTGAGATTTCGATAACGATCTGGAAGGTAAGCAGAGGAAGGGGCGTTTACAATTCACACGCCAAACCGATCAACGTATGCTGGCACTAATGAAGAATCATTCCCTCACCGCTTTTCTCTGCGTCAGTAACAGCGGCCATTTCGTCCTGAAGCTCACTCGCAGCCTCCAGCCCGGCTTCAATCATTGCCTTGGCGACATCGAGTTTGGCGTCATTTAAATAATAAAGCGATTCTTCAGAAAAGCGGATACGCACCAGCGGCTCACCCTTTTCATCGGCTTTCTGCAAAGCTATTTCACCATCTTCCAGCTCTACTATTTCGTACAAAGTCGACATAAATCCCCAAGTTCAATCACTGCTGCTTATTTCATTCTTTTGTGTGCCATGAAGTGTACCATTTTCTGTCCTCGCGAATAACCAATTGCCGCAAAATGCCTCGGGGAAGTTCTGATTAAGTCCAGGAATGTTGTGGGCTCTTGGCTTATTCAAGACCAAGGTAAATATTTACAGGAGTACGTCCGTCTTCAAAAAAGATAAGACAGAGATAGAGAAAACCCGGAGGCCTCATAACGCGAGGCCAAAACACCTACTTCCTGCGTTGCGGCTACTAGCGAAGAAGCTCGCCCTGTAAATGAACGTTTTGGGCTAACACAGAATAGTGCTGGACTTGGCCAGAGCTTCCCTAATGCTCGGATGCCAACTCTCGCTGCTGGAGCACCAAGGCTTTAAAGGCCAGGTAGATATTTTCCAACTCACTCACAGTTGGGGAGCTTAACGCCGTGGCTGAGCCGGTGCGGGCTATCACAACACTATCCAGAATATGTTCTGTAGGGGGAATTGCTTGTAGATTAAGCAGCGAGCGAAAAAGGAAGTTGAGCTTTGACAGCCACTCACCAGAGTTCTTCGCTAACAATTTAAGCTCCTGCAGGCGGAAATCAGCATTGGACAAATCAAGAGCATCCAACCAGGAGTATTCAAGACCTCCCGATAAGTTGGCCTCGGTTATTTCCCGTAGATAGGCGTTAATACCTAGCCGCAACTGTAATACCACAGCCTGCGCGCATGACGCCTTCAGCTGGTTTTCAGCATCCTGAGCAACATCTAATTGTTTGCGCACGTAAAGCAACTGCAGATCAACTGCTCGTCGACAATCTTCATCGAAGCTTGCCACGATTATTTTTTCGCAGCTTTTTTACTGGCTGGTTTTTTCTTTGCGGGCGCTTTTTTGGCTGTAGCGCGTTTTGGCGCTGCTTTTGCCGACACATCCCATTTTCCATTATTGTAAAACGCCTTCCAGCCGGTTGCCTTACCATCCACTTCCGACTGCACGTACTGCTCTTTGGTTTTGCGACTGTAGCGAACCAAAGTATCGATGCCATCCTCATCCTGCGCTGGAGCAGAAAACAAAAAGCGGTATTTTGGATCTATCTCGTCCTTGTGTGGCAGTAACTCCTTAACTCTTGGCGCGCGAGTTTCACGATTTTTCGGGAACTGGCTTGCGGCTAAAAATAGACCGCTCGCCCCATCTCGCAATACGTAATGATCGTCGACCTTCTCGCAGATAAGCTCGGGCATATCCACCGGGTCCATCTTCGGTGGCGCCGCTTCGCCGCTTCGCAAAAGCTTACGGGTGTTTTTGCAGCTTTCACTGGTACACCCAAAATACTTCCCGAATCGACCGGATTTTAACTGCATATCCTTCCCGCACTTGTCACATTCGATAACCGGGCCGTCGTAGCCTTTAATTTTAAATGTGCCCTGCTCCACTTCGTAGCCACTGCAATCCGGATTGCGACCGCAGATATGTAGTTTACGTGTTTCGTCGAGTAAATAGCTGTCCATTGCCGTATTACACAGCTTACATCGGCGTTTTTGCCTCAGCTGCTTGGATTCGGCCTCATCGTCGTCGTCCACGTTAACGGCTTCTTCACCAGCCACCAGGTTCATGGTGTTCTTACAGCGTTCTTTCGGCGGCAGCGCATAACCTGAGCAACCCAAAAACACCCCCGTACTTCCAGTGCGTATTTGCATTTTCCGACCGCAATTACCGCAGTCAATATTGGTTTCCACCGGCTCATTGCGACGCATACCTTCGTCACTGTTTTGGGCCTGTCCCAGCTTAACGGTGAAATCGCCATAAAACTCGTCCAGCAGTACCAACCAGTCTTTTTTACCGTCCGCGACTTCATCCAGAGACTCTTCCATACTGGCCGTAAAACCATAATCCATCAGTTCGCTAAAACTCTCGACCAAGCGCTCAGTTACGATATCGCCCATCTTGTTGGCGTAGAAGCGGCGATTCTCGACATGGACATAACCACGATCCTGGATAGTGGAAATAATGGCAGCGTAGGTCGATGGGCGACCAATGCCGCGCTTTTCCAACTCTTTGACCAAGCTCGCCTCAGTAAAGCGAGCGGGTGGCTTGGTAAAATGCTGTTTGGGCAGCACTTCGTGTAATTTGAGCTGATCCCCAACTTTCACATCCGGCAGGATAGCGTCTTCTTCCTTCTTCGCAACCGCAGGCATAACCCTAGTAAAGCCATCAAAGCGAATGACACGGCCTCTCGCACGCAATTCGTAGTCACCCGCAGTTACCGCCACAGAACTGGAGGTAAACTCAGCAGGCGTCATCTGACAGGCGACAAACTGATTCCAGATCAGGGTGTACAGGCGTTCAGCATCACGTTCCATACCATTGAGCTGCACGGGACGCAGATTAACGTCGGACGGGCGAATGGCCTCGTGCGCTTCCTGAGCACCCTCTTTACTTGAGTATAGATTCGGCTTTTCGGGCAGATAACGATCCCCGTATTCCTGCTGAATAAAGTCCCTGCAGGACGCAACGGCTTCCTGGCTCAGGTTTGTGGAGTCGGTACGCATGTAAGTGATGTAGCCAGCTTCATATAAGCGCTGTGCCATCATCATCGTTTTCTTCACCCCGTAACCTAGTCGCGTAGAAGCGGCCTGCTGTAGTGTTGAGGTTATAAACGGAGCATTGGGGCGCGATTTTGTCGGCTTGTCTTCGCGTTCAGTAACGCTGTAATTGGCAGCCTGCAAGGCGTTCGTGGCCGCCATGGCTTGCTCTTCACTTACCGGTTTGAAAGCACCGCCCTGGAATTTCCTAACTTCGTATTTGGCGCGTTCTCCACCTGTAGTATCAAGATTGGCTTTAACCTCCCAATACTCTTCAGGAATAAATGCACGAATTTCGCCTTCACGCTCACTGATCAAACGAACAGCAACAGATTGCACGCGACCCGCAGACAAGCCTCGAGCAATCTTCTCCCACAACAGTGGCGACACCATATATCCCACGACACGATCGAGGAATCGACGCGCCTGCTGGGCGTTTACGCGCGCCAAGTCCAGACGTCCAGGCTCTTTAAACGCGCCTTGAATAGCGCTTTTTGTAATTTCATTGAAAACAACGCGGCGATAACGATCAGGATTGCCGCCAATAGACTCCTGTAAATGCCAGGCGATCGCTTCTCCTTCGCGATCGAGATCCGTTGCGAGAAAGATTTGGTCGGCATCTTCTGCCAGCCTTCTGAGCTCAGACACCACCTTTTCTTTATTCGGCAGAATTTCATATTGAGCCTGCCAATTATTATTCGGGTCAATACCCATGCGCTTAACCAGCTGCTCTTGCGCTTTGCTCTGCTTATGAATGGCTTTTTGCTCAGGCGACATCTTGCGTGTTAACGCCGCCTGTTTTGCCCTGGCTTTTGAATCTACGGGTGTCTTGGCTGAACCGCTGGTTGGCAGATCACGAATATGTCCCACACTCGACTTCACAATATATTGGTTGCCGAGGTACTTATTAATTGTTTTCGCCTTTGCAGGTGATTCCACAATGACCAGCGATTTACCCATGAGAGCCTTCTACTTTTTAATGGTTAGATAAGTCTCGACGCATTTCGCGCCCTGTATTTCTATAGACTTTTTACACTCAAATTCAACGAACTGACAAAGCTGCCAACAGCTAACGATGCGGTTATTTTTTCACCAATGGCGGCCACAAAGAATGCAAAGGAGCGCATATATAAGTCCTCACCGTTATAAGGTCAAGCAAAGTTTCACTGCAATTATTTGTTATAAACACCTAAACAGTTACTTTTCCACTTTAACTAAATAAGGTTAAAAACACTCTGCATCTAATTGTTTTGCAAAGATTTATGGGTATTTATACCATACATCTCTACAACTCAACCATAGCTGTATATCCTTTAAAGTGTCAAAAACCGACTAAAATAAAATATGTTACCTGCCGCTCAGTTTGAGGTTTTGAAATCACCATCCTATGTCCAGTGTTAGCTTGCTTATAATTTTCGTCGTCATCGCAATGTCATCGCTATTGGTTGTTAGCGCTGTAAATCAACGGCAAACCCGTACCCGGGTTATATCGCGCAAACTCGGGCAAATGAAACGCCGTGCAGACGAGCTGGAAGAACTAGCCGTTACCGTAGATCGCTTGGTAAATTCTCCGGAAATTGCCCGCCATATCAATGATGAGGTGATCGATTTAATCACCACTATGATACAACTAGACCCTACGAGCCAAACCCTACCGGTATTACGTTACAACGCTGAACAACTGGCCGAGGAAATGCGTAATCCTGCACGGCACCGCGAAATTTACCGCCTGCAGGAAAGCGATGCCAATATTGCCAGAACGCTTTATCAATTAACCGATACGGGACGTATCCTTCGCCGTCGCCAAGCCGCGGGCAAGCTGGAAGTCGCTCAGATGGAGGCGTTTATAGGGGATCTCTCATGGACCCATCTGATGGTTGGAGTTGTCAGCCATACAATCCAAGGCCACAAATCAATGGCGCGTGGCGACGTGTTACGCGCCTACGCGTTTTACAAAAAAGCCCAGCAGGTCGCTCTGCAATCCAGTACCAACGATGATCGCCGCCACGCCTTAATCCGCGAGCTATCTGAACTAATGAGTGGTCAACGCAAATTCCTTTCGCCCGTATTGATGCCCGAAACTGAATTCAACCCTCCCGCCGAGACCGACACTGCGAAAATGAAGGCGGAGGCCCTGGATCAATCCGCCATTTGAGCCAGCCAGTTAAGCTCGTGTTCAATAAAGTTTAAACAAAGCTCTATAGAGTCCTGCCAGCGAGCTTCCCTGTGCCAACAGGCTTCCGTCCAATACAAGCTAACACTGTGCTCGGTAACCTCTACCGCACGAATCGGCGCAGGTAACATTTGCACCCATTCGCATAATTCACGCTGTTTACCCTCTGCAACTCTATTCCGACCGACCCAATCCCAGTCTGCAACAAAGTTAAGCTCATGCTCAAAACTCTGACGGGCCAGCATCCAGGGGCGAAGCTTGTCTTTATGGCTGGTTGTTTCTACAGCATGGCTATAGACGCATAGCTGACGAGGTTCGCCCGAAACAGGGTTGGAACTCAGCTTCACACGTAACTGACGCGTTGCTGCCAGCTCTCGCAAGCGCGCCACACGACGCTGCCTGCGGCTCGGCTGAATCATCATAATGGGGCCAACGACCATGACCACAACCAAGCAAAACGCAATAATGGTAGCCCACATACGATTATCTCTCCCCTCTATTTATTCGGCGTTATAATCTATACATACGAACGACGTAGTTTGCATGCATTGATTAACATGTGTCAAAAGGAGGCAACATGAACGAATACAAACATATACTGGTTGGACTCGATTTATCTAATGACTGCACACGTATCCTTGATAAGGCGGGTGATATTGCCCGAGCCTTTGGAGCCGATATTAGCATTGCCCATGTCGTGGAACCGCTGGCATTTGCTTATGGTGGCGATGTTCCTATCGATCTCACGGAAGCTCAGTCCGTAATGGAGCAGCAGGCAAAAACGCGACTTGCAAAGATTGTCGATGAAGTACAGGTCGCTCCTCAGGAACAATACGTACGTGTCGGACAGGCGTCATCTGAGCTTCACCGGATCGCAGAAGATAACGGTATAGATCTTATCGTGGTTGGTAGCCACGGTCGTCACGGATTGGCTTTGCTGTTCGGCTCAATCACCAAAGGAGTTGTGCAAAACGCAAAATGCGATGTACTGGCAGTTCGCGTTTAATCGCAGTTAGTCGCGCATAGACTCCAACTCTTCCCATCGCTCATAGCGGGAGGCAAGCTTTGCCTCTAAAACCGATAACTTATCCATAATCCCATTCACCAATGCCTTCTCCTGCGAGTAGAAATCTGGTGAAGACATTTGCTGCTGCATCTCGTCCAGCTCTTTTTCCAGTGCTTCAAGCTCTGCGGGAAGGCCATCCAGCTCACGCTGCAATTTGTAGCTGAGTTTTTTCGCAGCAACGGTACTCACAGGCGCAACGCTCTCTTGCAGCTGTTCTTTTGCGGTAACGGCCTGGGTGGAAGTGCCCTCGTTGGGCCACACTCCGCCCTGACGAATCCAGTCCTCGTAACCTCCTACATACTCTTTAACCACGCCGCGACCTTCAAAGGCGATTGTGCTAGTAACGACGTTATTAAGAAACTCCCTGTCATGGCTCACCAGTAACAGGGTTCCACTGTAATCCACCAGGATGGTTTCCAGTAACTCCAGCGTTTCTGCATCGAGATCGTTAGTGGGTTCGTCCATCACCAACAAATTGCTGGGCTTGCTAAACAACTTGGCAAGCAATATACGATTACGTTCGCCTCCAGAGAGGGTCTTGATCGGTGTTCTCGCTCGTTCCCCCGTAAAAAGAAAGTCCTGTAAATAGGACATAATATGCCGTGGCCGACCATTGACCTCAATGGTATCGGCACCCTCACTGATATTGTCGATCGCACTTTTCCCCAGGTCGAGCTGATCCCGCATCTGGTCAAAATAGGCAACACTCAGCTTGGTACCCAGGCGCACATTGCCCTGCTGGGGCACCAAGTCCCCCAGAATCAATTTTAACAGCGTACTTTTGCCAATACCGTTCGGGCCGATCAAACCGATCTTATCTCCCCGAATAATTGTGCTGGTAAAGGCATTAATGATGGGTTTATCCTGCCAGGCAAAGCTAATATTGTTTAACTCAGCCACCAGTTTGCCCGACGCAATATCCGACCCGTGTTCAATACGGGCATTACTTAGCTGCTCCCGCCTTAAGCCTCTGTCATTGCGCATCTTTTCCAAGGCGCGTACACGGCCTTCGTTGCGCGTTCTTCGAGCTTTAATTCCCTGACGGATCCAAACTTCCTCCTGGGCCAACTTCTTATCGAAAAGTGCGTTTTGCTTTTCTTCTGCATCTAACTGCTGTTGCTTAAACTCCAAAAACCCATCGTAATCACCGCTCCATAAACGCAGAATACCGCGATCCAATTCACCTACCTTATTGGCCACAGCACGCAAAAACGCCCGGTCATGGGTAATAAACACTAGAGCCCCAGAAAAGCTCTGCAGCTGTTGCTCCAGCCATTGAATAGCCGCAATATCCAGGTGGTTGGTTGGCTCATCTAACAGCAGCACATCGGGCTCGATAACCAGCGCCTGCGCCAGCGCTGCACGCCTGCGCCAGCCACCAGAGAGCTGATTCATACGCTGCTCTCCATCCAGTTCCAAACGCGTTAGTACCTGCTCAATCCGGGTTTGAATACTCCAGCCATCGGCCGCTTCAATTCTTTGTTGTACCCTTGCCATTTGCTGAAGATCAGCACCATTGCCCTGTGCTACCAATGAATCAAACTCTTTGAGATCTGCGCCCAGAGCAGGCAAGCCAGCAGCCACAAAGTCGTATACGCGCGTTTCATCAGCGGGAGGTAGCTCCTGGGGAAGACTCGCAACCCGAACACCATCATCCAGCCAGCGACTGCCGGAATCCAGATCGACAATACCTTCCACACACTTTAATAGGGTCGATTTGCCTACCCCATTACGGCCGATAATACACAAGCGTTCGCCCGGATCGAGCTGAAGCATTAAGTTGTCGAACAGGATCTGTTCACCGTAGTGGAGATGGGCGTTTTCAATTTTACAAAGGGGCATGAATTTCTCGATGATGTGTAACTAGAAAGGCTAAGCCTCGCCAGCTTATTTCAAATTAACAGTAGCGGGGGCGCATTTTATCTACAACACTTAGTAATAAGCTATCCGAATAAAACAATTTCTGGTTAAATAAAAACCAGTTTTGAGAATTTGAGTTAAAGATGTCTAAAACGTTGTGCGGCAGAATAATCCTTTTCCCGTCTTGGTGTGTGCTTTTCATTAGCATTTTCACCTTCTCCCCAAGCTTTGGCCTGGCCGATAAAACCACCATCACCTCGAGCACAGATAAGCCCAAACCTGTATCTCTGGAAAAACAGCGCTACCACTACGAAATGGCGAAAGGCGCTCTCAACAAGGGCGAATGGCAAACCTTTGAAGAGCACTACGCCGTATTGGGAGACTATGCACTGGTACCCTACCTGGATTACTCCTTTCTCAAGTACCATCTCCACCAGTTGCAACTGGACAAAATCGACTTATTTTTGCTGACACACAAAGAGTCTTTTCTGGAGACCCGGCTCCGTACACAACTGCTGGGCACTCTGGCCGTTAAAAAGCGCTGGAACGACTACCTGCACTACTACGAAGTCACTGCGTCCACCAAAGAGCTCAACTGCTACTGGCTGTATGCGCGCGTACATGAAAATGACGCGACGGCACTCGCAGATGTCGCAGAGCTCTGGCAACAAGGCCTCTCCCATCCCAAAGCTTGTGACCTAGCATTTAACCGCTGGCGCCGCAGCGGTGGTTTAACTCCGGAAATTGCCTGGAACCGCTTCCATAACGCCATGAAGGCCGGCAATCGCAGCCTGGCCCGCTACATCACCGGTTTTATGAAAGACGACGATACTCGCTATGCGGAGCTGTATCAGCGTGTCCATAGTTACCCTAGCACCATTCGCCAGCAGCGAAAGTTTTCGGAACAGTCGCTGCGCATGCAGCAGATTATCGCCCACGGCATAAAACGCTATGCCCGTAAAAACCCAAAAGACGCCCACAAATTCTGGGAGCTGTACGAAGCGCAACAGCTTTTCCCGGAGGATCTCAGCACCGACGCCAAACTCTATATCGCTACCCGGCTGATCCGCGAAGGAGAAACCGCCCTCGCCGAAAACATTATGAATCACTCCCATGAACTGCGCGAAAACAATGTAGTTGAAGCAATGATTCGCCAAGCATTGAAAACGGAAGACTGGGAAAGGGTTCTGTACTGGGTTAACAATCTCGAGCCAAAAAAACAGGAACACGATCGCTGGCGATACTGGCGCGCTCGGGCGATGGTCGAACTCGATCATTTTGATAAACGCTATGGCAGCCCCGAGCAAATATACATATCCTTGGCGAGCAAGCGCAGTTTCTATGGTTTTCTCGCAGCAGACCATATCGGTCGCAACTACTCTCTGCGCCACCTACCCGCAGAGCTCAGCCCAAGCTCACTGCAGGCTGTGGAATCCCTCCCCGGTTTACGTCGAGCCAAAGAACTGTGGCTAAAAGGCAATTTGGGTGAAGCTCAGGCCGAATGGATTTTCACAACCAAGATTATGGAATCAGACAATCTTCTCGCTGCAGGTGAGCTGGCCAGACGCTGGGGCTGGTACAACAAGGGTATACACGCCATGATCTCAGGCAACCTCTGGGATCATCTGACCATTCGCTTCCCCCTAGCTTACGAAGAAGAGGTTTACCAAACCTCTGATACCACAAAGGTTTCGCCGGAGCTGCTCTACGCCATTGCCCGCCAGGAAAGCGCTTTTAAGGAGAAGGCACACTCCTCTGCCGGAGCCATGGGCCTTATGCAGTTAATGCCCGCCACCGCCAGCAGCACTGCACGGCGCAATGGGATCAAGCACAGCAAACAGGATCTCTACAAACCCGAGCACAACATCCAGCTCGGCGGCCTTTACCTAAATCAGTTGCTGGAGCAGTACAACGGCAACCGAATACTCGCCGCCGCCGCCTACAACGCCGGGCCACATAGGGTGAATCGCTGGGTAAGCAAAAACCCGCAGGATGTACCCTACGATATCTGGATAGAAACTATCCCCTTTAAGGAAACCCGAGGCTATGTTCAGAACGTACTGGCATTTTCGGTAATCTACGGATACAGGCTTGGACAGCCACGCAATATGGTCAGCGAACTTGAGGCCAATAGCCGTCTATAAACTTTATGATACCCACCTTATCTCAGGCCGTGATTTTTTGTTCGCGCCCTTAAAACTCTTCTATGCTTAAAGAATCTTTGAACCCTATCGAGATAACCTCAGGCTGGAACATGACGCAAGTGGAAGAAACAGCCCCCCACCCGAACGAGATGGGAGCGGCGTGGTCTCATATGCAGGAAACCATCAATATGCTCTATCTGGCGGTATGTCAGATAGAGGCAACCATGGTGGACTCCAACAAGTCTGTGGATACACTTACCCATTCGTTCACCGAGCTGGCCACCCATACGGGTGAAGTCAGTGAGCAAATCCAGAAGCTGCAAAAGCCCGATGAATTCGATGCGTTCAAAGCCGATCTGGCCGCAACAGCCAGTGATATGCAGTTCAATATCAAGGCGTCCATCCAGGCCTTTCAGTTTTACGACCGTATCTGCCAGCGTCTTGACCATGTTGCCCGCAGCCTTGAAAAAGTATCCAATTTATTGAATGAGGAAGACCAGGCATTTAAACCCGAAGAATGGCGGCGATTACAGGAGGGCATTAAGGGCAGCTACACCATGGAAGCGGAACGAATTATGTTTGAATTTATTATGCGCGGCGGTAGTGTTAAGGAAGCCTTACAAATTTATCACCACCACTTCGAGAAAGAAAAAGACTCGTCGACAGATATCGATAACGACGAAATCGAATTATTCTGAGAACAACCCGGGCTCGCGCTCCAGCGTTATTCCGAAACGCTGTTCAATATCCTTACGAATCGCATCAGCCAAAGTCAAGATATGATGGCGAGAAACTCGATTAGGGTTGGTAAGAACCAAAGCCTGCTGATCATGCACTCTAACCTGGAATGCTTCACGGCCTTTCCAACCCGCCGCATCAATCAACCAGCCTGCCGCCACTTTTTTATGGCTCCCATCCACATCAAATATCACCGCTTTCGGATGAGCCAGCTTTAACGCTGACGCTTTCGCCTCGGTGATAACAGGGTTTTTAAAAAAACTGCCAGCATTCGGTATATATTCTGGATCAGGTAATTTTCTCTGACGAAGTTTAATCACCGCTTCGGCAACCTTTTCCGGGTTTTTTCCATCCGCTTCGCGCTCCAAAGCCGACGCCAATGCAGGATACGATAGATTACAGGCGGCTTGTCGCTGTAAGCGAAACGTGACCGAGGCAATAATCATTCGGTCTTTTAAGCGGTTTTTAAATACACTTTCACGGTAAGCAAATTCACAGTCGGAAAAATTAAACGTTTGCATTTCTCCGGTTGCCCTATCCATGGCCTCCAGGCTATGAAAAACATCTTTTAGTTCAACCCCGTAGGCGCCAATATTCTGTATCGGTGCGGCACCCACAAGACCGGGGATATACGCCAGGTTTTCCAGTCCGTAATACTGAGCAGACAAGCAATGCATCACGAAATCGTGCCAATTCTCACCCGCCCCAGCCCGCACCCAACTGCTCTCGGCACTGTTTTCAATACATTCAACGCCCTTGAGTAAGGGCTGTATAACCAGCCCATCTAATTTTTCAGGCAGTAAGCTATTGCTGCCTCCGCCCAACACAAACACGGATAACTTTTCTTTGCTGGCAAAGGCTAACGCTAAACGAATATCTTCGAGTGTTTGAGCGATGAAAAAATAACGTGCCACAGAAGGCACCGCCATGGTGTTAAGTGACTGTAGATCCACATTTTGCTGGAACTTCATAGACGGTTTTGCTTAATGTGCTGCAATAATCCCTTGCAACCATCCTCGACCAAATCAAGTACCGTTTGAAATCCCTTTGCGCCACCATAGTATGGGTCTGGCACTTCGCTATAGCCTTTCTGACTGGAGAAATCCAAAAACAGCGATAGCACACCGGAATAGTTGTCCGGTTTCATAGCGGCCATGGCGCGGAGGTTATCGTTATCCATTGCTAGAATATAATCGAAGGTAGAAAAATCATTGGCGACGAATTCTCTGCCGCGCAAATGGGAAAGATCACACCCCCGGCTTAGGGAAGCCTCGACGGCACGCTTGTCTGGCATTTCACCAATATGCCAGCCGGAGGTACCCGCCGAATCCACATCAATAATATGGTCTAAACCTTCGCAGGCAACCAGATCACGAAAAAAACCGTGTGCGGTTGGCGAACGACAAATATTGCCTAAACAAACAAATAAAACCCGGGTATTTTTCATAAAAATTAGACGTTAAAAAATGCTCTTGCCCGCTCGAGATCCTCAGGTGTATCGACACCGCCGGGTACTTTCTCACAGGCATCTTCCACGTGTATTCTGAAGCCGTGAGACAAAATCCTTAACTGCTCCAGTTTTTCGATTTTTTCCAGCGGTGCCATTGGCCAGCTCACAAAGTTGTGCAACAGGCCCACACGATACGCGTAGATACCGATATGGCGCCGCGTCGCTATTTGCGCGGCTTGATGATCCATTTCTTCATCGGCAAAAGTGTAATTGTCGCGATCCCAAGGAATGGGAGCGCGAGAAAAATACAGTGCAAGCTGATTCTCGTCACAGACAACTTTTACCGCGTTAGGATTTAACGCAGTTGCAAGATCGCAGATAGGTTCACACAGTGTTGCCGCCACCGCCTGCTTATTGTGGGCGAGGTTATTGGCCACTTGGTTGATAACAGCAGCTGGTATATGTGGCTCATCGCCCTGTACATTAACAATCAGCTCGTTATCGTCCAAAGCGTAGTGAGTCGCGACCTCTTGCAACCGGTCCGTACCAGATTGATGCTCAGTTGAGGTCATGCATACTTCACCACCAAAGGCTTCAACAACATCGGCAATACGCTGGTCGTCCGTCGCCACAATCACGCGAGCAGCATCGCTTTTCTGTGCGCAACGGTATACTCGCTCAATCATGGTTTTACCGGCAATATCCACCAACGGTTTTCCAGGCAAGCGATGAGATGCATAACGCGCAGGTATTACAACGTAAAAAGTCATGTTTTTATCTCGTTAATTTTAGCCATAAGTTGCTGAAGGAAAGATTCCGGTAACGCTGCTTCCACGCGTAAAAACCACCAATTTTCCAGTGCAAACGACCGACACTTCACCGCATCTTTTGCGGTCATTACAACTGGAGCCGTTGCAGAAAAAGCGAAGTCTTGCGCGCAGAACAGATGATGGTCAGCAAAACCAATACAGTTAAGTGTACCAACGCCCAAATCTAACTGTTCCAGCGTGGTGAAAAATTTCTGTGGGCTGCCAATACCGGCCACCGCATACACGTCCTGCTCATTTGTAAAACCTTCCAGCGATAACTCTTCTCCGGTTTTTAGATTCACAAACATCTTGGCTGTTAAGTCAAAACCGTGAGCCTGCGAAATACCAGAAGAATCGCCTCGCACTAGAATCGTATCAACCGTTTGCAGGCGTTGCCTAGGCTCTCGCAACGGGCCAACAGGTAAACAATGTCCGTTGCCGAATCGCTTTTCACCATCGAGCACGGCTATTTCAAGGTCGCGAGCCAAACGGTAATGCTGCAATCCATCATCGGCCAGAACAATATCGCAACGATTGGAGCCGGCCAAAGTGCGGGCAGCCAGTGTACGATCTGCGGACACCACAATTGGGGCCTGGGTTGCCTCGAATATTTCCAGAGGTTCGTCACCCACTTGCAATGCACTACTTTGCTTCGATACCCACTGTAGATCCGAATGCTTACGACCATACCCGCGGGAAATTACACCCGGCGTAAAACCCTGTTCCCGCAGAAATTTCACCAGGGCGATAATAACCGGTGTTTTACCCGTGCCACCAACAGAAATATTGCCGACCACAATCACTGGCAAGGCACTCTTTTTAGCCCGCTTACTGAGGTATTTTTTACGACAAAGCACCAGCAATCGAAACAGCCACTCCAGCGGCAGTAAAAAAAGTAGCCCGCCGGGGGAAGAATACCAGCGGCGTTCAATGGACTGCGCTATTCGTGACGACGAATGATTAATCTGTTTAACATTTACCGCTGAAGCTTTATTCATTTGACTATCGGGCACGCCGCGGAATTAATCCGGCGCCAGGGCTCCAGCCTCACCCTCTTCCGGCTCCTGTGCTGTCAGACTCAGGTTGGTATAACCCATTTTCCCGGCGAGGGCCATGACAGAAATTGCGTTTTGATAAGGGGTGTTAGCATCCCCAGTAATAATAAAGGGAATACTGGTATCGTCCCCACTGACTTCCTGAATGGCCGCCTGCAGCGTTGAAAGCTGCTTGTTAACCAGGGCGCGGCCATTAACGGAAAACCCACCCTGCGCATCAATCACCACCTCAATCTGATCCACCTTCGAGACCTGTAATGCTCCTGCGGCTTCGGGTAAATCGATTTTCAAATGGGTTTCCTTGGTAAAGGTTGTGGAAACCATAAAGAAAATAAGTAGAAGAAAAACCACATCAATTAACGGTGTTAAGTTGACCTGTTCCTCTGCTTTGACCTGTCGTTTAAATTGCATTTTGCCCCTGCCTCTAGGCTACCTTAACATCAACACGACGATCACTATGGAGTGCATCAACTAGCTTTATCGCTTCTTGCTCCATAGTAACGACCAAGGTATCCACGCGCCGGACATAAAACCGGTGCGCCATCATCGCGGGAATAGCAACACACAAACCCGCAGCCGTGGTAAGCAAAGCCTCGGATATACCGCCAGCCAAAACAGACGCATTACCCGCACCCTCCAGATTTAAGGCAGTAAACACCTTGATCATACCGATGACAGTTCCCAGCAATCCGAGCAACGGAGCAATCGCGGCAATGGTGCCGAGCGCTCCCAGATAGCGTTCCATATCGTGGACCACTTGGCTAGCGGCTTCCTCGATACTGTCTTTCATTACTTCGCGACCATGGCGGGAGTTGCTCAAGCCAGCAGCCAGAATGCGGCCCAACTGTGATGAACGACGAAGATCACGCAACTTTTCACTATCCAGCTTGTTTTGCTGAATCCACTTCCACACTTCACCCAGTTGGTGGCGAGGCGCTATTTTGGACGGATCTAATGTCCAGTAGCGTTCAATACTGATAGCAATTACCGCAATTGAGCAAAGAATAATCGGCAGCATCAACCAGCCGCCGGAGGCAATTATTTCAAACACTGCTTACTCCTAAAGAACTTGGTGTGGGGCTATAACCCTCTCTTTTTCGAACGCTATGATACCCGATAAACTCGTACTATAGGGCTGAAAATAGTGAAACGCTTAACATGCCCTAAAACCAGGGCTTGGCCGAAACACTCCGTTGTGGCCGGACAAGCAATTGCCCATCAGAATTCCATGTGAAAACAACCGCACCGTGAATATCCGTACGCAAGATGTGAGCACCCGCACCATCATAACGATCCAGAACCTGTTGGTGGGGGTGGTGGTAGCGATTTTTGTAGCCCAGACTCAAAACGGCATAGACCGGTTTCACCCTCTCGATAAACGCTTCAGATGAAGAGGTGCGACTGCCATGGTGCGGAACCAGTAGTACGTCAACCTTTTCGGGCAGACGATCGTCTGCCAACAATCGAGCCTCCACCGACTTTTCAACATCACCCATCAGAAGTACTTTTGAATCGTTAATATGCAATAACAGGACACAACTTTGATTATTTCCCTTACTATCAAGGGCTTCTGCTAAGGGCCATAACACTTCTACCTCGACCTCACCCAATGACCATCGCTGCCCCTGCAGACAGGGAACGGAGTGTCCTTCCAGTCGCGCAGGCTCCCCGGCAAGTACTTTCTGGATACCAAAACTCGTGGCCAGGGACTGATATCCACCAGCGTGGTCGTTATCACCATGGCTAACAACCACCATATCCAGGTTGCGAATACCTCGAGTTCGCAGGTAGGGCGCAATAACCCTGCCACCCATATCAAAATCCTCACCGTATCGGGCGCCGGTATCATAAACTGCCGTCGCTTTCGGCGTTTCCAACACCACCGCAAGGCCCTCCTGCACATCCAAAACACTTAGTCGTAAGCCTTGCTTAATGTGAGACTTGGGATATACCAGAAGCAGTAACAGGGCAAGACCCGCCAAACGTAAATGCAGCGCTCTTGGGGAGAGTAGAAGCAACAGGGCAACCAGCGCCGCTAACAAACTGAGAGAATTACTCATGGGCGTCAGGTACCAGCTCCACCCCAATGATGAAGCCGCATCCAGGCCGACCCACAGCCAATCAAATAGCTGGCTAGCCCAGGAGATAAACATCTGGGCGGTGCCTAAGTGCAGCGGAGATAGCACCACCGCCAAGAGCAATAAAGGAACAATGAGGAATGAAACATAGGGAACCGCCAATAAATTGGCCAGTGGTGCCGCTAGGCTGACGGGCAAGCCGGTAAAGGATAACGGCAACAGCAAACCCAGCAACATCCACAACTGAGCTTTTACCAACCCAAGTAAGCTACCCTCGGTGTTGCGCCGCCATCCAAAGACGTAAACCAATACCGCAACGGCGGCAAAACTCAACCAAAAACCCGCCGAGAGTGCGGCGAATGGGTCGAGCAGTACCACAGTAAATACGGCGGCCAGCCAGACAAACCAGTAATTCACCCGCCTCCCAAGCGCGTAGGCCAGATTAAACACCAAAACCATCACCAGAGCCCGCTGTGTTGGGATAGCAAAGCCCGCCATACCGGCATAAGCAGCAGCCATCGCTACGGAACAAAAGGAAGGCAACCACCTTACCCCCTGCAAACGCCTCAGACTGATGATATGAGCAAGCAGTTTGCCAATAAAAAAACCAATTCCCGCCAGCAATCCAATATGCAAACCGGAAATGGCCATCAGGTGAACCGTTCCCGTATTTTGCAAGACTCGCCATTGCGCAGTGCTAATGTCTGATTTATCCCCAACAAGTAAGGCCTTGAGTAACGCGGAAGAGGCACTTCCCGTGACATTGTCCGGAAACAATTGGCGGGAAAGCCTGTAGCGCAGTCGGTTAAAACTCCACAAACCACTGTCTCCAAGATAGGTAAGCGCTTCGCGATCACGGATATAACCGCTGGCAACGATCCCCTGCGCCAATAGCCATGCTTGATAATCGAAGCCATTCGGGTTCACCATACCCCTCGGACGCTTCAAGCGGACGGTAAACCGCCACCGCTGACTCGGTGCAAGGGCTTGGTCGGACTTGGGTTGATACCAACTCAAGCGAAGCTTACGGCCAAGAAGCGCTTCCGCCTGCAGGTTGCCTTCAGTAACCGATTCAACCCGAGCATAAAAACTAACGCTTTCGCGCCCGGGTTCGGATTTCCGTATTTGCGGCAAGCTATCGATCAGTACGACCAGTTCTATATCCTGTCCTTCTGCTGCCACAGATAACTGACTATCGATAGCATTGAGTATACGAACGCCATTTAGCAAAAAACTCGACCCGATCACGACCAGAACCAACAACCAGCTTCTCACTTTTGGTAAAATCGCAAACAATAAAATGAACGTGCAAACTAGCGACAGCAACCAAAATACAGACTGGGATAATTGTTCGTAGGTCGATGTACACAATACAGGAAGGCAGGCTGCTACAGAGGCGAAAAACAGAGATAGATAGCGTTGAACAGAACGAACGGCGAAAAATTGCTGAGTTTCCATTCCAAATTTATCCATGTCAAAAAGACTTCACAACAAACAGATTACAATATGGGTCATCTTACTGAAAGCGGCTTCCCTGCCCTGCAGTAGCTAATACAAGTGCTTGTGGGCATAATACACGCCGCGAAAAGCAGTATCGCCGAGCTATACTCATTGAGGTGCTTGGGTAGGTTACTGCGAATTGGCACTGCACCGGCCGTTAAACCTCTTCACATATACGCTGTACACTATGCCTCGAAAGCTGTTTAAACGCTTTAGCCCGGACCCGGCCACTATCCGCAATGCACCCGCGTTAAAGTTTCTTGGCGCCATGATCCACGAGCCCAATCTCTTTCACCTCAACCGCCACTCCGTATCAGTCGCTTTTTTTGTGGGGCTCTTCGTCGCTTTCCTTCCAACATTGGGGCAGATACCGATTGCCGCCGCCGGCGCCCTGCTGTTTCGCTGCAACCTTCCCATCGCAGTCGCGCTGGTGTGGATCAGCAACCCCATTACCTTCCCTGTGATCTATTTCGCCACCTACAAACTGGGGGCGAGGCTGTTACAATTACAACCTCATCAATTTCATATCGAAATGTCGTGGCAGTGGTTCGCTTCAGAATTTCTGATTATATGGGAGCCACTAGTCTTGGGTAGCATTATCGCCAGCGTGTTCTTTGGCTGCCTTGGGTATATCACCATTCAGTGGAGCTGGCGCTGGCACGTTATTCAACGCTGGCAACTACGTAAAAAACGAAAGGAATCCTAGACCTTCTCTACCCACAACACTTATCAAGCCCTTTTTATTTTAAGAAACAAACCGAAACCCCAAAGGATAACGATAATACTCCCCCTTAGACGCCCGAATACTGCCTATAACAATACAAACAATATCAACAACCGTCACTAGCAAGAACATCATTGCCATCGCCACAATAGCAAGAACCGAAAGTTCTAATCCTGCGATTACAACAAAAGCAATACACACAGCGATATAGATAAAACTAAAAATTAAAAGCGAAAGCTGGAAATTAAACGATTCGCTGGCGTGAGCACGAACAAAATCAGACTCATTACGCTTCCACAGATAAACAAACAATGGGCCAAGCACCCCGCCAAAGGGCAAAATAAAACTGGCAAAAGCGGATAAATGACCAAGCATCGCTATCTCATTTCTTTGATTGCCTGATGCCATAAAACCCTCCATTTCCCTAGTGATATTTATATTTACTCGTAGCGCAAAGCGTCCGCTGGCTGAACTCGACTTGCCTTCCAAGCGGGGTACAGTGTCGCCAAAAAACTTAAAAACAGTGCGGTAGACGCAATATGAAGAAGATCTCCCGCCCGTATTTCGGAGGGTAAATAGGTTAGTGGATAAACATCAGATTTTAAAAACTGCACGTGAAACAGCGTCTCTAACAGCTGAACAAAATCTTCCACAAGCAAAGCGAGTATACAACCAATCGCAATTCCCAATGTTGTTCCCAGCAAACCGATAAAACTTCCCTGCACAATAAAAATAGACAAAATAGATTTAGTTGACGCACCGAGCGTACGCAGGATCGCAATTTCTCCCTGCTTATCGACAACAACCATCACCAATGTCGAAACCACGTTAAACGCCGCAATGCCTACAATCAGCGACATTAAAAGCCCCACCAAATTTTTCGACATATGAATCGCGTGATACAAATTTCCTTGAGTGCGGGTCCAGTTCGTACCGGTATAGCCGACGCCCAACTTAATCAGACTCTGGTAAACCACACTGGGCGCACTGAATAAATCCTGCAGCTTGAGACGAACGCCAGTGACTTTCCCTGGCATACCAGCCAGCGTTGCGGCCTGCTTTATTCCGGTTAACGCCAGTGTGTTATCCAGCTCCGTTTTAGAATGGATAATGCCAATTAACTCGAAATATTCAATTTTCGCGGAGGAATGATGACTGTCACTTCCCGGTACAACCACCATCAACTTGTCGCCCAACGTCGCGCCAATTTTTTCGGCTATAGCCGCGCCCAGCAACACCGTCGATTCTGTAGCGGATAAACGCTCCAATGTCTCGCTTTGAATATACTTTTCAATTTGAGAAACGGAGGGTTCCAGGGAGGGTTCAATGCCGTAAAGCAACACAGGCTCTGTTTTACGTTTGTAACTGACCAACCCATCGAGCTGAACAAAGGGCGCGGCTGCAACAACGCGGTCATCCCCTTTTACCGTATCAATCACATATTGCCAGTCGTCCAAACCACTGCGGTACTTTATTGCGGCCTGAGGGACAAGGCCAAGAATACGCTCTCGCAATTCCCTATCGAAGCCGTTCATCACCGATAACACCACCACCAGCAACGCCACCCCAACCACTAGCCCCGTAATGGAAATACCGGATAAAAAAGATACCAGCTGACTTCGTCGCCGTGTACCGGTGTAACGCAATCCAATAAAAAATGGAAACGGCATTTTCATACGGCGTTTAGCTCACCCTCGTCCAGCAAATAAATCACATCCATCGTCTTAGCAAAATGTTCATCGTGGGTCACCACAACAAAACTCGTTGCCAACTCCTGACTTAACTGCTGCATTAGTAATTGAATCGCACGCCCATTTTTGGAATCGAGATTGCCCGTAGGTTCATCCATAAGTACACAGGCGGGCTGATTTGCCAGCGAACGCGCGATAGCGACGCGCTGGCGCTCACCGCCGGAAAGCTCCGAGGGTTTGTGTTCCATTCGCTTTTCCAGCCCTACCAGCCTGAGCAGCTTCTCTGCTTCCGCCAAAGCCTGCTTTTTATCGACACCGGCAATTAACAGCGGCATGGCGATATTTTCCTGCGCACTAAACTCTGGCAATAAATGGTGAAATTGATACACAAAGCCCAACGATTGATTCCGAACTTTTCCCCGCTGATTATCGTTTAAACCCGAGAATGGTTTTCCTAGAATTTCCACATTTCCAGTATCGGGCTTATCTAATCCGCCTAACACGTTCAGCAAGGTGCTTTTACCACTACCGGACGCACCAATTATTGCGACATGCTCACCACTCTTTACGCTCAGTTCAACGTTTTTAAGTACCTCGACGATCTGAGGCCCCTGACTGTAGTTTTTTGCCACATTACGGCAACTTAAAACGAGTTCATTCATAATATTTTAGATATCGTAACGAAGCGCTTCCGCGGGCTCGATTTTAGAGGCGCGGTAAGCAGGGTAAATAGTGGCAAGAATGGCGATAAACGTCGAAAGACCACAGACCATTAAGGTATCACTCAGTTTCCACTCGGACGGTAAATAGGCAACGAAGTAAACACTGGGATCAAACACCTGCATGCCCGTATGGCTTTCGATAAACCCCATAATTTGCGGCAGCCATATGGCAGTGACAATACCGGCGAAAGCACCTACCAATATGCCGATAAAACCAATCGCAATTCCCTGAACCATAAATATTTGAACAATACCCCAGCGCGACATACCTAATGTACGCAGAACCGCGATATCACTGCGCTTTTCTGCAACCATCATGACCAAGCTGGTAATAATATTAAACGCGGCGACGGCGATAATGATGCTGAGCATTAATCCAACCACCGTTTTTTCCATTTTTACAGCCTGAAATAAGCTGCCCTGAGTCTGGCTCCAATCCTTCGCGGTTACCCCCTCACCTATATTCTGCTGCAACTGATTCATAGCCGAGGGCGCGCGATAAATATCATCAAATTTTAAATGAAGACCATCAACAGCCTTTCCTCTGCGAAACAATTTTTGTGCATCACGTATATGAATAAGCGTTAGAAACTGATCGACCTGCGCCCCTACTTCAAAGACACCCACAAGGGTAAAACGCTTGCTGCGAGGAAAAATACCGGCGGGCGTCACTGACACTTCCGGCAAGGTTATCGAAACCTTATCGCCGATAGACAGCCCCATATAACGAGCCATTAAAGCGCCCATAACAATATGGTATTCACCAGGCTGTAAATACTCCAGCTCGCCCAGGATCATGTGTTCGCCGACGGCAGAGATATTTTTTTCGTATGCGGGATCGATACCCTGCAACTGGATAGGTTTTACCGTAGAGCCAAAACTCAGCAGACCTTTGCCTTCGATAAATGGCGCAGCCGCTTGCAAGCCCGGGGCTTGCTGGATACTCGAATACAATGCCGCCCAATCCACCAGCGGTGCTGAAGTGGTTAAAAAACCATGCGGTACGACGCGCAAAATACGTTCTTTCAACTCGCGATCAAAACCATTCATCACGGAAAGCACGACAATCAGCGCAAACACACCCAGCGCCATTCCCACGAGCGCAAACAGGCTCACAAAAGCAATAAAACCGTTTCGGCGTTTGGCGTTGATATAGCGCAAACCAATATAAAGGGGTATCGATTGAGATAAGGAAGTGAACATGGCTGCGATTAAACAGGAGAAGAACTGGCAGGACAAGCATTAGCGCTATGAACTATCATTAACGGAATAAGCCTGACCTATGCAGACTAAAAAATGAACGACAACAAAGTAGCTAGCAAGGAAAAGGAAAGGCGCGATTTTTTTCGCGTTTCTCACGATGTGATTTTCGATTACAAAGTGGTCGATGCCTTTACCGCCGAAAACGACGCCCCCGAAATCGAGTTTGAAGACAGTGTCTCGCTCACACTAATGAACGAGCTACGTCGCCTCGACCAGGACAGTGTTCAAACCCTGCGCATTCTCACAGAAAAGAATCGGCTATTAGGCGATTATTTGCAAACATTGAGTTCGAAAATCGATCTATTAGCTCGGCATATGCTCTTCTCTCAGAATCAGAAAGCCGACCAAAGGCCTCGAACACGCATTAACTTAAGCGAGGAAGGCATAGCTTTTATCGCAGAAAGAGCACTATACAAAGGGAATTTTCTTGCTCTGCGAATGATTTTTTTACCAAATTACGCTCCCGTGGTAGTCTTCGCAAAAGTAATTCGCTGCGAGCCTAAAGAAAACAATTACCAAGTTGCAGCCAAATTTCACCGCCTTGCCGATAAAGACCGCCAGGAGCTTTCCAAGCAAATACTTAAAACTCAGGTTAGTCAGAAAAAGGCCACCTCAACGAAGCAATAACACGAACGTGTATTAGAGGAACTGCAGATGACGTTATTCCAATCCCTTCCCTACGCTGCACTCGCGGCAGTATTAGCATTCTCCGCTTTAGTTACCCATGCGGAAACCGTGCAAATGCCTAAACCCGATACAGAAATTAACGCCAGTAACGACACGAGCAGTATCCCTGTACCCAGGCGTGGCATGAGTAAATCCGACGTTGAATCGACCTTTGGCAGCCCCGAGAGCAGAGATGGCCCCAACGGCACACCGCCAATTTACTACTGGGAATACCCGAAATTCACCGTATATTTCGAGTCAGACTACGTCATTCACACCGTACGAAAGTACAAGTAATAAGCCAACACCTCCCAGCGCTGCCCTCTCAAAGGTGGCGCTCAAACATATCCAGCATGGCTGCAAAACCCTCGTCTCGATACTTATCCTCTTCAAAGAATATTTCATGATACGCATCAGCGACGACTCTCGGAGCGTTACCATCGCACAAATCGCGTTTTTGCTGGCAAAATCTATCCTGTGCGGCATTGTGCACAACACTGTCGGCACCAGCTTGCAGCAGTAGCAAAGGAGCTTTGATTTTCTTTGCCGCCTGCATTTGCACATTGCGTACTATGCAAGCCTGCTCGACCCAACCATAAGTCGGGGCACTTAATGCTGCATTTGGGTGCTGCTGAAAAACCTTCCTCGCCTGATAAAAACGCTCCGCTGAATGGGTGAGCCTGTTAAGTTTAAACGCCTCTTCGTCACTATTTTGGCTTGATCGAGGCGTTGAGCATTCCGCACAAAACCAGCTCACAACGCTAACAATGCCACACCCTCCGGGCACCCCAAGATCGGCCTCCAGCATCGGAGCATTTAGCACGGCCGCAGAGAAGAAATCGGGCCTTTTAGCCATCGCCAATATGCCGATGCTCCCGCCCACGGAATGACTAACCAGAAAACGCTTTTTGATCGGGGATTTTTCCACTTCCAGCTCTAAAAACGTGAGGAAGTCACCAACATAATGGCCGAAATCGACCACATGCCCCTTTAACCGATCCTCCAGCATTCTGCCCGAAAGCCCCTGACCTCTGTGGTCAAACGCATAAACAGAATATCCTTGCAGGTAAAGCTGATAAATAAACTCGCGATACTTCAAATAGGATTCCGTTCGCCCTGTAGACAACACAACCAAGCCTCGAGCGTTACGATTTTCAGCTTTTACGTGGGCGATCTCGATATTATCAACACCGGCAAAGTGGCCCGACTCTACAGTGGTAGCCCAAAAAAGATCCAGCTCAGCAGCGCCGTCGGCCGTCACCACCATCGGGATCAAAGCGGCAATCAATAAGCAATACCGACAAAACAGCATATTTTTTTTCCTATTTGTTATGGGCAGTCGTAATGGCCGCTACGCCTGTACTACAATAGCGATCTCTTTTAGCTTCTTAATTCCTATTGCTTTTCATGCCTGAAATCACCAAGTCCATTTCCGAAACCAAAGTCATTGTCGGTATGTCCGGCGGTGTTGACTCCTCCGTTTCTGCGCTACTGCTGTTACAGCAGGGTTATCAGGTGGAAGGCCTGTTTATGAAAAACTGGAACGAGGACGACGGTACAGAGTACTGTACCGCTATGACAGACTTAATGGATGCAGCCTCCGTTTGCCAGAAGCTCGGCATCCATCTGCATACCGCCAACTTCGCTGCCCAGTACTGGGACAACGTTTTCGAGCATTTTTTAGCTGAATATAAAGCGGGCCGCACCCCCAACCCCGACATCCTCTGTAATCGCGAAATTAAATTCAAGGTTTTCCTCGATTACGCAGAATCTCTGGGTGCCGACTATATCGCCACAGGTCACTACACCCGTACGCGCAACGAAAACGGTCACACCTACCTCTGCAAAGGACTAGATGGCAATAAAGACCAAAGCTATTTTCTGCACGCTGTTGGCGAAAATGAATTTGCCAAAACCCTGTTCCCTATTGGCGAACTGGATAAGCCAGTTGTCCGTGAGCTGGCCGAAAAGCACGATCTGGTCACCCATAACAAGAAGGACAGTACCGGCATCTGCTTTATCGGCGAACGGCGCTTCAAAGACTTTCTAGAAACCTACCTCCCCGCTCAGCCGGGTGACATTATCACGCCCGAAGGAACGGTAATAGGCCAGCACGAAGGCTTAATGTACTACACCATCGGCCAGCGCCAAGGCCTAGGCATTGGCGGTGTTGCCGGGGCACCGGAGGAACCTTGGTACGTTGCCCAAAAACAATTGGAAACGAACCAGTTACTAGTCGTTCAAGGTAAGAACCACCCCCTGCTCTTTGAGCCTGGCCTGAAAGCCAGCCAAATGCATTGGATAAATGGCGAAGCCCTGGCGGCGGGCAGCCGCTGCATGGCCAAAACCCGTTATCGTCAGCCAGACCAGGCCTGTACGCTAATCGACGTTAAGGATGACAGTATTACCGTACACTTTGACACCCCCCAGCGGGCTATCACCCCAGGGCAAAGCATTGTGCTTTACGACGGCGATATCTGCCTAGGCGGCGGCGTTATTGAATTTCCCACAAATGAGCAAGGAGAGTAAGTTTGGAGAAATCGTGGCAAAACATTGCCCTGGCGCTGGCAGGTGTTGTTCAGTGTGCGATTCAGGTGGAAGAGCTCGCAAAGACCGGTTACCTAAAAACAGAACCATTCGAAACCGCCGTTAACAGTCTGCTCAACCAGAATCCCGATTCAACCGAAGATGTATTTGGTCGTGTTTCAGCGCTGTCTCTCGGACTGGAATCACTCGATTTGATGCTGCAGAACCACCGCAACCCCAAACACTCAGATGCCTTGCGCTATATCCTCGGCATGATCCACTTACAGAAACGCCTGGCTAGACGTAAAGAACTGCTTTCCGTTATCGGTAGTCGGCTGGAAAAAACCCAGCATCAAGTGCAGCACTTCGGGCCGACCCACGACAATGTTATTGGCAATATTGCTGATATATACACCGATACCATCAGCAAATTCCCCTATCGTATCCAAGTCACAGGCGAATACACCTACCTGCAGCAAAGTCGAGTTGCCTCCCAGATCCGAACCCTACTACTGGCCGGCATTCGCGCCGCCACGCTGTGGCGTCAGGTCGGCGGCACCCGCTGGCAACTACTGTTATATCGCTCTAAATTAAGTAGAGCGGTAAGCACTTTACGCCAACAATGTGCCCCCGACTAAAAGCCTGAAATTTAACCGCATTTCAGGTAGAATGCGCGCCTTTTCCGTTTACCCGCTCTCCGTACATCATCCTTTTGGGGAGCAACAATCAAGAGACAATTTCGCTTATGGACTTATCTGCCCTTTCCGCTATTTCTCCCATCGATGGCCGCTACGGTGGCAAAACGGCGGATCTACGCCCCCACTTCAGTGAGTACGGTTTAATTCGCTGCCGTGTCGAGGTGGAAATCCGTTGGTTACAACGTTTGGCAGAGCATCCTGAAATCAGTGAAATTGGCAATTTAAGCGATGAATCCCAAGCGCAATTAAACCGTATTCTCAGCGATTTTTCCGAAGCCGATGCGCAAGCAATCAAAGACATTGAGCGCACCACCAACCACGATGTAAAAGCGGTCGAGTACTTCATAAAAGATAAATTCAAGGGCAACGCAGAGCTGGAAGCCGTTTCCGAATTCGTACACTTCGCCTGTACATCTGAAGATATCAACAATCTTTCCCATGCTCTGATGCTGAAAAGCGGTCTGGATGCAGTATTGCTGCCAGAAATGAAAACGCTGACCACCGCAATTGCCGACCTAGCGATTGAATATGCCGCAGTACCGATGCTATCCCGCACCCACGGACAAACCGCTTCACCATCTACCGTAGGTAAAGAATTGGCCAACGTTGCCGCCCGTCTACAGCGGCAGGTATCACAAGTCACCACCGTTAACCTGCTGGGCAAGATCAATGGCGCCGTGGGCAACTACAATGCCCACCTGTCCGCCTACCCGGAAATCGACTGGCAAGCTAATGCCAAAACCTTTGTCGAAAGCCTCGGCCTTACCTGGAACCCTTACACCACGCAGATTGAACCGCACGATTACATCGCAGAGTTATTCGATGCCATCTGCCGATTCAACACCATTTTGCTGGATTTCGACCGCGATGTTTGGGGCTATATTTCTCTGGGCTACTTCAAGCAAAAAACCATTGCAGGCGAAATAGGTTCATCCACCATGCCACACAAGGTGAACCCCATCGATTTCGAAAACTCCGAGGGCAACCTGGGGCTGGCCAATGCAGTATTTAGTCACCTCTCCGCCAAACTGCCTGTTTCACGCTGGCAGCGCGACCTGACAGATTCCACCGTACTGCGTAATATGGGCGTGGGCTTTGGCTACAGTCTGATCGCCTATGGGTCTACACTTAAAGGTATCCGTAAGCTGCAAATCAATGAGCATCTGCTGGCGGCAGACCTCGATAACAGCTGGGAAGTCCTTGCTGAACCAATCCAAACCGTTATGCGCCGCTATGCTATTGAAGGTGCTTACGAAAAGCTAAAAGAACTCACGCGCGGCCAGGCGATTAGCCAGCAGGTCATCCAAGATTTTGTACAAACACTCGATATACCCAAAAAGGCCAAGCTGGAACTCAGTAATTTAACGCCAGGCAGCTATATCGGTAACGCCATAGAACAGGCCAAAGCCGTAAAAGACCTGTTAGGATAACCAAAGAAAGGTTAACCCAACACCCAGTTTTACTGGGTTAACCTTCCTTCAGTCTGGGTAGACAGGAGGTTTTATGGACAGCTCTCATCCCTTTCCGCGCCTTAATTATCTGGGCGATATGCCAATCGATACGTTCCTTGAGGAATACTGGCAGAAAAAACCCTTGTTGGTTCGCCAAGCTATTCCGCATTTTGTATCCCCACTTTCTGCCGATGAACTGGCCGGGCTATCTCTGGAAGAAGACGTGGTTTCCCGCCTAATTGTTCAGGGAAAACAGAAAAACGACTGGTCGCTGCAACACGGCCCGCTCACCGAGGACACCTTTGCCAACTTACCGGATGATCACTGGACGCTGCTGGTTCAACACGCAGACCTGCTCGAGCCGGACGTAAATCGGCTGCTGGAAGCCTTTCGCTTCCTGCCTCGCTGGAGATTGGACGATATTATGATCAGCTACGCCAGCGATGGCGGCGGTGTAGGCCCTCACTTTGACTACTACGACGTTTTCCTGCTGCAAGCCAAAGGTAAGCGCCGCTGGCGTCTGGGCCAGACCTGCAGTACTGAAGACCCACTTATCCCCGGAATCGACCTAAAGATCTTGCAGCGTTTCGAAACAAGCTCAGACTGGCTCGTCGAGCCCGGCGACCTACTCTACATCCCGCCCAACCTGGCCCACTGGGGCGAAGCTGTTGGCGACGACTGTATTACTTACTCTATTGGCTTCCGCGCCCCCAGCTACGGCGACGTACTGATAGATTTTGCTCAGGAAATGGCCTCAATGTGCAGCGAAGATAAGCGCTACAGTGACAGCGAGCACAAACAACAGGCTCTTAGCGGCGAGATTACTGCCCATTCACTAGAGGCCGTCAGCGCAATTATCCACCGCTTCAGTCAAAACAAGAACTACTTGGCCAGCTGGCTTGGCGAGTATATGACACGCCCCAACCCCGGTGGGGAAGAAGCCAGCCAGGGCGAATTCCCGGTGGAACAACTGTCTACCACATTGTGTAAGCTCACCCCTTTCGCTCGCTGCGCTTTTTATAACACCAGCGACCACTGCATTGTATTTATTAACGGACACCGGTGGCACTGTTCTAAACCCCTGGCGATTATGCTCAGCAACGGAGAAAGCATCCTGTATTCACAACTGGACACCAAAGATCAGTACATACTGAAACATCTAGCGGAAGACGGTTTATTGGAGTATGCAGATGAGTGAGGCGCCATGCGAACTGGAAATTGTTAGCTGGACGGAAAACAGCTTGCTGCTATCCGACATCCGTAGAAAAGTTTTTATAGAAGAACAGAACGTTAGCGAAGCTGAAGAGTGGGACGAGCAGGACGCCCACGAAGAAACTCAGCACTTTATGATATCCAAAAACGATCAAGCCGTTGGCTGTGCCCGACTGCTTGCAAACGGCCAAATCGGACGAATGGCTATTCGCAAGGGTTTTAGGGAGCAGGGGTTTGGGCTGGAGTTGCTCCGGGGCATTATTCGCCACTCCCTACAGCAGCAATTTGCCAGCCACACGGAAAAAGATCTATTCCTCCATGCGCAGGTCGCAGCGATTCCATTTTATAAAAAAATGGGTTTTCATGAGATCGGCAATCACTTTATGGATGCCGGCATCCCCCATAAAACCATGGTACTGGAGCTTGATAGTTCTACGTTGACCACCCTTTACCGTGATCGGGTCTGGCGACTGCAACAAGCCCATGAATTTTCCCAGCATCTGGTGCAAACCATCCGCTTTGGCAATCTCAATCTCAATATTTTTTGTCACCACCTGACCCCAAGCCTGTGGGCTCACCCAGAAGCCGTCAAAGCCATTTCAGCACTAGCACGCCGTAGCGCCCATTCCCGCATTCGCATCCTGCTCCAGGACGCCAAAGCCATTACAGGCAAACACCACCCGGTGGTCGTCCTGTGCCAGCGCATCAGCTCCCGTATGGAAATCAAAGTCTTGGATAAAGATGTCGGTAATTTCGACAATGCCTACGCGATTATCGATGAAAAACAGCTGGTATACCTCAACAGCGAAGATACCTGTACGGGTTTTGCCAACTACCAAGCGGCTGCAGAAAGCCAGCATCTGCGGGAAGAGTTTGATCGCATATGGCTGTACAGCAGCCACAGCGACCAGGATCTAGCACAACTGTATTTGTAACTATGCTAATTCAAGCCCAAGCTGCCCGTCCTGATAGACGATCGGGTACTGCCGTAAACAGTCTAATTGCTTCGCTAACGGACCTTCAGCTTCCCCACTTTCAAGATTAAATTCGATGCCGTGAGCCCGGCAGCGGATTTTGTGATCGCTTAACAATTGGGCGTGAGTCAAGGGAACGTCCATATGGGGACATCGATTCTCGACGATATAGGGCTTAGCCTCCACCTGAACCAGCAATAGTTCATGCTGGTTCACGGTAAACGCCTTTTGGTAGCCATCGAACATCTGGCTTAACTTCTCCAGAGGAAAAAAAGCCATTCTGCCTTCTCTCAAATAAATTACAGTTCCAGTTTGCGAATACTGGCGTTGATAAAGGCCTGCTTCAGTTCTTCATAGGTTTCCACTGCGGGAAACTGAGGGAATTCATCAATCACATTCTGTGGTGCACTGAACAGGATACCCGCATCGGCCTCAGCCAGCATGGTAGTATCGTTGTAGGAATCACCCGCCGCGATAGTGCGATAGTAAATGGATTTGAAAGCGCAAATGGACTGGCGCTTGGGGTTGGCCTGGCGCAGATTGTAATCGACGACCTTGCCGTTATCGTCTACTGTCAATTTATGGCAAAGTAGTGTTGGGTATCCCAACTGGGCCATTAACGGGCCAGCGAATTCGTAAAAGGTATCAGACAGAATCACGACCTGAAAGCGCTCACGCAGCCAGTTAAGAAACTCAGCAGCGCCCGGCAAAGGGCTTAGTGTGGCGATAACATCCTGAATTTCCTTTAGCCCCAGCCCCGCCTTCTCCAGCTCTTTTAGGCGCATGGTCATCAGTTCATCGTAATCTGGAATATCTCGGGTAGTCGCCTTAAGAGCTTCAATACCGGTTTTTTCGGCAAACGCAATCCAGATTTCCGGGATGAGTACACCTTCAAGGTCAAGACAGGCTAGTTCCACAATCAGCTCCTTACGGCTAGACACAAAATTAAACGTAAATTGTGCCGCAAATCTACAGAAGTCGCTGGGAATTACAAGGCGTATAAGCATATTGTTTATGATTATTTTTAAACATATACAGGCTCTGGTATTCTTGCGCGCTTTGTAAACTATTCTCGAACGTTTAAGCCCAGCAGGCAGACTATTACATGAACGATACGGTAAACCTTGTCGATATCGACAACACGCTTCAACAATCAACGCCCCAGGAAATTCTAGCCTACGCCTTGGAGCAGCACGACAACCTTGCCATCTCCTTTAGCGGTGCAGAAGATATCGTACTTGTCGATATGGCTGCACGAATCAAGCCCGGAGTTAAGGTTTTTTGCCTCGATACCGGTCGCCTCCACGCGCAGACCTATCAATTTATCGAGCAGGTGCGTAAGCATTACGATATCGAACTGGATGTACTCTTCCCATCAACAGAAGCAGTACAAAAACTGGTTGCCAGTAAAGGCCTATTCAGTTTTTACGATGACAACCATAAGGAATGTTGCGGGGTACGCAAAGTAGGCCCGCTACGCAGCAAACTTTTACAGGTGGATGCCTGGGTAACCGGCCAGCGTAAAGACCAAAGCCCCGGTACACGGGCAAGCATTCCCGTTATTCAAAACGATAAAGTATTTGCCCGCGCTGGTGAAACTCTGATCAAGTTTAATCCGCTGGTTAATTGGACATCCCAGCAAGTATGGGAATATATTCGTACAGAGGGCGTCCCCTACAACCCACTGCACGACAATGGATATGTTTCGATAGGCTGCGAACCCTGCACACGCCCAATTGGCCCCGGCCAGCACGAGCGAGAAGGTCGCTGGTGGTGGGAGGATGCCACGAAAAAAGAATGTGGCCTACACTCAACAAATATTCAAAAATAAGCTCCAAGGGATATCGACACTTTAGATAAGCGGGAACAATTATGAAAATCACACTGGTAAAAAAAATCCTGGCTGATGGCTCACCCTGCAAAAAATGCGGTGATGTTCTGCAAAAGCTGGAATCCAGCGGGCAAATGGCGTTTATTGACGCAACAGCAGTCGCAGATGAGCGAGACCCCTCAAGCGAGGGTATTGCCCTGGCAAAGAAATATGACGTGAATCGTGCGCCCTTCTTTATCGTTGAAAATGAAGGTAAAGCGGCTGTTATTTACACGGTGTATATGAAGTTTGTGAAGGAAGTCCTTAACCAGAAAACAGAAGAGAGTGAAGAACTCAAAGAAATTATGGAAAACAACGACGACCTAGATTTCCTGTAGCTTTCGACCCGCAAAACTAAAGCAGGCCGCCAAACTCCGGCCTGCTTTAGCTTGTCACCGCTCAATACTCTGGCAACGCCACATGGGAAAAGAGTTCATCCAGCTCGACCTTAGAGTGTCGATTAAACGCTTCACTAACCAAATCCTTGGTTAAATGCGGCGCAAACTCCTCAATAAACTCATACATAAAACCACGTAGGAAAGTACCACGACGGAAACCAATTTTTGTGGTGCTGGCACGGAACAAATGGCTAGCATCCAAAGCGACTAGATCACTATCTTCCTCTTCCTGGTAGGCCATTTTAGCCACGATCCCAATACCCAAGCCCAGCCGCACATAGGTTTTGATAACATCGGCATCTGCCGCGGTGAATACCACGCGCGGTGCTAGCCCTCGCTCCATAAAAGCCTCATCCAGCTTGGAACGACCGGTAAAACCGAAGACATAGGTCACAATGGGATACTTGGCCACATCCTCCAGAGTAAGCGTGGAAACCTGACACAAGGGATGGTTTTTGGGAACGAGAATACAACGATTCCAGCGATAGCAGGGCAACATAATCAGATCACTAAATAACTCCAGCGCTTCCGTTGCAATAGCAAAGTCGACCGAGCCATCTGCAGCCATTTCCGAGATCTGCATGGGCGTACCCTGATGCATATGCAAAGAAACATCCGGATATTTATCGATAAACTTGGAAATTACGTCAGGTAAGGCATAACGCGCCTGTGTGTGGGTGGTTGCGATAGACAAGCTTCCCTTGCGCTCATTACTGAACTCCTGGGCAACCTGCTTAATGCTTTCTACTTTGCGCAGAATTTCACCCGAGGTTCTCAAAATAGCCTCGCCAGCTGGCGTAATACGGGTAAGGTGCTTACCACTACGAGAGAAAATCTCGACACCTAGCTCATCTTCCAGCAAGCGAATTTGCTTACTGATCCCTGGTTGTGATGTGTATAAACTCTGGGCGGTAGCCGAAACATTTAGCTCGTGATGAGCGACTTCCCAGATATACCGCAGCTGTTGCAGTTTCATATGCCCTCCAATTGGCGGCGGAACGTGATTTTTATATGCGTAAAACCGGGCACCTTATACCTAAAAGCACCCAAAACGACATTTCATTATAAAAATAGAAGAAAATATTCTTTTGAAGAATAGTTATAAATACGTATATTTGCCACCCGTATTTGTAATTTAGCAGTCAGCCTCACATTTTTCAGTACTAAATATGGATTTAGTTTTTTATATTTTCGCCGGCGCGGCGGTCGGACTGGCTGTTGGCCTCACGGGAGTTGGAGGAGGGTCACTTATGACCCCTCTACTCATCCTTTGGGGCATCCCAGAAAAGATCGCTATCGGTACCGACCTCCTCTATGCGGCCGCAACCAAAACCGGGGCTATGCACGCCCATCAGAAACAGGGCACAGTGCGCTGGAAATTGGTTTTTACCCTGGCCGCGGGCAGCATCCCCGCATCCCTACTGACAACAGTGGCGTTGCGTTTTGCCATACCCAAGGATCTCGATTACGCGCCATTGCTAACCCACACCCTGGGTTTTATGTTGATCCTTACTTCATTAGTTGTGTTCTTTAAGAAACAAATTCAGAAGGGCTTCGCATCAAAAAATGCTGAACAGGGATGGTTCTACCGAAATGCGACCGCAGTAACCTTCTCCGCAGGCATCGTTCTGGGCGTATTTGTTACACTGTCGTCGGTAGGTGCTGGAGCGTTCTGCGCAGCGTTATTGTTATTGCTCTACCCCCGTCTACCCGCATTACAGGTCGTGGGCACGGATATTTCTCATGCCGTACCGCTCACTCTAATTGCTGGCCTAGGCCACCTATGGAACAATAATGTCGACTTTCAACTCTTATTCGGTTTGCTACTAGGCTCTCTGCCAGCGGTCCATCTGGGAGCAAAACTCGCTGTACGAGTTCCAAATTCAATACTCCAGCCTATTCTCGCCTGTATTTTGATGATGATCGGAATCAAGTTCGCATTTTTGGCACCGGCACACTAAGCTCTGTCGATAAGCTCATTAGCAATGCCGTTGGGAACGTGTCCAGTGGCAACATGGTCACGGGCGGACTGACAATGGGTTTGTTGATCATCAAAAAATACATCTGCGCCATAGGCCTGCAGAAATTTACCCTTGCTTAAACCGCCCAAAAATAGAGATTCATCAATTCGCACATTCCATGCGCGCAATGTGCGAATAACCCTTTCATGTGCTGGTGCGGAGCGCGCAGTTACCAGCGCCGTCCGAATAGGGCACTCTCGCCCTTGAAATTCATTCTGCAAACCCTGTAAGGCAGCGAGAAAAGACTTAAACGGGCCACCACTTAAGGGGGTTTTTGCCGATTCACGCTCACTTTTTGCAAAGGCATCTAAGCCCTGCCTCTGGTAAACCTGCTCAGCCTCATCAGAAAATAGTACGGCATCACCATCGAAGGCAAACCTTAACTGATTACTCTCGCCTTTACTTTTTGACGATGTTAATAACGTCGCGGCGGCAACGCCCTGCTCTATCGCATGCCGTACGTCCCTCGCATCCGTGGATAAAAATAGATGCCCGTTAAAAGGTGAAATATAACGATAAGGGCTCTCACCACCGGTAAAGGCTGCGCGCGTAATATCCAGCCCGTAGTGATTGATAGAGTTAAATATACGCAACCCAGTATCGGCACTGTTGCGAGAAAGTAAAATTATTTCTACCCTAGGCTCCCCGCCCAGCTGCTCATTAATCTTTAACAACTTTTCGACCATAGGAAAGGCATCGCCAGGAGGAAGTACAACGTCCTCGTGCGCTATCTGGTATTTGGAGTATGCTTCTAGACCATCGTTTTCAAATACCTGGTGGCTTTCGTCAAGATCAAACAGCGCTCTCGACGAAATTGCGATAACCAACTTACCCCCCAGCTGAGATGTCATAGTCTTTACCTCCCCAGTACAACATTGCGGTATGGAAACAGGCCAAATACGCCTCCAGTGTGAACAAACACAATATCCTCCATTCCCGAAAAAATACCGGATTTAATTTCACTGACCAATCCATAAAACGCTTTTCCGGTATACACGGGGTCCAAAATGATGCCCTCTTCTTGCGCAACCATCTGTATACATTGAAACAGTTCATCATAACCCTGCGCATAGCCGGGACCGATATAGGCATCCAAGGTGTGAATGCGTAATTCAGCTAAAAGCTCATCAAGATTTGTTTTGTTAAAAAAAGCACCCCATCGTTTTTGCCAGGCACTGATATCGCTCCTCACCTTGTTATGGAAATAGAGTTCCGAGTCACACACAGCGACACCATGCACAGGTATTAATGACCCCTGCAGGTGCAGACCCAAGGTCAGGCCCGCCTGGGTCCCCCCTGAACCAGTTGCCACAACAATCGCATCCGGCTGAATATCATTTTGCTTGAAATCGTTTAACAGCTCTTCGGACGCCTGCAGGTACCCCCAAAGGCCAACCTCATCACTGGCTCCGGTCGGAATAACGTAAGCTGACCGCCCAACAGATTGGTAATACTCTTTCCAATGCTGAAAAATGCCTCCCAGATTTGCGACATATTCATCATCCGGATAGATGGAAACCTCGGCACCAGCCATATGATCCATTAGCAAATTGCCATCGATACAGGAAGCGGGATCCCCTCGTAATAGCAGATGCACCTTCAAGCCCAACTGAGCGCCAACCAGCGCTGCTGTTCGGCAATGGTTAGACTGAACACCACCACAGGTAATTAAGGTATCACAGCCTTGAGCTAATGCTTCTGCAACAACAAACTCTAGCTTGCGGAGCTTATTTCCCGTCTGAGCCGAGCCGGTAAAATCATCCTGTTTAAGCCAAATGCGAGGGCCGCCAAGCGGTCGGGACAAGCGATCCAGAGGGCGAATAGGCGTGGGAAGATGCGCTAATGAAAGTCGGGACGGTTTATAGGCTAACATAAGCGGTAAAGGTACCTTGAAAGCCTAGATAGGTAAAGAGAGAGGGGGAGCTAAGGCCTCGGCCGCAAACCGCAGCCAAGGCTTGCAGACCTAACTAGATAGACTTGATAGTGCCCTTGGGCAGTACCGCGTGTACGGATGACTTTTGAAATTTCAAATCTACATTATTAGTAGCATTCAAGGTAATGTAATTTTCATCTACTTCTGTAATTTTACCTAGCATGCCACTGGTCAATACCACTTCATCACCCTTACCCAGGGTCTCGACCAAAGACTTATGCTCTTTCTGCCGCTTGCGCTGTGGCCGAATTATCACAAAATACATAAAGACAAATAGACCACCAAGCAGTACAAAATTCATAAAACCAGCATTGGGAGGAGCAGCACCTTCTGTTTGCGCTACTGCTTCAGCGATAAAAAAGCTCATACGTAGATTAACCTCTGTCGTTCTTACAAAAAGCTAATGAGGGACTCACTAACAGTTGGAATGGAAGGCGGCTAACTCTACAAGATGCGGTGAAAGAGTCAAGCAATTCATACGCGGTTTAACCCAATTAGCACGCAGACCGGTAATTCAAGCGCTAACAGCCTAGAGAAAAGCGGTTAGAAAGGGAAGGAGCTTCCAATGGCCAGCGCTAGCCAACCATTGGGAAGATAAACACTTATACGTAATCGCGGAACAACTTTCTGAAGGTACTGGGAGATAGCCCCGTCCAACGCTTAAATGCATTGGTAAAACTTGTACGATCTGAAAAATCAAGCGATGCCGAAATACTATCGATACTCAAGTGCTGCTTAATTAGATAATCAATTGAATAATGAAAACGTACCTGATCGCGCAGATCTGCAAAGCTAACATCTTGCTGCTGCAAACGTCGTTGCAAAGTTCGCTTGGAGAGATTCAACTCCTCAGCAATGTGTCCAATGCTGAGAGGTGCTCTGCTAATGCGTCGTTCCAATACTTCAACGACTCGGGCCGGGACACCAAAAACTTCTGGAAGTCGAGCCTGCTCCAAATATTCGTCCAGAGTCTTTACGGACCCTAACGCAAACATTGCTTGATCAGTGAGTTTTCGTTGAGCTTGTGCTAATTGTTGGTCGGTCATAAAGGCCACTCCTTCTGCCAGTAGCTCTAAAAAAGCTACGTCCTCAGAACTGTATCCACCGCTGGAACTACCATCTCCAGTATCTGCTCCCAAGCTCTGTGCTTTCATAAAACACAGTACCGCTCGCTCAGCATGAGTAGAATTCACTACAGTGCCTAGGTACGCACCTACTTGGGTATTATTATACGCCATAGATAATGAATGCACACGTTGATCAGGTAAATTAGAGTGCACGCAGGTCTCATTTTTTGCTATTACCTGCTCGCACAAAGTACCGCTTAGTGATAAGTGCTGACCTACAAAAAATTTTTCGTCATTGCCGACGCAAGCAACCACTTCATACACTTGCGAAGATAACGGACGAGTGACTAAAGCAAAATCTGCTGTAAAACGTTTAATGCCTGCCTCAAGAAAAAGGCATATCGCTTTATTGTAGGATTCTGCAATATGGCTATTAGCTAACACTCGATATAAAAACGTTACGCTTTCATGCGCAATTTCCATATCGTATTGATTAATGTCCGGAGAAGTTGCGGACAAGCCATGATGAAAACTACTGCTGGATAAAAGCTTCAACTCTCTCACCTTATTCATTTTTGCTTACTTATTATAATTGTTTGCTATTAAGATCGACAATAAATCAGACAACCAGTTAGACATTTATCACTAGTAGTGAAAACTTAAATACAAATTAAACCCTGGCCCGGTAATGGTGAACATCGAGAACAAACCATTATCCGGGGATATAAATCAAAGATGTAAATTATTTCTTAACAGGCGAAGACACCAGAGCCAAATGCGCCACGCGGTTGCTTTGGGCGTCATTAATTGAAATATCAACAGTAAGTACACATAAAGCACACTTTTCGGGCTAACTCGTCACTCCGACCGCAAATGGTTAATATGTTAACTATATACCCGAAAAAACAGCAAAATCCGACCCCCTAACCGAAAGCTAGCTTTTATTGTTCGATGATGATTAAGGCTGTTGCTTGTTAACAAGGACGACTAAAGACTATCGCTTGCGCATCCGCTAACGTATGCATGAAAATTTATTTCGGCGACTAGTTATTATTATGTATCTCATAATTTCAGAATGCTATATAGCAAGAACCCCAATCCCTTCCATAATCTATTTGGCATTCATAAGAAACCGGATACTTCGCCGACTACTTAAATCTTCCACATTATTTATGTTTGACCCAAAGCGTTCTATGTAAGATGGTCAGATATATACACTACGACATCTTCATGATGGGTCTTGGTCTTTACCTTGTCCATAACGTACGCTAATCGGCCTTCCTTATCAATAATAAAAGTGGTTCGCAGAATCCCCATAAACTCACGTCCCATAAATTTTTTCAATCCCCATACACCGTATTTTTCGGCAATCGTATGATCCTCGTCCGAAAGCAAGCCAAACGTAAGACTTTGTTTTTCCTCAAAACGCTTCAGTCTTTCAACAGGATCCGGGCTTATAGCAAAAACCACGGTATCCAGCTTTTCAAATTCCGTTTTGGCGTCACGAACCCCACATGCCTGGGTTGTGCAGCCCGGGGTCATGGCTTTCGGATAAAAGTATACAACGACATTTTTTTTACCCGCAAAAGAAGATAGCTTAACAAGCTCGCCATTCTGATTTTTGAGGGAAAAGGCCGGAGCTTTGCTTCCAACTTTAGGTAGTGCCATAGTATTCCTCTCTTTATTCGGGGGACTTAAACCCTGAAATAAGTAAATATCAGGTATAAAAAAAGCGCGGTATAGTACCGCGCTTTCACAATAACCGATTTATGCTGGCAACAAAGATTTAACTGCGTCGCGCTCTTCTTTCAGCTCAGTTTCAGTTTCAATCATACGAGCCTTGGAGAAGTCATCAATATCGAGCCCCTGAACGATCTTCCAATCGCCGTTTGCGCAGACACAAGGGAAAGAATAGATCAGACCTTCTTCAACACCATAGCTGCCGTCACTGTATACGCCCATGCTAACCCAGTCGTTTTCAGAAGAGCCTAAAGCCCAATCGCGCATATGAAAGATTGCTGCGCTGGCCGCAGAAGCGGCACTAGAGGCGCCACGGGCTTTAATAATGGCGGCGCCACGCTGCTGAACCGTCGGAATATAGTCATTTTCGTACCACTCCTGTTCAACCTTGCCTATCGCAACCTCACCATCGACCAACGTATGAAACAAATCTGGGTATTGCGTCGATGAGTGGTTACCCCAAATGGTCATTTTTGAAATCTCATTTGTTGAGATTTTCAGCTTCTGACTCAATTGAGACATAGCGCGGTTATGATCCAGACGCGTCATCGCTGTAAATTGACGGGGGTTAATATCCGGTGCATTGCGTTGAGCAATCAAAGCATTGGTGTTAGCAGGGTTACCCACAACCAAAACTTTAATATCACGGGAAGCGTTATCGTTTATAGCTTTCCCCTGTACGGAGAAAATTGCAGCGTTGGCTTCTAGCAGGTCTTTACGCTCCATGCCAGGCCCACGAGGTCTAGCTCCTACGAGCAAGGCGTAGTCAGCATCTTTAAAGGCTACATTTGGATCATCAGTACAAATCATTTCCTGTACAAGAGGAAATGCGCAGTCGTCCAATTCCATTGCAACACCTTTTAAAGCTTCCAGCGCAGGGCTAATTTCCAGCATTTGCAAAATGATGGGCTGATCCTGCCCTAGCATTTCTCCACCGGCAATTCTAAACAACAACGAATAACTAATTTGACCTGCAGCGCCTGTTACGGCGACTCGAACGGGTGCTTTCACAATATATCTCCGTTTGGTTGGGTTACTTAAAAAGCGAGACGCAATTATAGGGACAAAATTAAAAATGTCATTGCCCTATAACATTTGCATCTGTTAAGAATAACGTGCTTGCAGCTTTTTATATAAGGCTGCACCAAAGTCAGGCATCTTGGGATCTAACTCCGCTAATGCCTCAACTAAATGTTCATTATCTTCCTTACCATTCCACTGTTTTTGGTAAGTACCGTCTTTGTAACCGAAGTCCTGACGGAATATATTCAATACATTTTTGCCAACGTAACTGTTGAACAACTGCTCAAAACTCAGCTCTACGCCTTCCAGCAGACGGCGAAATTCTCGTATCGCAAAACTCTTGGTCTGCAAGGTCAGCTCTGTAAATTGTTCCAAATCCTCACGGAAACTTTTATGAGCTATATCTGCCATGAACTCCTGCTCAATCTCACTGGCAAGCCTCTCATAACCTTTAGCCGTCGGCTCATCGCCCAACAGACGGATACTAAGGCCAAAATGCCAGATATCAATCAACTCCAGCACAACCTGATCCATATCCGGTGTCTGCTTCTTCCACCATTTCCAGCCGTAATGGTCCATTAGCTCGGCACACTCAACCCATATCGCTCTATACCATTCATAGTTCTGCTGTCTCCATTCCGCGTTAACCTTGCTGTTCATGGCTTCCTGAAGTTCAAGCATAGTCACTATTTGTTGGCGCATGGGAAATCCTAAAGTTTATTTTTTAGAAACAGGTTGGCGAAATTCCGACTGGTTGTTTCTGCTAGCTCGTCAAATGATATTCCGCGCAAGTCGGCAACCGCTTCGGCAACTGCACGAACATATTTGGGCTCGTTGGGCTTACCTCGATAGGGAACCGGGGCAAGATAAGGGGAATCCGTTTCAATAAGTAATTTATCCAGAGGAACCTTTTTTGTCACCTCTCTCAACGCATCAGCGTTTTTGAAGGTCACAATACCGGAAATAGAAATATAGAAATTAAGATCGAGCGCCTGTTGCGCCATCTCCCAACTTTCGGTAAAACAATGCATAACTCCGGCGCTGTGGCTGGAGGCATATTCACGCATAAGTGTTAACGTATCCTCTCTAGCGTCACGGGTATGTATGATTACCGGCAAACCCAGCTCGGCGCCAGCGATAAGATGGTTCGCAAAGCTCTCCTTTTGCTGCTCAGCTTTTTCCGCACTGTAGTAATAATCGAGCCCGGTCTCGCCCAAAGCCACTATTTTTTCATCTTTCGACCAATTTTTGAGCTGCTCAACCGACACTATGCTTTCAGAAACATCGGAGGGGTGGACTCCTACAGAAGCATATATCCCTTCATGCTGTAGCGCGATATCCAGCACCTGCTGCTTATTCTCTTCACTGATGCAGACACACAGCATTTTACTGACGCCCAGCTCTTTTGCCGCATCTATTGCGCCCGTAAGGCCATTGGGGTATTTGGACAGATTTAACCGGTCGAGATGACAGTGGGAGTCGACGAGCATTGAATGAATTTGCCTGCTTTTACCAGTTTAAGATACGAATTTGGGCCGAAACCCGGCGGAGCAAATTATGACCGGGTAGAGTAAGAATTACCACCCAGATTTACATGGTGTGGGTTGGTCTATCAGATTCGAGGGAGCCAGCAAGATAAGTTTCAATTTTATGGTTAGCCACATCATCCTCACCACTGAATTGCACACCAATACCCGCTGCACGGTTACCTTGAGCTCCCCGAGGGGTAATCCAAACCACCTTACCGGCAACCGGTATTTTTTCCGGCTCGTCCATCAAGCTCAGCAACATAAAAACTTCGTCCCCCAGGCTGTAGGACTTGTTGGTGGGGATAAAAAGGCCACCGTTTTGAACAAACGGCATATAGGCAGCGTATAACACTGCTTTATCGCGGATGGTTAAAGACAATATCCCGTTTCGGGCTGCACCACCTAAACCTTTCATATAAACATTGCTCGTCGCTAATTCTTATGGGGCTAAGGATAGCCGAGTGTTAACGGCAGGTCACTGCCTAAGCCACTTAAAACGTCTTCGGCGTACGTTAAATAGTCATTTATCGTGTAAAAGCGCTATTTGCCCCCCTCCTAGACAGCTTTACCATCGCCTTCCAGTCAAGAAGTAGCTCCTCCACTACAAGACTGGGATTGAGATTGTTGTTACTCAAGAGCTGGGCTTTGCGCTGACATAATGCATCCCTGTAGCGATACAGCAACTGCGCCGGAACAAATTTTGTTGCCTGTATCAGGCTCTCCCATGTGCTAGCGTTGTCGCTAATCGACGGTTTGACCCGATCTCTCAGCAAGCCATCAAGCCAAGATAAGAGCGTATTCACAACCTCAAACGGCGCCAGTGGCGACCAGTTTTGTACCACAGCACCAACAGAAAGGCCCCCTTCGCTGAGGGTCGCAAGCATTCCACACATGTCCTGCCGCTGCTTGAAATAATTACTTTGCCACCAATCCATTGCCAACAGTGGTGCCATACCCGCCTCGCTCAGTAGTTGCTGGGTATTTCCAACACCCATTTCCTCAAGCCATTCAAGTGATGCAGATTTATCGGGCAGGGGCATCACCAATTTGCTGCAACGACTGCGGATGGTTGGTATCAGACGGCTTAACTCCAACGTTACCAAAATAAGTACCGTATCACCCGCCGGCTCCTCCAGACATTTCAGCAAGCTGTTGGCCGCACTGATATTCATCGCCTCGGCGGGGGTCACTAACACCAGCTTTCTACCTCCCTGCTGAGCTGTTTTAGCAACAAAGTCTGTTAACTGGCGAATTTGATCTACTTTGATTACCTTACCCTGCTCCTCCGGTGCAACGTCATAGAAATCGGGGTGACTGCCGGCCTCTATCAGTTGGCACGATTTACAACTGCCACAGGCCACCCCTTCCATAGGTGATTTACATAACAAATAGTGCGCCATGGTCGCTGCCAGCTTTTCGACACCAATACCCGGACAACCGCTAACTAAGATTGCATGAGGTAACATGCTGCTATCCACCTGCCGTACAAATTTCTGCCACGCTCCCGACTGCCACTGATAAGGAGGCATATTTACTTTGCTCATGTCTCGAATTACCTCTGGGTTAAGGTAGAATGTTGCGCTTCTACAGTACTTTCAACAGCACCTTATGAATCTTGTATATGAAGATAACGATTTAATCGTTATCAACAAACCCTCTGGTTTACTATGCGTTCCTGGCCTTTCCTCACCCGAAAACGCCTTCGATCACGTTAAACAGTGCTTCCCTGAGGCCTTAATTGTCCATCGCTTGGACATGTCGACGTCGGGGTTGGTTATATTTGCACTCAATCCTGAAACACAGAGAAGCCTAGGGAAATTTTTTGAGCGCCGACAAATTACCAAACACTACACAGCCGTTGTATACGGGTATGTTTCCTCCTCCTACGGAGAAATATCCTCTGCTCTGATTTGTGACTGGGAAAATCGACCAAAGCAAAAAATCGATTGGTTAAACGGAAAGCCTTCCCTAACCCAGTTTGAGCTTATTACCCGCAACACAGAAACACAGTCATCCCGGCTACTGCTAGCTCCCCATACGGGACGATCACACCAGCTGCGTGTACACATGCAACAAATAGGGCATCCAATTTTAGGCGATGCACTCTATGGCTGCAAAAAAAGTAACGCACTCAGCGACCGACTACAGCTACATGCCACTCGCTTACAGTTTAAACATCCGGCAACGTTAAAATCTTTGGATATTTGTTGCGAAGCTGAGTTTTAGGGCGGCTAAGAACACCACAAATCTAGTTGATGCTCAAGCTGCCTTTCGATTACTGTCTGTACCTGCTCCAGAGATTTACCCGCATCCACCACAAAAAAAATCTCGGGTCGCTGCTTGACGCGCTCATGGTAACCTTGACGAACACGTTCAAAAAATTCGATTTTTTCTGACTCAAAACGATCCAGCTCTGCACGGGCACTCGCGCGCTCCAGACCAATCCGAACACTAATATCCAACAACAGTGTCATGTCCGGCTGACGACCTTTTTGTACTAGCTGCTCTAATTCACTAATAGTATCCCAGGGCAAACCTCGCCCCGCTCCCTGATAAGCAAACGTTGCATCCGTAAATCGGTCACAGAGCACCCATTTACCCTCATTCAACGCTGGCAAAATAACTGTATTCAAATGTTGGGCGCGCGCAGCAAAAACCAAAAGCAACTCTGCCGTCGGATCAAATTTTTCTTCTCGCTTCTCCAATAATAATTCTCGAATCTCCTCAGCCAAGGGTGTACCGCCCGGCTCTCGCGTAATGACCAGTTCAATATTACGCGCTTCAATCAAGTTTTTTATAAGCTCGATGTTCGTCGATTTACCTACACCCTCTGTTCCTTCGACGGTGATAAATTTACCTGGCTGCATCACTATCCTCATTGAAATCTGGACCTACAACAACCCCCTCTTTCTGCTTCATCACAGCAGGTTCTGGAGCTGACCGATAATCAGATCGGCGTTTTTTCTGATATTTTTTTACTGCCTCTTCATGTTCTTTGAGAGTGCTAGAAAAATAATGCGTTCCATCCCCCTTGGCCACAAAAAACAAAGTGCTTCCCGATGCCGGATGCAATGCGGCGCGAATGGATTCCTTCCCTGGCATAGCAATAGGCGTGGGAGGCAAACCACGATTTGTATAGGTATTGTAGGGCGTAGGCTTTTTCAGATCACTTTTCCGAATATTTCCGGTGTAGTTCTCTCCCATCCCGTAGATAACCGTTGGATCGGTTTGTAAACGCATATTGCTCTGCAGTCGACGCACAAATACACCGGCAATCTGTTTTCTCTCAAATGCGGCTCCGGTTTCCTTTTCCACAATCGAAGCCATAATTAAAGCTTCGTAGGCGGTTTTATAAGGCAAACCACCTGCTCGATTCAACCATTCTTCGTGCAATAGTTGCGTCATTTTTAAGTGCGCGCGCAACAAAATATCTTTATCGCTATCTCCACTGACAAACTGGTAGGTGTCCGGAAAAAAATACCCTTCGGGGTTCTCCGCAGTTATCTCAAGAGCTTTTGCAATTTCCACATTACTCATTCCCGCCAAAGACTGTACAATTTTTTTGTGGCTATGCAGACTTTCAATAAATTCCTTTAGGTTGCGCCCTTCAACTAGAGTTATCTGGTACTGAAGCAGTTCACCGGTTTGAAACCGGGATAGTAACGACACTGGAGACTCTTTTTGTGCCAGCTTATATTCACCTGCTTTAATATTGGAGAGATTTAACAAACGAGCGTAGGTGACCCAAATGCGGGGCCAACGGATCATGCCTTTTTCATTTAAATCCGAGGCTACGCGATGCAGAGAAGACCCGTGTTCAATAACGTAAACCTTATCGACCAACTCAACGCGCTGGGGCGTATGGAGCCAACTCCACACGTAGTATATGGACGCACCCATCATAAGCAACACCCATAGGGTGAGGGCTAAAACAACTCGAACGAGACTGACATTCATATACGAAATTTTCCAATAATTAACATCAGCAATACATCTGCAATAAATTCGCTGCCCGCTCTGCAAAGGAGTGTTCGCTATAGGCCAGCTGGTTAATACCAGCAACTGGAACAACACCCCGGACCGCGTTCGTCAAAAATACTTCGCCCGCAAATTCAAATTGTTCCATAGGGCATGAAACAATTTGAGTACGTACCCCCAACTCCTGTTTTGCTATCTCGATAATTCGTTCACGCATAACGCCTTTAACACCCACCATTGATACATCCGGCGTGAATAACTCACTGCGTATTAACCAGAAAATATTGTGGTGCATGGTTTCTACAATATTACCGCTATCATCCAAAAACAATAATTCCTCATCAGCCTTTAAAGTGATGTTTTTACTCGCGACAATATAATCCAAACGACTGAGGTGTTTAATTCCTGATAAGGATGCATTTTTTGTTAATGCTCCGGGAGCGGTTTTTAAGCTTACGGGGTTTTGAATCCACCCCTTTAGTGACGAATTTTGTGTAAACTGCAATAAAATATCTGCGTTGTTATTGTTATAGGAATAACTGCCCCGTACACCAACAGAGCGACTGACATGAATTTTCAATACCCCACTCCTGCCCCCTATACGTTGCTGAATCGCGGCCAAGTACTGTGAAACAAGCGCTATCTCGAGCCGGAAGCCCAATACAGCTGAGCCTCGCTGCAGGCGCTGGAGATGCTGCGACAGGAACGGAATTTTGCCGACAACAATCCGCAGAGTTTCGAAAACTCCATCTCCATATAGAAAAGCCCTGTTATTGACAGACAAACAACGGTTTTCTACCTCTACACCATTGAGCAGTAAAACCTCGCCTCCCTCGTCTATATCCATCTTTCAATCGCGTTAATTACACTTTTTTGAACAACAGGGTTCCGTTGGTTCCACCGAAACCAAAAGAATTACTGATAGCTGTATCGATTTTCATTTCCTGTGGAGTATGGGGAACGAAATTCAGGTCGCAACCTTCATCAGGGTCATCAAGATTTATCGTGGGTGGTGCGACCTGATCACGAATAGCTAATATACTGTAGATTGCTTCAACGGCACCGGCTGCACCGAGCAAATGTCCGACCATCGATTTAGTGGAGCTTACAGCCAAAGCAGCGGCGTGATCGCCAAAAACGTCTTTCACCGCACCGCACTCGGCCTTATCGCCGGCAGAAGTAGAGGTACCATGAGCATTTATATAGTCGATAGCATCCGGATTTAGGTGTGCGTCGGCGAGAGCATTTCTCATGGATAATGCCGCTCCATCACCGGAAGGCGAAGTAATGTGGTAGGCGTCACCACTGGTTCCGAAACCACATAACTCTGCGTAGATTTTAGCCCCACGTCTCTTCGCGTGCTCATACTCTTCGAGAACCAAAATACCGGCACCATCACCCAGAACGAAACCGTCCCGCCCTTTATCCCAAGGGCGACTTGCCGCCTGAGGATCGTCATTACGCTTCGAGAGAGCGCGCGCCGCACCGAAACCGCCAATTCCCACAGGCGTAGTGGCCATTTCGGACCCCCCCGCGAGCATCATGTCCGCACTGCCATATACAATCTCCCTCGCGGCCAAACCAATACTGTGGGTACCCGTGGTACACGCGGTGGTAACAGCAAGATTAATTCCCTTGAAGCCGTATCGGATCGAAAGATTACCGGCAATCATGTTAATAATCGCACCGGGAACAAAGAAGGGAGATACTCGCCGGGGCCCACGCTCTTTAATTGTGATGGCGGTATCCTCAATCGAACCTAAGCCACCGATACCTGAGCCGATCACACAGCCCATGCGCGCAGCATTTTCATCCGTTATAACAATACCTGAATCTTCCATCGCCTGAATACCAGCCACCATACCGTACTGTATAAACAGGTCCTGTTTACGAGCATCTTTAGCATTCAGATAGGGAGATAAATCCAAGCCTTGCACTGAAGCACTGATTTGAGTTGAAAAAGCAGAAACATCAAAGGATGTAATAGGCCCAATGCCACTTTTACCGGCCAGAATAGACCGCCAGTTTTCCTCAACATTGTGCCCCACTGAGGTAACCATACCCAGCCCAGTAACTACAACTCTTCTTCGACTCACAAATATCCTCCAAATACAATGAACTAAGCAGCCCACCCTGTCAGGCCGCGCTGAATCCGATAAACAAAGGTTCCAGAAACAACAAAAGCCGTACTATGCAAGATAGATACGGCTTTTGCGTATAGGGTCAATCGAAAGGCCGACGAATTATGCCAGGTTTTCGTTGATGTAGTTGATCGCCAGCTGAACAGTGGTGATTTTTTCGGCTTCTTCGTCAGGAATTTCAGTTTCAAATTCCTCTTCAAGAGCCATAACCAACTCAACAGTATCCAGGGAATCTGCGCCTAAGTCTTCAACGAAGGACGCTTCGTTTTTCACTTCTTCTTCTTTAACGCCGAGCTGTTCCGCAACAATCTTCTTTACGCGTTCTTCGATGCTACTCATAATCTTAGTTAACTCCTAATCATAACCTTCAGTGAAGCCGTTAAATAAACATTTGCTAAGCCGTACCCAAACGCCACACAACGGCAAAAATCAGTGTTCCGGCTTACACGTGCCGCGCATTTTAACGCGATTTTCTTCGCGTTGTAACGCATCTCTACAAATTTATTGTTGTTTTGCTATTTTATTGTTTGATAACAATAAGTTAGCACATATACATACCACCATTCACATGCAGAGTTTCACCCGTAATATAGCTAGCATCGTCGCTACACAGGAATTTAACCACATTAGCGATTTCCTCAGGCTGCCCCAAACGCGCTAGAGGAATTGCCCCCAACATCGCCTTCTTCTGCTCTTCTGGTAGCACTTTAGTCATGTCTGTATCAATAAAGCCAGGCGCTACAGAGTTAACCGTTACATTGCGCGACCCTACTTCTTTGGCCAGGGAGCGGGCAAAGCCCATCACACCGGCTTTGGTCGCCGCATAGTTGGACTGACCAGCGTTACCCATCTGACCAACAATTGAGCTGATATTCACTATACGCCCCCAGCGAGCCTTCATCATACCCCGAAGACAAGCCTTGCTTAGACGATAGATGGCGCTTAGGTTGGTGTTGATAACATCAAACCACTCTTCCTCGCTCATACGCATCAACAAATTGTCTTTTGTTATACCTGCGTTATTCACCAAAATGGTGGGCGTACCGAACCGGTCGGTAATCGCCTTCAGCAGAGCAGCAACAGATTCAGCTTCGGTTACGTTCAACTGCATACCCGTACCCTGAATACCTTTTTCGGCAAAGCGCTCTGCAATCGCAGTAGCACCGGCTTCCGAAGTGGCCGTACCGATTACTATTGCACCGGCGGCACCCAGAGTATCGGCGATGGAAGCACCGATGCCTCGACTGGCACCAGTAACAAGAGCTATTTTTCCGTCAAATGACATAGGTAAGAATCCTCGTTTTTATTTTAACTCAGCAAGACTGGTTTCCAGCGCTGCAGCAGTATCGATATTGTAAGCTTGCAAACTTTTCTCAATGCGCCTATTCAGGCCTGACAGCACTTTGCCAGGGCCACATTCCAGCGTGACCGTAACACCGTGCTCTGCCAGCGCCCGCACACACTCCACCCAACGCACAGCAGAGTATATCTGCTCTACCATCAAGGCTTTGATTCTAGCTGGGTCGCTCTCGGTTTTAGCGGTTACATTATGAACAACTGGTATGGTGGGCACTTGAAATTCTGTTGCCTCGATTTCTGCTGACAATCGATCTGCTGCTGGCTTCATAAGAGAAGTGTGGAAAGGCGCGCTTACAGGTAGCGGCAAGGCTCGCTTGGCTCCTGCCTCCTTACACAACACCATCGCTTTTTCTACAGCGGCCTTATGACCGGCAATAACTAACTGACCAGGCGAATTATAGTTAACCGGTGACACAACATCGCTGGCACCAGAGGCTTGCGTGCACACAGACTCTACCTGCTCATCGGCCAAACCAATAATAGCAGCCATAGCACCAACACCAGCGGGAACGGCTTCCTGCATATATTGTCCACGAGCACGCACCAGCCTAACCGCGTCGGTAAAGCCTATAACACCAGCACACACCAATGCAGACCACTCACCCAAACTGTGACCGGCCATTCGAACTGGCATAGTACCACCTAGATCCTGCCAAACACGCCATAGCGCGACACTCGAAGTCAGCAACGCAGGCTGGGTCACTTCAGTCATATTCAACTTTTCCTGTGGCCCGGACTGAACCAGCTCCCACAAGTCATAACCCAAAGCAGCAGACGCTTCGGCAAATGTTTTTTTCACCAGAGGGTTTACCTCGGCAATATCGGCCAACATGCCTATTTTTTGTGAACCTTGCCCCGGAAAGACAAAAGCGAGCTGTTCGCTATTACTCATAACTCAAAACCTGAATAATTAATTTAATAAAAAGGAGATTATTACCCCTGCTTGAGGCAGGATTCAATGCGCTCGGGTATCCGCGCCAACACTTGGGTAACTGCAACATGTAACGCCTGCTCAAAACCCAATTGATCGGCACCACCATGGCTTTTCACCAGCGTGCGACGCAGACCGAGAAAAGCGGCGCCATTATAGCGGGATGGATTAAAAGATCGACGCCAATGAGAGAGGACTGGCCGTGCCATCCAACCGGAAAAACGACCCCACCAACTTGAGAGAAACGCCTCAGCCAAACTGCTGAACACAAAATTGGCCACACCCTCACTAACCTTGAGAGCAACATTTCCCACCAACCCATCGCAAACCACAACATCCACTTTGCCGGAATAGAGATCGTTACCTTCAATAAAGCCCGTAAAGTTAATCCCTTCTCGCTGACGCAGAGCTTCCGCCGCTGCCTGAATGGTACTACTGCCCTTACTTCGTTCGGTACCAATATTCAACAAGGCTACCGAAGGTTTGGCTACGCCACTCAACTGTGCAAGAGCACTCCCCATCACACCAAACTGCTCCAACTGCCCTGCCGAGCAATTGATATTGGCACCGAGATCCAACAACAAACTGGTACCCGTATAGGTGGGGATCAACTTACAAATAGCGGGGCGACGCACACCATCAAACGTTTTTATCAACTTGCAACCAATCGCCATCAGTGCGCCGGTATTTCCGCCGCTCACGCAGGCATCAGCCTTTGCATCTGCCACCAGAGCAATGGCCTGCCACATAGAGGAGGACTGCTTGGAACGCAGCACATCACCGGCTCTTTCGGCCATACCCACCGTGTTATCTGTATGTAAAAAACAAATACGTGCTAGCAGGCTTTCACCAACCGTAGAAGGAATATGCTGCTGAATGTCGCTCTCATCACCAACCAGGGTGACGACAACATCGGGGCGGGATTTTAGAAAGGCAAGCGTGGCCAAAACGACAAGGCGGGAACCTTGGTCCCCGCCCATCGCATCAATAGAAAGATGTATTGGTTGCGACAAGCTTACTCGTCGTCGGCAATATCAATCACTTTACGACCACGATAAAAACCATCAGCAGTCACATGATGACGACGGTGCTTTTCACCAGTGGTTGGATCTACGGACAAAGTAGCGCCGGTTAAAGCATCGTGTGAACGACGCATGCCACGCTTTGAACGGGTTTTCTTGCTCTTCTGAACTGCCATAATTTACTCCTGGTATCACATCAAACCGACTTACACTGGAGCGTAAGCTCTGCTTGGGGACTCACCGTTAATCTGTTTTTTTCAAATCCTGCTTCAAGCTGGCGAGTACACTGAAGGGATTATCTTCATCACCACTTGCTGCCTGGGTCTCTTCTACTTCGTCACCAACCGATAAACGGCTAGCATCGATACACTCGAAGTCGTGAAGTGGTGATGCCGGCAAAGCCAACAACAGCTCATCTTCCAGTACCGAGTGCAAATCTCCCTGTTCTTCACTAATCAGCCAGGGGTCGAGGCTTCTCGGCAACATCTCCAACTGTTCTTCATCAAGCACAACTGCGAGGTTGACCTCGGTTGCAATGTTAAGCACAAAGGGCTCTAAACAGCGTTGACACTCCAGCGTTACACAAGCCGAAACATTGCCGGATAATCTTCGCCGTCCCTGCTCATCCCGAAAGAATTCCAGTTCAGCGCTTATAACCCTGCCTTCTTCCGAATCAATTCCGGAATTGAACGTGGCATCCTGTAAGCGTGGCAGACATTCCTCAGGTACAATGCCCACCAACTTGGCGTTAAAATGAGCGAGTTTTCTGGGGTCAACCAGCTTCGGAAGCTGTTTTATAGGGGTACCCTCTGACATAAGCGCGCGATGATAGGGAATTGACTATTCCATGTCAAAGAAAACCTTGAAACCTAAGGCGTTTTTCCGCAAAAGGCACCCCAAAAACGAGCATTATAATGTCAACAAACGAAAAACAGGGCTTCATACTGCAAAAGCGGCTAATTCTGGCATCTGGCTCCCGCTATCGACAGCAGCAATTACAGCAGCTGAACCTCCCCTTTCAGGCAATATCACCCGACATCGACGAAAGCCACAGAATAAATGAAGCAGCCGAATCTCTGGCACTAAGGCTCGCAGAGAGCAAAGCAAGGGTTCTAGCCCAAAAAATCACGGAGCACGCGCTGATTATAGGCTCGGATCAAACGGCCAGCTGTGATGGACGACTCCTAGGCAAACCCGGCACTGAATCTGGAGCTATTGAACAATTGTCCTTCTGCCAAGGTAAAACCGTTATTTTCTACACTGCCCTAGCGTTGCTAGATACAGAATCTAAGCAAATGCTTGCAGACACCGTAAGCACCAAAGTAAAGTTCCGCCCCCTGAGCCGCGAACAAATTGCGCGCTATATAAAGAAGGAACAACCACTGGATTGCGCAGGCAGCTTTAAATGTGAAGGACTGGGCATCGCACTGTTTGAATCTATCGACAGCAACGACCCTACCGCACTGATCGGCCTCCCGTTAATCCGCCTGACCACTTTCCTTCAACAACTGGGTGTACAGCCCATCTAACCCCTTATTCGAGCCCTATGATTCAACTACAAAAAGTCAGTCTTCAACGAGGCCATAAATTTCTGCTGGAAGAAGCAGACCTCACCATCTTCCCTGGGCAGAAATGGGGTATCGTCGGCGCTAACGGCAGCGGCAAATCAACGCTGTTCAAGCTTTTGCTGGGCGAACTAGCGGAAGATGGCGGCCAGCTACAAATACCAGGTGACTGGCAACTGGCTCATATGGCACAGGAAGTTCAAGCGGGTGATCGCCAGGCCATCGACTATGTTATCGATGGCGACCAACCACTGAGATTACTGGAAACCGATATTCAAAATAGTATCGATAACGGTGAAAAGCTGGCCTTACTCTACCAGCACTTGGAAGCCATAGACGGCTACACCGCCAACACCAGGGCAGAGCGCCTACTGCACGGACTGGGATTTAAAACCACGGACAGTAATAAATGGGTCAAAGATTTTTCCGGCGGCTGGAGGATTCGACTTAATCTTGCGCGAGCGCTGATGTGTCGATCCGACCTACTTCTATTGGACGAACCCACCAACCACCTCGATCTCGATGCAACTCTGTGGCTAGAGCAATGGCTAAAAAACTACCGCGGCACTTTACTGATTATTTCTCACGATCGAGATTTTCTCGACAACATAGTGAATGGTATCGTGCATATCGAGCAGCAAAAACTCAACAGCTACAACGGCAACTATTCGGCGTTTGAGAAACAACGAGCAGAACGGTTAGCACAACAAACCGCTGAATTCGAAAAACAACAAGTTCGCATTGCCGAAATTGAAAATTTCGTACGACGCTTTCGCGCAAAAGCCACTAAAGCAAAGCAGGCGCAGAGTCGGCTAAAAGAACTCGAGCGCATGGAAAAAATCGCGCCAGCTCACACCGACTCCCCGTTTAGTTTTAGCTTTCCCACGCCTGAACGCATCCCGCAAACCATGTTAACAATGGATCAAGCAGCAATTGGCTATGAACACAACACCATTGTCGCCAATATTGAACTTAGCATACTAGGCGATAGCCGCATCGGGTTGCTGGGCCACAACGGTGCAGGAAAAAGCTCGCTAATAAAAACACTTGCGGGCGAGCTCTCGTTAGTTGGCGGACAACTAATCGAAGGGACCCATTTAAAATGTGGCTACTTCGCTCAACACCAACTTGAAGCGCTGGATCTACAAGCGTCCTGTGCCCTGCATTTACAACGCCTAACCCCAAAAGCCAGCGAACAGGAGATCCGCAACTTCCTCGGCAGCTTTGGGTTTCAAGGCGACCGTGCTTTTGAAGTTATTGAGCACTTTTCTGGCGGCGAAAAAGCGAGACTGGCACTGGCCATACTTGCTTGGCAAAAACCCAACCTGCTATTGCTCGACGAACCCACCAACCACCTAGATTTAGAAATGCGCCATGCGCTCACGCTCGCTCTTCAAGCATGGGAAGGCGCACTGGTAATCGTATCCCACGATCGCCATTTACTAAGAACAACCGTTGATCAGTTTTTACTGGTAGACCGGGGGAAAGTATCCAACTTCGACGGCAACCTTGACGATTACCAAAACTGGCTACTAAACGATGAGGAAGAGGAGCAGGAACCTGCCGAGAACACCACGAAGCCCTCATCTAAACAGGACAAGAAAGAACTGAGACAGCAGCAGGCGGAGATTCGTAAACAACTAACCCCATTCTCCAATAAGTTGAAAAAGCTCGAGAAAAAACTTGCCGCTATTGAAACCTCGCTGGCAGAAATAGAACACAGCCTATCCGATCCGGAACTCTATACAGGAGCATCGAAAAAGCTCGCCCCGCTATTGAAGCAGCAGGGTGAACACAAAAAAGAGCAAGAAGAGGTGGAGATGGAATGGATGGAAATCAGCGAAGAAAAAGAAGAACTGGAAAAGCAGCTTAATCGTTTATAGTGCTACAGAGGGTATATTACTCATACCCCAAACCTGTTATAGCTCAAGAAAAGTTTTATATTCGCTTCTGCCAAAACATTGCTTCACCAGCCTCTTCCGCCAACCGATAAGGATTGAAGCCATTTTTATTATAAAGCGCTTTAGCAGAAAGATTATTATTCAAGACCTCAAGCGTCAACTTGCAACAGCCCATATTCTTTGCGATCTCTTCCGTCTTGCCCAGCAATAAACCCCCAACACCCTTGCCACGCCAAGCATCTACTACAAAAACATCGTGCAAGTTTAAAATGGGTTTCAAATAGAAGGTTGAAAAAGATTTTAGAGAAGTAGCAATACCAACCGGTTTAACATTCTCTTTATCGGAAAAAACCAGAACGGTTACAGCCTGCCCAAAATCACTTAAACTGCTAGCTATTTTTCCGCAATGCTCTTCAGACAGAGGCTCCCCTCCCCCCATATCGTCACCAGAATAGCCTCTCATCATTTCAGCAATCGCATTTTTATGCTCGAAGCGTGAGTAGTCAGCTACGACCACAAAGAGATTATCCAACATTATTTTCTCCACTCCAAAATCTGCTGAAACTGATCGACACACATTACAGGCTTATAGGGTTTTAACCGATCAATATGGTGAGCCCCAAAACTAACAGCAATACGCGGCATATCAATTTTTTTAGCCATGGCCATATCGTATTCTGTATCGCCAATCATAACAGCCTCGCCCACAGATACCCCGAATTCTGCTAATAGCTCCAACAACATTTTAGGGTTCGGCTTGGACGCAGTCTCATCGGCACAACGACTTCCGTGGAAAAAAGCATTCAAATCCAGCTTTTGCAGTACACGATCCAACCCTCGACGGCTTTTACCCGTTGCTATTGCTAGCGTGTGGCCGGCATCAGCCAACGCCTGCAGAACATCCATCGCACCATGAAAAAATGGTGACGGCGTCGCATCCGCAGCCGTAAAAAACGATGAATACCCGTGCCGCACCCTCTCCAAATCTTCATCACTTATTTGTGGGTATATAGCACGAATAGCCTCAGGCAAACCTAAACCGATAATATTTTTTATCTCGTCATCGTCTTTGTCGACCAAACCCGCGGCCTGCGTAGCCGAACGCATGCAACGCACAATCTTAGCCGCAGAGTCACTAATGGTGCCATCCCAATCAAAAATATACAGCACGGTTACTCCAAATTATCTAGTACAATCTGTAGATCATCCGGCAGCGGCGCCTCAACAAACAACGCCTCTCCGGTGGGCAAATTAAACGACAACGACGCAGCGTGAAGGAACAGCCGCTTACATCCCAACGTCTTCATTTCACGATCAAAATCATCATCACCGTATTTGTCATCACACGCTAACGGGTGCCCCTTGTGCTGAGCGTGAACGCGAATCTGATGGGTTCGCCCGGTTATGGGCTTTACCTGCACTAAGGTTGCATTTTCATAACGCTGAACAACCTCAAACTCGGTTTTGGACGCCTTACCCTCCAGACTTACACGCACTACACGCTCTCCGCTTTGCAGCTCATTTTTCTGAAGTGGCGCCTCCACCACCTTGGCGCGATTAGGCCAACGACCTTTTACTAATGCCAAATAGCGCTTGTCAATTTGCTTCTTTTCCCGGAACAAATTCTGCAAATACACAAGCATCGAACGTTTTTTGGCCACCAACACACAGCCGGAGGTGTCGCGATCCAATCGATGCACCAATTCCAAAAAGGTATTTTCCGTTCGCATCTGCCTTAACGATTCGATTAAACCCAGGCTGATACCACTACCTCCGTGCACCGCAAGCCCGGAGGGTTTGTTAACAACGATCAATCCTATACTTTCATATAGAATGGATTCCGACAGCAGGTTTCGCAGGCCATCACTTGCCTTAACCTCCACCTTCCCTTCAGATACTCTGACCGGTGGAATGCGAACAACATCATTCGCTTGAAGCTTTCTCTCGGGCTTGGCTCTGCCCTTATTAACACGCACCTCCCCCTTGCGAATAATCCTGTAGATCATTGATTTCGGAACACCCTTCAAGCGCGATATCAGGAAATTATCCAATCGCTGACCTTCGGCATCTTCGGTAATGGTAACTAACTGGACTTTACTGGTCATAGATTCCGCGATGTGAGAGACAACTGAAGGGACGCCATCATAACAATTAACGCACCCTACACAAACACACAAAACGTAGCCTGGGGCGAGCGACCGCTAACAGGGAAGGCCTTATAAATTGAAAGACTTGTATAAGAGTGCTATATTTCGTCCAGCTGTGCGGGAAGCGCTCACAAGGGCAATTGACCCGTCAGGTAGCCCGCCCAGCAGAGATCAAGCCTGCGATACCCTCTTAAAAACATTTACCGGGCCCGCAGGCCAAGAATTTTAAATTAAGGTGCCCAAGCTAATAGGCTTGGGCTATATTGAAACTATCGCGCGAATTAGATCGTGCATTGCTAAGAAATAAACTGATCGGCAGGCTTGCCGACGGAGAACCTTTTGTTTCAACAGGTAGCTGTGCCTGGAGCCATCTAGAACCCTAAAGTTAGATAAAGGCTCATAAAATTGCTGTTTGCACAGCTCTGATTTCTGCGCATTATGCTCATACGGGTAAGGTTGTATACAGCCTGTACCAGTACTGACGTGCAGACAGAAAACAAAAAAGGTTATGTTGAATCGAGTACTAGGCTGACGTCTGCCTGTTCCCACTCAACACCTCTGCCGCCCAAAGCTTACATCGCCGCTGAAACTGATAACTAAATAACCGCTAAGCCCTAGAGGCCTGAATCAAACACAAGCGGTTATAGGATGATAAAGAGTAATAAATAGAACTCGGCACCGCTACAGCACACAGCGACTGCGCCTACCGCGCAACTGCCACAAGTTCAGTGTTACTACGATTACGGGAAAATCAGCTACTATAGCCAACTGTAACTGTGCCCACAAGGCACGCTTTTTTCGTTTCAATCTCGTACAAAGCTTTTAAGCTTTAGCGAAACGAATGGCTAACAGAAAGCTGCTATACCCGCGTTTTGCTCCGTCATCCGGTTAATCAATTCAGTCGTATTCGTTTACTTCCCTCCCCAATGCCTTCGATGTTTGCCGCGCAACATTGAGACACTGTTTAATGAAAAGAATGCTAATCAACGCTACCCAGCCAGAAGAGCTGCGCGTAGCACTAGTGGATGGCCAATGGTTATACGACCTGGACATCGAGAATCGTCACAGAGAACAAAAAAAGGCCAACATCTACAAAGGTAAAATTACCCGAATTGAGCCCTCTCTTGAAGCAGCCTTTGTCGAATACGACAACGGCCGTAATGGCTTCCTCCCTCTTAAAGAAATCTCCCGCGAATACTTCATAAAGCAACCCCGCGACATTGAAGGCCGCATTCGAATCAAAGATGTTATAAAGGAAGGCATGGAAGTTGTTGTACAGGTGGACAAAGAAGAGAGAGGCAACAAAGGCGCCGCTCTCACCACTTTTATAAGCCTTGCAGGTCGCTACCTCGTTCTTATGCCCAACAATCCGCGTGCTGGTGGAATTTCACGTCGCATTGATGGCGATGACCGCTCTGAACTGAAGGATGCATTGAGCCAAATCGATATCCCAGAAGGTATGGGTATTATCGTACGCACCGCTGGTGTAGGCCGCTCTGCCGAGGAATTGCAGTGGGATATGGGTTACCTCACACAACTGTGGGGCAATATAAAAAAAGCGGCAAACGAATCCAGCGCACCTGAGTTTTTGTTCCAGGAAAGCAACGTTATTATTCGCGCCATTCGAGATTACCTGCGCCCGGATATAGGCGAAGTTATTGTCGACAACCAAGAAGCATTCGATCTCGCAACCACGTTTGTAGACCAAGTAATGCCTAACTACCGTAGCAAGGTAAAGCTCTACGGAGAGTCTGTCCCCCTGTTTAACCGCTTCCAAATCGAAGGCCAGATTGAAACGGCCTTTCAACGCGAAGTTAAACTGCCTTCCGGCGGCTCTATTGTTATAGATGTGACGGAGGCTTTGATTAGTATTGATATCAACTCCTCCCGCGCGACTAAAGGTGGTGACATTGAAGAAACCGCATTACAAACCAACCTAGAAGCCGCAGACGAAATCGCCCGTCAGTTGCGCCTGCGCGATATGGGTGGCTTAGTCGTCATCGACTTTATTGATATGCAGCCAGTACGCAACCAGCGCGCGGTGGAAAACCGTATGCGCGACGCGTTGGATATGGACCGGGCCCGAGTTCAAGTAGGCCGAATCTCCCGATTCGGACTACTTGAAATGTCGCGCCAGCGCTTGCGTCCATCACTGGGTGAAACCACCTCAAAAGTCTGCCCACGCTGTAGTGGCCAGGGCACCATTCGCGGAACAAAAAACATCGCTCTATCGATTATCCGCCTAGTAGAAGAAGAAGCTCAGAAAGAACGTAGTGCTGTTATTCGCGCCATTGTACCCGTTAGCGTTGGAACCTACCTTCTCAACGAGAAGCGTCAATCTATCTACGATATCGAAAAACGACACTCCACTCGTGTAACCATCTTACCCAACACCGATATGGTTACTCCACACTTTGAAGTTCAGCGACTGCGTGATGACAACGAATCCGCAACTGAAATCAGCTACCAGATCGAGCTAAACGGCGAAGAGACTGCGGATATCGTGGAAGTGAAAGCTGCGCCCGCGGACAATATGCCAAAACCAGCAGTTCAACAGGTCGCGCCTGCGCAGCCTGCACCGACACCAGCCAAAGAACCTGGCTTACTTTCTAAGGTGCTTAAAGCACTTGGCGAATTGTTTAAAGGTGAGGCAAAGCCTGTAAGCAAGCCAAAAAGCAAAGGTCGCGGGCACCAGAAACGCAACGACAACACCAACAACCGCAATAGCAATCGCCGAAACAACCGCCAAGGCGATCGCGACAACAATCGTCAGAGTGGCCGAGACAATAAGCGCGAAGTTGAAAATAAAGAAACCAGCGGTCAACGCGCCCCAAAAGAATCTAACCGACGTGATCGCGATCAGCAACAAGGGGAGCGTCCAGAGCGCCGTCGCCGCAACCCGCGCACTGGAGATAACACCGATAAGTCTGTAACTGCAAACAACAGTCAGGTCACCGCTGAAAACGGACGCACAAGCAACAACGAAGATCGCCCAAACAAACGCCCATCAAATCGTAGAGGGCGCCCACAGCAGCGTCAGCGCGGCCCATTGCCTGAGGTAGAAGCTGGACTAAGCCAACAGGCCATCGGCGAGCTTGAAGCAGACCAGAGCAAACAAACCGGTAATGATGAGATTGAAGCCAAAGTGTCCGCACCGGCAAATGATGAGGCCAAAAACGATGAACGTGGCGATACACGTCAACGTCGTGGCCGCAACCGCAATCGTAATCGAAACCGTCGTGAAGATAACCGCCAACAGCCCTCCACCGATGAGCAAGCGGTAACTGAAAGCACTAACGCTAACACCGATTCAAAACCCGTTGAACCTGCAGTTGTTGCAGAGCCGCAGGTTAGCACCCCCAAAACCTCGAGACCTGCTGTTTCCGAGCAAGTAAAAGATGCCCCAGCCCCAGAGAACAACAGGGAAAAGGCATCTTCAGCGGATAAAGAGGCACCCTCAACGGTGAAAGAGGCGCCTTTAGCTAAGAAAGAGGTACCCGCTGAACCGAAAGTGATTGTTAAACCAGAAGAGCCCGCGGCCGAAATCGAAAACAAGCCATCTATCGCCCAGGCCGAATTGGAACTCACTCCAGCCACAGAAACAGCAGCAAAGGCCAGTAAAAAAGTAGAGGCCAAACCTGTTGATGAAACCGCTGAGAAAGAGCCTGTAAAAGCCGTAGAGCCAGTATCAATACCAGCGCAACGCGAACTTACCCGCACCTCCAACGACCCACGCTTAGCGCCCAAGCCCGTCGCCAACACACTCATCACAAGTGTTTCCAGTAGTGTGCATATGGGACGACCATTGAACACTGGGGAGCCCGCGAAAATTGAGCGAAAACCTCGCGACATCAAGCGCCCAGCGAACGACCCCAGAGCCAAGCGGCAGCAAAATCCAGCAGCCGAAACGACAACAACATCGGATTCCAACCTATAGCCGATACCACTTCATTAACTCGGCGGGCCAAGCCTCAAACGTAACCCGTTGAGTTAATTCGATAATTTTTGGAACAACCGCTTGCGACAAACGTAATCCTATGTATAATTCCGACCCTTCCGGTGGGCTGGCTGAGTGGTCGAAAGCGGCGGTCTTGAAAACCGTTGAGTGTAACAGCTCCTGGGGTTCGAATCCCTAGCCCACCGCCATAAACAAAACCTCGCATATGCGAGGTTTTTTTATGCCTAATACAGCTTGAACAAGCTCTATTACTCATTGGGCAAGGGCCATAGACGCCCCGAATCAAACAACACTTACGCCGTTATCCGCAGCCACGCCCGGTCTCGTAGGTTATTTAGGTACTCCTCACCCGACTCGCGGCAAAGTGTTATCACCGGTTTACTGATCCCAGCACTACCTTCTAATTACAGCAATCCATACGAAAGTGTAATCTTGCAAGCCAAAACAAGTTGTTGTGCAGAGAGCGTTTTACACATTCATCCATAATACAAGCCCGTCGGCACAGTACAGCGCTGAAATTAACGATGAAATAGATGGTCGGGCGACCAAATATGTTGTGGAACGATATAGCCTCGAGTCAACCTAAGAAAATAATTTCTATGGGACAAAAACACATTCCACAACTTTCTACTTTTCACGTCCAACAAAACACTCACATTAACTTTTCCAAAATAACCCAGACATTATCCAAAACAATAGATTGCGCTTCAGCAGTTGGATGTAAACGATCAGCCTGCATTAAATGATTATGTGTCGCCACATCCTCCAACAGGAAGGGAACCAGAGGAAGATCATATTCTCGCGATAACAGTTTATATTGGTTGAAAAATGGTTCTGTATAGCGTTTCCCATAGTTGGGGGGGAGATGGATTCCTGTAAGCACAACCTTTGCCCCAGCCTTCTGGCTGAGTTCAATAAGCTTGCCAAGGTTTCGGGTAATATAAGGGATGGGTTTTCCCTGAAGCCCATCATTAGCCCCCATTTCCAAGATGACAATGTGTGGCTGATATTGCTGTAATAACGATGGAATTCTCTGCAGAGCAGCGGCACTGGTCGCACCTCCGACGGATGCATTCACGACGCGATAGCGCGCACCGTACTCAGATTGCAAATCTATGCGCTGCTGCAAGAGGTAGACCCAACCCTGCTCTTCAGCAAGATTGTAGGCTGCGCTAAGGCTATCCCCAACAACTAATAAATTTAGCTTTTGCTCTGCATGGCTTGTAGGTACAAAGCCATATAAGGAAATAATGCACAAATAGAAATATAAACGTTTAAGAATCATTACCAAAGCTGCCCTTATGTGTAAAACTCCATAATCAGAAAAATTTAATTCAGGCAGACAACATGCTTCAAACCCGAAATCTTCATCATTGCGTGCCAGTATTCGATGGCCAACTTGAGATACTGAAAGGTATTAACCTCGAAATCAAGCGTGGAGAATCTGTTGCTATTGTCGGCGCGTCCGGCTCTGGCAAATCAACCCTACTTGGAATGCTGGCCGGCTTGGATGTTCCCACTTCTGGCGAGGTCTTACTGGACAATACGGATATCACCCGGCTCAACGAAGAAGAACGTGCGGGTATTCGCGCTAGGATGGTATCGTTCGTATTTCAAAATTTTCAGCTCCTAGGTAGCCTATCGGCGTTGGAAAATGTGATGCTTCCACTGGAAGTGGCCAACCGACAAGATATTCAACAAAAAGCCAAGAGCTATCTTGCGCGAGTCGGCTTAAGTGAACGGGAACATCACTACCCACGACAACTGTCTGGAGGAGAGCAGCAACGAGTTGCCCTTGCTCGAGCATTTTCTTCCGAAGCACCCGTGCTGTTTGCAGATGAGCCCACAGGGAATCTGGACTCCATAACCGGAAAATCGATTGCAGACTTGCTCTTTACCATGAACCAGGAAGCCGGCACCACTCTTGTTTTGGTTACCCACGATCAATCCCTCGCAAATCGCTGCCAAAAACAATTTCGTATGGAAGCTGGCGAGCTGGAAGTTGTGCAATGAAATCTATTTTTACATTATTCTGGCGAGATTTTCGCAGCGGGGAACTCAATATTCTGATTTTCTCTCTACTCTTGGCGACCGCAACCGTCACAAGCATAAGTTTGTTTACCAGTCGGATTCAAAATTCCATACTAGATGAAGCTACAGAGTTTCTAGCCGCCGATGCTCAAATTCGTAGCACGCTTGCAATCAAACAGCCCTGGCAGGAACAAGCCAGCGCCAGCGGCCTGCAAACAGCCAACCTAGCGACCTTCCGCACCATGGCATTTTCAAACAATGGCATGCAGCTTGTTGCCATCAAAGCCGTGAGCGAACAGTACCCACTAAAAGGTGCTGTAACACTTTCAGACCAACTATTAGGTAAAGCGTATACTGCTTCACGAGCCCCCGCCAAGGGGGAGCTGTGGTTAACTTCACGATTATTTTCTGCTCTCAATATTCAAGTTGGCGAATCACTGACTATTGGCGATGCCAGCTTTATCGCATCCCGAGTACTGATCAAAGAACCAGATAGTCCCCAAACATTTTTTGGTGTCGCACCACGCATAATTATGCACTACGCAGATATCGAAGCCACAAACGCAATACAAGTCGGCAGTCGAGTCAATTATGCGCTACTCGTCAGCGGAAACCAAAAGCAAGTTAACCAATTCAAAAAATGGATCGAACCAGAATTGGGGAATCACGCTCGCTGGATCGATGTGAAAGACAGCAACCAAAACGTAGGTGACGCCTTGGAGCGCGCCGAAAAATTTTTACTCCTGGCCGGTAGTCTTAGCGTTCTACTATGCGGTGTAGCCATTGCGTTGGCGGCCCGTCGCTACGCTATCCGTCAGTCACCTACCGTCGCACTTCTAAAGACCTTTGGGCAAACACCTACACAAATTTTGCTTCGCTATTTAATCGTTCTCGTTGTATTGGGGTGTAGCAGTGTACTGTTAGGCGCAATGCTCGGCTGGATATTACACGGTGTCATCCTACAGTTACTGCATTCTCTGCTCCCGCCCGAGCTGGCAGCAGCATCTTTAATGGCTTTTTTCACTGGCGCCATTGCTGGATTTGTTACGTTACTCGCATTTGCTGCACCACCACTCATTTCATTGCGCAACATTCCTCCAGCTGCGGTATTAAGACAGGGAGCCAGCAATAATATTGTCAGTCCACGAACAGCTTCTATCTTGGGCTTTACCACGATTACATTACTGATTTTCGTCTATAGTAAAAATATAATGATAACCACAGTAATCGCCCTTGGCGGCCTGATAACGCTAATCGGTGGCGGACTATTAGCGTGGCTGATTCTTGCTATAGCAAAGCAACTGAGCCATAAGCTCAACAACGAGTGGCGACTGGGAATTGCCAACCTAAAGCGTCATCAAGGTTTTAACGCCATACAAATCGTTATATTTTCCTCCATTTTAATGCTACTGCTCATTCTAATTGATACCCGTACGAGTTTAGTTTTTCAGTGGCAAAAGCAATTACCCGAACACGCCCCTAATCATTTCCTATTTAATATATTTAATGATGAAAAACCAATAGTCGAAAACTTATTAAAGCAGGCAGAGCTCAAGTTCAGCCCCTTTTATCCGATGACCCGTGGACGCATAACTCTAGTAAATGGTGATTCAGTAAAACCGCGTATTGAAACAACAGAATCCCACATGAATTATGAGCGAGAGTTAAACCTTACATGGGCAACTACTCTTGGTGATGATAACGACATTATCGAAGGCCAATGGCATGGTGACAAAAACGAAGACTTAATTGTTTCAGCAGAATTGGAATATGCTCGAGGGCTTGATTTAAAAGTGGGCGACCAGCTCACCTTTAGTGTTGCTGGCGAGAAAATGACAGCCACGCTAGGTAGTTTGCGATCCGTTCAATGGGATTCAATGAACCCCAACTTCTTCATGATTTTTAGCCAGCCACTCCTAGATAATACCGCGACCAACTGGTTAACAAGTGTCTATTTGGATCCGCAAAATAAAACCATACTTAATCAGCTCACCAGCCAGGTGCCAACAGTATCAGTTGTTGAATTAGACCAGATGATAAAGCAAGTACAGAGCATTATCGGACAGGTATCTTTAGCCGTGGAGTTTATTCTTCTACTCGTACTGGCCGCAGGGACCTTGGTATTGATTACGAGCGTACAGGCCACGCTCGATGTCCGTTTCCAGGAAAGCGCCATTCTTCGAACACTTGGAGCCAAGCGAAGGCTGGTACTACGAGTACTTATAATTGAATTCACCAGCTTGGGCTTTATGGCTGGCCTGCTCGCCAGTATTGGTGCTCAGTTTTCCCTATATTTATTGCAGACTCGAATATTTCAACTAGAGTTCTCTGCAAGCCCCCTAGTGATATTGCTGGGCCCTGTCGCTGGCGCTTTACTTATTGGCACAATTGGCTGGTTATCCACTCGGAAAGTTACCTATCAGCCCCCCCTTACCATTTTAAGGTCTTTGGAGTGATGTCTACATCAGACAGCCCTGAGAATCGACAAGCCAAACTCAATAGAGAAACGGCCAGTATTGCGTGGAGGGAATTACAACGGTTCTTTGCTACAGGCAAAGCGGTTTTCGTGTCGCCCAACATCGATTTATTGGACGTTGCTGAAGCGTTATTAGTTGACGATTCGACGAAGCTTAAGCAGTGGATGAGCGAGGATTTAGTTCATCCTGTTTCAGATACTGAAGCCAGTAATTGGTACGACAAGGACGCTTTCGTCTGGCCTGTCGTCATTTCCCCGTGGGTTTTAGTTCAACCAAAGTAAAGCCCTGATTGCCCTAAGTCAACCACAACTCAAATGGATAACAAGTGAAGGTATGAGCAAGTTATAATGAGGGATTCGTCTTTTAACCATGCAAGCTATCGTTTTACCCTTACGATCTAGGAGACTATATGGCCACCGCCAATATGCGCAGTTTGGCAGCAACAGTACTACTATTTGCAGCAATTCTTTTCACTGAACTCTTTGGGATACCCGGCGTAAACCTTACCCACGCTCAGGAAATCACTGCAGCCATATTGATCGTTGCTGCGGTGCTGTGGGTTTCGGAGTGGGTATCACTGTTTGTTGTGAGTTTTATGATTCTCGCTCTGGAAATTGTCTGGTTGCTCCCCGCCCTGCACGACCTGGGGAACACGAGTCTGAAAACCAGCATATTTTTCAGCCCCTTCTTCTCTAATATCATCTTGCTATTCCTGGGGGGATTCGTTCTATCCAGTTTGATGCAGAAATACGGTCTGGATATTCGCTTTGCTCAATTAATTTTACGACGTACCAAGGGCCTGCCCTCACTAACACTTTTGGGCATCATCCTCGCCTGTTCGTTTTTGTCGATGTGGATTAGCAACACCGCTACAACGGCCATGATGCTGACGATGGTATTTCCTCTTATCAAAAAAATCCCAGAGGGAAACCCCTTCCGCAAGGCGCTCGTTCTGTGCATACCTTTTGCCTGTAACCTCGGCGGCATTGGTACCCCCATTGGAACACCACCCAACGCAATCGCACTCTCCTACCTAACGCAGCACGGTTATACCATCAGCTTCGCCAAATGGATGATCCTTACATTTCCCTTCTTGATCTTTTTCCTGTTTCTTTTATGGCAAATGCTACTGCGCCTATTTCCCGCAGGAGACTTGCGACTGGAAGTACCCGAGCGACATACCGGTAAGTTTGGCCTAAAACACTGGGCTGCGGTTGCCGTATTTGCCACCACAGCAATGGGCTGGTTTTTCGCCAGCAAACTGGGCCTGGCGACCGGTACGGTCGGCCTATTCCCGGTAATTGTATGCTTCTGGTTTGGCCTATTAAGCACCCAGGATTTTCGTGACCTACCGTGGGATGTGCTCTATATGGTATCCGGCGGTCTGGCCCTCGGTGTCGCGCTAAACATTACGGGTTTAGGTGAGGTCATGATTAACGCCTTGCCGCTTGAAGGCTCTCCGGTAGTTCTACTTATGATCACTGCTGCGGTTGCGGGAGCTATGTCCACAGTAATGAGCAATACCGCGACGGCTGGCCTGGTAATCCCTCTTGTGATGAATTTGCCCTTCGAAAACGAATTTATCCTTGCACTGGTCGTGGCATTGGCACTAATGTGTTCCATGGCTATGGCTTTGCCCGTGAGCACACCACCCAATGCCATTGCATTTAGCTCGCGAGCCATTAGCAGCAAAGATATGATACTGACTGGAGGGATTATTACCCTGGTTGGTTACGTGTGTGTAGCGTTTTTTGGCCCTATGTACTGGCAGTTCGTACTGTCAATTATGGGGGTATAACATAACAATAACGAAGGGAATCTTGATAAGTCATCGACACTGAGTCCAGACATACAGGATTCCCATTAAACAAGCGGGTGTATTGTTGTTTTGACGACTAACTACGTCATCAAAATATGCACCACCCGCAATACTGGGGGATTTGTTGTGGGAGAAATAATGGAAGTAAAAATTCAAAAATGCCAAAGCTGCAGCTCCAGAAATTTGCGCAATGTTCTTGTACGAGATGAGTTACAAAAGGTATTTGTCCAGTGTCGCGACTGCGGCGAATTAGTCGCTCGCTACGTACTGGCCAAAGGTGGCTATTTCCACGCAGGCAAAGGCTTTGAAAGCTTTTTGCGCTCAATGGAACGTGATGGCGACACGATCAGTGCTCGGGATCTCAACTCATCGTTTGACGATCTGGAAACGAATATTCAACAAGAATATAAAGAACTAACCAATATTATGAACGATATCTACGGCGAAAAATTACCGTAGCAACACGTGCATACGTACAAAAGCAGTGCCCAAGAAGTACTTTACATGTGATGAGTAGTTACACCCTGTCCTAGAACAATTGGCTATAGCACGCTATGCTTTTGTTATGATGCTGGCGGAATACAATTATGGAAGAGGTCGACATTACCGTCATTGGCGGCGGTATTAATGGCGTAAGCGTTGCGGCTGAGGCTGCAAGCAGAGGATTGCGTACGGTTCTCGTTCATGACAGCGATCTAGCCTCCGGTGGCTCTGCCACGCCGGTTACCCTTTCGGGTACACACCTGCAACACCTATCCGCGCTCGATTATTTTCAGCTAAACACCATGCTAGATGAGCTTCAGCGCTTGGGACGCACTGCGCCGCATCTGCTTGAGCTTCTTCCCGTCACACAAGTGAACGGCGAACCCGTAAAAGAAACCGGTGAAGGTTTAATCGAAAAGTACTTCCAGGGTGTGCGAGATAAATCTCTCGCCTCCATGTGTACCGAGAGCTTCTCTACAAAAATACAAAGCCTTGCGGCAAAAATCAAACCTTCCCGGCTTATCATCTGCAAAGCTCTGCAAGCACAGAAGTATGGCGCCATCATCCTGCCTCGGCACAAGGTCACCTCAGCCAGTAGGCAAGTCAAACACTGGGAGCTACAACTTGAAAGGCAGCCAGCGCCCTCGGATACTACAAACGAAACTGCTACCGACATAAAAAGTAATATTATTATCAATTGCAGTGGTTGGTGGGCCAATGAACTTATGGAAAATCTCCTCCATATCCGCACACGATGCAAAGCTAAGGAAGAGCATCGCACACAGTTTTTCTTTCGCAATCCAGGCATTCCTCTCAAATGGAAGCATGGCAATAAAAATCGTGTAATAAAGCTTCAAGGCAGCAGTAAGCAGGCCTATTACGCATATCCCGTTGTCAACGATATACTGGCTTTCGGGCCTCGCAAATGCGATCAGCAGGGATATGCAGAATGCATCGATCTGCAACAGGGTTTTATTGATACCTGGAATCAAATAGTCACGGCCCACTATCCACACGCAAAACTCACCCCAGAGCATTTTGTATTTTCCCGAAAATCACTGCTCGCGCTAATTGCAGACCCTTGCTCCAACTCAGACACGCCAATGACAACGCCTTTACACGATCTGGATAATCCTGGAGGAGCCGCCATACTGCTTAATATTTTTGGAGTCGACGCCGCCATACACCGAAAAACCGCACATCAGGCCTTAGATATCTTACAGCCCTTCCTCAAGAAAAAAGCACGTCCAGGCTTTAAAGACGAAATACTTCCCGGTGGGGATATTCAATCGAAAACTATTTCAGACTACGTGGTACAGCTCAGCTTAGAGTACCCTCAACTACCCGGCACTCTCCTTTCACACATTGCTAATAATTACGGTAATTTGGCTTATGCAATATTGGGGGAAAGCCAAACAATAGAAGATATGGGCGAGCATTTTGGTGGAGATCTGTATCAACGAGAAGTCGACTATCTTATGAATATGGAGTGGGCTTCAACGCCAGAAGATATCATTTGGCGGAGATCGTTAATCGCCTTCAGTTTAGGAAAAAACGAAGTCGAGACCTTACGCAGCCACATGAAAAGCAAACAAAAACATGTCGCTCACGCCTCTAAAGCCAGATAATGGCGCGCAAAAAAACATTCCCTATGGATAATCACTGCAGTTTTTGAGAATCTTCGCAGCCTTAACGCGAACGCGTTAACCATTCCCCCGAAACACCTCCTATACTGATTGAATTATAAAAATCTGTAGAGTTATTCGTGTAAGAATGACAACACTAACCCTTTAACTACCCACTGCAACATAATCTCCAAACAGGAAAGAAAAATGAACGGAAATATTGAATCTTACATTCAACAGGCTACCGATCTTGTCGTCACATACGGCGTTAAGATCGTCATGGCCATCGTCATCTATATCATTGGTAAATGGATTGCTGGAGTCGTAGCGAGACTACTCGAAAGATTGATGAACGCGCGAAGTGTCGACCCCACAATCAGTAGCTTCGCCCGTAATATTGTGTATTACATCCTTCTAGCAATGGTTTTCATCAGCGCCTTAGGACAGCTAGGCGTGCAGACTGCCTCCTTCGTCGCCATAGTCGGTGCCGCGGGTTTGGCTGTTGGTCTAGCTCTGCAAGGTTCGCTGGCAAACTTTGCAGCAGGCGTATTGATCATCCTCTTTCGCCCACTCAAAATCGGTGATTTTGTTGAAGCCGGCGGTGCTGCAGGTGTGGTTAAGGAAATTTCTATTTTTTCCACTATCCTCACCACCGGCGACAACAAGACAATTATCATCCCCAACGCAGGCATTACAGGCGGAAATATAACCAACTACTCTACTCAGGCAGAACGCCGTGTAGATTTCACCGTTGGTGTAGGCTATGGCGCCAATCTGGATCTCGTCCGCAAAGAACTTGAAGCGATCGCGGCGGAAGACGAGCGAATTATTCAGGATAAAGGCATCACCATCGGCTTGGCTGAACTCGCGGACTCTTCTGTGAATTTTGCTTTCCGCGTTTGGACGAAAACTGAGAATTATTGGGCCGTTTTCTTTGAGACTAACGAAAAAATCAAAAAACGCTTCGATGTCGCAGGCATAGAAATCCCATTCCCTCAAATGGATGTTCATGTGTCGAAAGACTAGCCTCATCCCCCTTGGGCCGCCGTTTCCGGCGGCTCATCTTCACTCGTATTGTCGCTTAATTCTCCCTGCCCTCACCTTTCGAAACAATTTCTGATTGACTAGAGCCAACCAGCTGCGCTTAAATACACGCCTCACTATTATTCACCTAAAAACCACAACATATTGGGATCGGGAATGACCAATACCACTACAAATAGTCTTTCAGACAGTTTAGAAAAGCAGCAAGAATCCGTTCATCCAGCGCTACAAGCGGCCTCAGAAGACATCTGGGACAAGAAATATCGCCTCAAGGATGCGCACGGGGAATCCGTCGATGCCGATATACACGCAACACATCTACGTGTCGCAAAAGCGTTGGCTGATCAAGAACCAAAACAGAAAAAACACTGGCAGGAACAGTTCTTGTGGGCACTCGAAAACGGTGCTATCCCGGCAGGCCGAATCATATCTAACGCCGGTGCCAGTAAATACAAACCGGCGACCTCAACCATCAACTGTACGGTATCTGGTAGCATCCAGGATTCCATGCACGGTATTCTACAAAAAAATCTGGAAGCAGGCCTTACCCTGAAAGCCGGTTGCGGTATCGGCTATGAATTCTCAACTCTGCGCCCAAAAGGCGCTTATGTATCTGGTGCGGGCGCCTACACCTCCGGCCCACTGTCGTTTATGGATATTTTCGACAAGATGTGCTTTACCGTATCCTCCGCTGGCGGCCGCCGAGGAGCCCAGATGGCCACCTTCGATGTCCACCACCCAGACGTCCAAGACTTTATTCGCGCCAAGCGGGAAGATGGCAAGCTGCGGCAGTTCAATCTGAGCCTGTTGATAACCGACGATTTCATCAAAGCCGTAAAAAACAAAACTGACTGGCCATTATCCTTCCCTCTTTCACAAATGGACCTGGAACACAAGCCTCTGGATCTGGAAGACGACACGGTAGTCGTATGGCGCCGTGTTTCAAACCCAGAAAACTATATTACCAATGATGCCGGCCTCACCGCTTGCCGTATCTACCGCACCATTCCGGCAGAGCGCTTGTGGAACCAAATTATGGCCTCCACGTACGACTATGCCGAGCCAGGGTTTATTCTTATCGATCGCGTTAACCAGCAAAACAACAACTGGTTCTGTGAAAACATTCGCGCCACAAACCCCTGCGGTGAACAGCCTTTGCCGCCCTATGGCAGTTGCCTGCTCGGCTCGGTAAACCTGACTCTGTTCGTGGAAAACGCCTTTACCAAAGACGCTCGTTTCGACTGGGAACGCTACCGACAAGTTGTCTCGATATTCACCCGTATGCTGGACAACGTCGTAGAAATTAACGGTTTAGCACTGCCGGAGCAGCAAGCCGAAATCACCAACAAGCGCCGCCACGGTATGGGATTCCTGGGCCTGGGTTCCACCTTGGCACTGCTGGGCATCCCTTATGGTAGCTCCGCATCTATCGCCTTTACCGAACAAGTAAGCCGCGAACTCGCTGTTACAGGCTGGGAACAAGGTATCGCGTTAGCCAAAGAAAAAGGTATGGCCCCAGCACTGAAGCAAGAATTTGACGTAACCGAATCTATGCTTCAACAACGCCCTCAAATGCAAAAAGATGGCCTTAAGATTGGTGATAAAGTCCCAGGCCGAGTGCTGTTCTCTCGTTACAGCAAGTACATGCAGAACCTCGCCGAAGAAGCTCCAGAGCTTATCGACCAGTTAGTTGAGCACGGTTCCCGCTTTACCCATCATTCCTCTATCGCTCCAACGGGGACTATCTCTCTATCTCTGGCCAATAATGCCAGTAACGGTATCGAGCCCAGCTTCGCTCATTATTACTCACGTAATATTATTCGCGAGGGCCGCAAGACGAAAGAAAAAGTAGACGTCTACTCTTATGAATTGCTTGCTTACCGCCACTTGGTTGATCAAGAGGCAACCCCGGACACCCTGCCAGATTACTTCGTCTGCGCTGACGATATCTCACCACAGCAACATGTAGACGTGCAGGCAGCGGCACAAAAATGGGTGGATTCTTCTATATCCAAAACCATCAATGTGCCCACTAACATCCCCTACGATACCTTTAAAGACATTTACCTCTACGCCCACGAAAAAGGGCTGAAGGGGTGCACCACCTTCCGCTTTAATCCGGAAGCCTTCCAGGGAGTTTTGGTAAAAGAAGAAGACCTTGCCAATACCACCTATAGCTTTGAGCTGGAAGACGGTACAAGTGTCGAATTAAAAGGCAATGAAACCGTCGAATATGATGGGGAAGAACACACGGCAGCCAACCTCTACGATGCATTGAAAGAAGGTTATTACGGAAAATTTTAGGAAATCGTCATGAGTATTGTAAAAATCGACAAAAAAATTACCGGTTACGGTATCCAGAAAGAGCCGCCGGCAAACGAGCCCACGACGGGAGCGGCAGATCAACAGGCAGAGCCTGAAATCGAGCATATGCATGAAAACGTAGACCGCCCCGAAATGCTGCTGGGCTCGACCTACAAAATTAAGACCCCGTTATCGGATCATGCGCTCTATATCACGATTAACGATATTATTTTGAACCCAAATACCGACCACGAAGTACGTCGCCCGTTCGAAATTTTTATCAACTCCAAAAATATGGATCACTTCCAGTGGGTGGTCGCCCTGACCCGTGTAATCTCTGCGGTATTCCGTAAGGGTGGTGACTGCACCTTCCTGGCAGAAGAAATGCAGGCGGTGTTCGACCCCAAAGGTGGCTACTTCAAGACCGGTGGCCGGTTTATGCCATCACTGGTGGCTGAAATTGGCTATGCCATCGAATGCCATATGAAAACCATCGGTTTACTTGTGGACGACGAACTATCCGATATCCAAAAGAAAATTCTGGTAGAAAAACGCCGCGAATACGAAGAAAGTGAAGGGAAAAAAGCCAAAGAGGGTGAATTCCCAGAAAGTGCCCAACTGTGCATGAAGTGCTACACCAAGGCCATGATTCTTATGGACGGATGCATGACGTGCCTCAGCTGCGGCAACTCCAAATGCGGCTAAACCAAAATAATACTTTAAAAGTGGACGCTTAAGCCCAATATCACTTACCAGACAAGGAACTTTCATTTAAGCTTCGAGCCTAAAGTAGAAGTTTCCATGCCCCTTGCAATTTCGAAGGGGCTTTGTATGATTATCTGCAAATAAACACGTTTGGAGTTGGACAATGCAAGAGCTATACACTCAATCGTCAACAGGCGCATCTTCACTGGAGGTCAGTAAGGTATTACGTAATACCTACGCCCTTCTGGCAATGACCATTGCCTTTAGTGCCGTAACGGCAACTATTGCTATGGCGATCAACTTCCCATACATGGGCTTGTGGATGCTACTGCCTTATATTGGTCTGCTGTACGCTGTAGAAAAAACTAAAAATAGCACGGCTGGTATCTTTTGGGTCTTTGCCCTTACGGGTTACCTTGGCTTAACGCTCGGCCCAATCCTAAGTTTTTATATCGGAACAACCGGTATCGAGCCCATCATTATGGCATTGGGCGGCACCGCTCTGATTTTTTTCGGTTTATCTGGTTATGTCCTGGTTACTCGTAAGGATATGAGCTTCGCGACCGGTTTTATTATGACCGGTTTCCTAGTGGCCTTTGTCGCCATGATGGCCTCTGCCTTTTTGGATATAAGTGGGTTAAGCCTCGCCGTAAGCTGCATGTTCCTGGTGCTTTCTTCACTGCTGATTATGTGGCAGACCAGTGCAATCATTCATGGTGGCGAAACCAATTACATCTCAGCGACCGTTACCCTGTACGTGAGCTTATACAATATCTTTACCATATTACTGAGCTTCCTTGGCGCCAGTGACGACTAAGCGAAGACCATGTACTCCAACGGCTCTGCTATTGCGGGGCCGTTTTTATTTGTGAGACAAACTAATTGAGCGCGCTAAACTTTCACATTCTGGTAAATGCCCCGCCACATTCTCAAACCGCAAAGCGCGCGATGGCGTTTGTTTCCGACAGCCTCAACATGGGCCACAATATCTGCCAGATCTTTTTTTACGGCCCTGGCGTAAAAAACGCCCTTAGTCAGGAATGGATAAAACTTATTCATCAACAATCGCTCGAAGCCACTGCCTGTATAAATTCTGTAGAAGAATACGCCCCCCAACTGCAACAAAAAGCAGATTCTCCCGTGCAAGTCGCAGGAATGGCGCAACTGGCAGCGGCGAGCAAGAATGCAGACAGAACCATTACCTTTGGCTTACGCTCAAACGATACGGCTGATACACCGGAATGAATGGCCACACTCTTATCACCATCTACAGCGAGGCCGACGAGCACCAAATAAAAGCTGCATTTGATGCCGCACTGACGAAATGTATCTTTGAACAACCCGTTACTGTTGCCATATTGGATTCGTTCGAAACAGTAGAGCAAAGTCGGTCATTTTCAGGCATCATAAACACCAGCGCCACATTGCTTAGACAACATTTTAAAGAAGTCGATATCCTCTGGGTCAAACTGGTAGTACCCCCACAGCCGCTGCTGGAAACAACTAGCAAAACTATCAGCTACGATACGTTTAGAAAACAACTCCACCAAAGCAATAATCTACTGCAATTTTAGGGTAATTCGTTTTCGATGCTTCATATAATCAACTTTGAAAAATACCTTTCTGAAGCGTCATTAAATGCTCTCTGCAAGCTGACTGAACCGGACGACAGCGTTGTTTTAATCAACCTTGACGACAACCGCTCTAAGACAGTAACTAAATTTTTGGAGAGTCTACAACACAATGAAATTTACACTTTAACCGATTATCCCGATAGCAACTTACCCCCATATAAAGGGTTGCACGCAATTAACAATCAACAATTCATTCAACTTTGTGTTGAGCACTCCCCCATTAACAGTTGGTATTAACTTTCATGCAACATACCGGTACTGCCCTAGCAGCAGATTACGAGCAACAACTCAATGAAAAAATCACTGTAACAGAAAGCGAATTCACAGAATTTTCTCCACCCGAGCTAGAAGTCTTCCCATCGCCTGCCAGCCATTTTCGCATGCGCGCGGAATTTAAAATCTGGCACGACAAAGAAACGGGTAGTGCCAGCTATGCCATGCACAAACCGGGCGTCTCCAATAAGCCGTTTATTATTGAAGATTTCACTATCGGTTCGGCCACCATCAACCAACTAATGCCCGCCCTGCTAACAGAAATCAATCTCAGCGAAACACTTAAGCGCAAACTCTTTCAAGCAGAGTTCTTGACCACAACAAAACAGGAAGCCCTAATTTCCTTGATTTACCATAAGCCCATCACCGAAGAGTGGCGCCAACAAGCAAAAGCTTTAGCAGAAAAGCTACAATGTAAGATTATTGGTCGTAGCCGCAAGCAGAAAATGGTAATAGATAACGACTGGGTAACAGAAAAATTTACGGTAGGCGGAAAGAAATACCAATATCAGCAAGTTGAAAACAGCTTCACTCAACCGAATGCCGTCGTATGCTCCCATATGCTGAACTGGGCAATTGACACTATCAAAAACATTGGAGGGGATCTATTAGAGCTCTACTGCGGAAACGGTAACTTCACGCTACCGCTATCCCGACAATTCAATAAAGTATTGGCCACTGAAATCTCTAAAACGTCAGTTAATTCTGCCAAGTTCAACATGCAAGAAAACCAATGTAATAATATAGATATCGCCAGAATGTCCAGCGAAGAATTTACTCAAGCATTAAATCGGGAGCGGGAATTTCGCAGACTAAAACACATAGATCTCGATGACTACGATTTTTCCACGATTTTCGTTGACCCACCTCGCTCGGGCTTAGATCCAGACACCGAAGAACTCGCCGCTCGTTTTGACAACATCCTCTACATATCGTGCAACCCCACCACATTAAAGAAAAATATTGATCACCTATCCAAAACGCATACCATAACTCGCTTTGCTCTCTTTGATCAATTCCCCTATACCGATCATCGAGAGTGCGGTGTTTTATTACAGCGAAGAAAGTAGTAAAAGGGTGTTTCAAGCGGTCTGTGATTTTCATAAGCCGCTGTAAAAGCGGCGCAATAAAGCTCGTACAGTAACTACAGACGCACGCCTATTCGGCGAAACCCTAGCTCTTCGCTATATGCTCCGTATAAACTGCCTTGTTCTCAATAAGTCGTTCAGCTGCTGCAATAATAAAATCGTGGTACTGCCTTTCGAGATTCAGTCGCTCCGTTTCGAACGAGTTCTTTTCTTTTTTAGAGAGCGCCTTCCATGCATCAAGAATTGGAATATGCGCGGTCGACTGCGCCAGCTTAAAAAACGCCACATAATACTCGAGATCTTCCTTCGGCAAACATATAGCCTCGAGTAAAACGCTGACACGCATACTCGTTTCAGTTGCCGTAACCTGGCCTCCAATCATCCCACGGCACAACACTACAATACTACTCAACGCGTACCTGCGCTTATCCAAGCGTTCCAGCGTCTGTTTTTGTTTTGCGCGATCACGCTCAACCTGACGCTGAAATAATTTCCAGTGTAAGTAAGCCGCAATGGAGGCCAGCACCACAACAATAATAACTGCAATTGCGATCAAGAATGGGATACTCAAAGCTTATCGGATCCTTCTGTGTTTTCTCCTACCTCTGCATGTGCTTCATCTAATGGCGGCAGCCCACCCTCATCCCCATCGCACTCCAACGCAGCGTCCTTAATACTTTCGGGAATATGACGACTAGTTTTCGCACCCAAACCCCTTAGTGTTTCTACCCGTTTCACCACATTGCCCCGGCCATCCACCAGTCGCTTGCGCGTTGTATCGTAAGCTTCCGACGCTTTGTCTAGAAATTTCCCAATATCATCGATGGAGGACAACAGCATAACGAACTGGTCATACAACTTGCCCGCACTCTGAGCAATTTTTTCCGCGTTATTATTTTGTTTTTCGTAGCGCCACAAGGTTTCCACTGTCCTTAACGCAACCATAAGGCTCGACGGACTAACCAGCACAATATTATTGTCGTAGGCTTCCTTAAACAACGCCGGAGCCGATTGAATAGCCGCTATGTACGCTGCTTCTACGGGCACAAAAATAAAAACGAAATCGAGGGTGCGTATACCCTCTAGATTCTCATACTTCTTTCGAGACAAGCCTTTAATATGTGTGCGTAGCGAATCCACATGTTTCTTTAACGCCAGCTCCTTTTCTGCGGCACCCGCCTCCTGACAGAAACGCTCATAATCCAGCAGCGATACTTTTGCATCGATAACAATATCCTTACCTTCGGGCAAATGGACAATAACATCAGGTTTAAACTTTTTACCCACTTCGTCTGAATGGGTTTTCTGTGTTTCATACTCTCGTCCACGCTCAAGCCCGGATTGCTCCAGCAAACGTTCCAGAATAATTTCACCCCAATTGCCCTGCGCCTTGTTATCTCCTTTTAAAGCCGTAGCCAAATTATTCGCATCACTACTGATTTGCTGTGTTTGTTTTTGCAGTTCCGCAATCTGCCCCACCAACCGGTTTCGCTCACTGTTCTCCTTGTGGTACACATCCTCAACTCGCTTATGAAAATCTCTCAACTGCTCTTTAAAAGGGTTTAACACCGATTCAATATTAGTACGGCTGCTGGTCGCGAACTGCTGCTGCTTAGCGTCAAACAATTTATTGGCTACTAACTCAAACTCTTTAAACAAACGCCCCTTAGTCTCCTCCAACAGCTGCTTTTCACGCGTCTGGTGAAGCTGCTGCTGCTCGAACTTGGTTTCAATTTGTATGCAGCGCTCTTTATACCCATTTAAACCATCTATTTCCTCCTGACGGAATGCCATCTGCTGCTTACACGTTGTCAACTCAGAGTACAGCTTGGCAATATCCAGCTCACGCTGGTGCAACTGAATCAGCTTATCCTGATCTAACTGGGCCAATTGTTGACGAATTACATTAACTTCCGATTCGCAAGAACGTTCAAAACGTTGCAGCTTTGAGCGAAAGATCAAGAAGTAAACGGGCAAGAGCAAAACAATTGAAATGAGCGAAGTAACAATATAATGAGCAAGAGGAAGAGGAAGAATTAAAGTTTCTGACATTATGGATTCTGTATAGAGTTTTAAAGCTCTGTTATTATCGATGGGTGTTCGTTCTAGGTAAACCCGGATAATAACATTGTGAGTAATAAACCGAATATTCTTGTTTTCGATTCTGGCGCGGGGGGGCTAAGCATTGCGCAGGAAATCCTTGCACTCTACCCCGATTCAAATCTAATTTATGCCGTCGATAACGCAATGTTCCCCTATGGACTAATGGATGATGACCACCTTATCCAGCGAATAATCGCCGTTATTGGAAAGCTGCTCTCGCAATTTAACCCAGATATTGCCGTAATCGCATGTAACACAGCCAGTACAATCGCGCTAGATCAACTCAGAACGACGTTTGACACGATTTTCGTTGGTGTGGTGCCAGCAATCAAGCCCGCAGTGGAAAGCTCTAATAGCGGCGTTATCGGCCTCCTGGCAACCCCCGCAACGGTAAATCGCCAATACACAGACACTCTTGTACGGGAATTTGCCCCTAACTGCGACATTATTCGTTTGGGAAGCAGCAAACTGGTTGGATATGCCGAAGCCTATATACTGGGCGAAGACGTGAACAGTGCTGATTTAGAGCTGGAGTTAAGTCCCTTGATTTCTCAGGCTAAGGGCAAATCCATGGATACGATTGTTTTAGCCTGCACGCATTTCCCCCTGTTAAAAAAATGCTTCCAGAAGATTAAAAGCCTTGAAACGATTCATTGGGTAGATTCAGGCAATGCTATCGCTCGACGCGTCGGCTTTCACATCGACAAACTTACGCTTTCCTCCCACCATTCAGCTCAATCTAGCAGAATTGTCTTTGCTTATACGGATCCCTTCACACAAACAAAAACAAAAAGTGCCTATCAACTATTCCTGGATCGAGACAACCTATATCAAACCGAGCACACGGCTATTTTCTAGCCCCCACAAAAAAGCCTTACAATATAAACTGTAAGGCTTTCAAAAAAATAACGGTAAGCGTCGAATTAATAAATCTTAATATCCGCTCCGGCAATAACATCCGCCTGATAAGCGCTGCCTTCAAAACGACTATTTTCACGCTCCAACTGAGTCGCCAGTCCAGTAACCTGCATCGCATCCAAACTTTCTACTGTTCCAGGGGTTTTCGCTGTAATACCAACGATACGATAACTGCCATCTGCATTTTTATTCGTTTCGAATGTTGTACTACCCTCTTTAACCACCGCAGAGAAAACCCGCTGGCGAGTAGCTGGATCTGAAACCGGTGCCGTTCTAGAAGCATTTTCATGGGTGGTAAAACCGTAATTCAGCTCTGCCGCCAAAGCCTCGACACTACTACCGCCTTTTACTGTTGCAATAAAGGCATCGGCTTTGCCTTTCAAAACATCCTCAACAGAGATATCGAGCAATGTTTGCTTTACCTGCTCGGAGATCAACTCAAGTGGTTTAATATGCTCAGGCGCGTGCTCCTTTAAGCGCAGAACCAAGGCGCGGTTACCTGCCAATTCGATCACCTTACTATTATGCCCATCAACCAACACCTCTGGCTCGAAGGCAGCATTTCTCACCGGCGCGTTGGCCGCAATACCTTGCCCTTTGGTACGCTCAAACAGAGCAGAAACCTGCACCTCGAGTCCAAGCTCTGCTGCCGCAGCCTGGAGATTATCGGCACTGAAAGTCAGCTCATCCAACAATTCAAGATTGGAAACAAACACTTCCTCTGCTCGCGCCCGTTTGAGGCTCGCCTCTATACTGGACTTTCTATCAGCAAAGTTCGGTACCTCCGCCACAGTTTTAGTGACGACCTTAATCAGGTGGATACCCGCATCGGTTTTAACCGGAGAGGAAACCTGTCCTTCTTCCAGCTTATACACTGCATTTTCAAAGTCTTCAGGGAAGATACCGGCAACCAACGTGCCCAGCGATCCTCCAGCGTCCTTGGACCCCGCATCATCGGAGTAAGCCTTTGCCAGCTCAGTGAAACTTTCGCCAGCAGCCAGTTTCTCCTGCACTTCAACCAGTTCAGAGTCACCGCTGTTGCTATCGATAAGAATATGGGCAATTTCGTATTCAGCCGAAGTATCAAAATCAGCCACTTCCTGATCATACTGCGCTTGAATATCCTCTTCATTAACCGACGTACCAGCGCTCAGCCCACCAACGGAAAGCTCAATGTACTCGATAGAAGCTTTTTCCGGCTCAAGGAATTCGATTTGATTATCCTGGTAATAGCCTTGAATATCCTCATCTGACACACTCACTGACTCAGCGATACCGTCCGCAGGAATATCCACGGTGTAGAAAGAACGCTGCTCGTGAATGATGGCTACCAGGTCAGCTGTTTCCGACTCAGTTACGAAACCCGTAGATTCCAAACCCAAGCTCAATTGCTGCAAAACCAAACCTTCAGATAATTCCTGCTTGTAAAGTGCGGGCGAAGAGCCAATTCTCTGCAGCAAGCTGCGATATAACTGAGCATCGAACTTACCTTCAGTATGAAAATCCTGCTGGGCAACAATAACGCTATTAACCACGTTATCAGAAACCCCCATACCACCTCTTTCGGCAGAAGCTAGAACAGCGGATTTTTTTGTTAACCGATCAAGCACCGGTTGACGAAGATTTTCTTCTTTTAAATAATCTGCGGAAGGATCCACGCCTTTCTGGGATTCCAGACGAGCCTTTTCCCGATAAACTTGGCTTCGCAATTCGTTTTTAGAGATGGACTTACCATCGACTTTAGCTGCATCTGTTCCCGCAACCGAACCCAGCCATGAGCTGCCAACACCAGAAATAACCATTGGCAGAATAAAAAAGAGTGTAATAACCGTTGCGACGACGGTTCCTTTCATGTTATCTCTTAAGCCCTGAAGCATGATAAACCTCAATAGTTTTTATATTTTCCCAACACAAAAAAAGGCGCCTCGATACTGCGCCCTTTTATTTCCACGAGTCTGAATGAGAGTAAAGCGTTGTCAGTCACTGACTTTATTTTGGCACAACTGATTTTATAACTTTAAACCAGCGTAAACATTTTTCTCTTGGAGAGTTGCGACTTGCTAGTCACTTTAAGGAGTGTGCAATTTACTTCCAGAAAAGTTTTTTACACAAGACTCAAAACAGAACTCTTAAAAGCAGGAAGGCTTGCCAAAATAACGTGGAATTTATACCAGGCTGGTAACTAAAACTGGCAACCTGTAACCGGCCACCAGCTTAAATTTATTTATACCTGTTTATTTATACTAGTTAACAGCGTCTTTCAGCGCTTTACCTGCTTTAAAGCTGGGTATTTTAGCTGCTGCAATTTCAATAGGCGCACCAGTTTGCGGATTACGACCCGTACGAGCCGCACGCTCTTTTACTAGGAAGGTACCGAAACCAACTAAAGCAACCTGATCGCCTTCTTTGAGGGCGTTAGCGATTGATTCAGTTACAGCATCCAGTGCTCTTCCTGCTGCTGCTTTAGATATGTCTGCGGAAGCTGCAATTGCCTCTACTAATTCTGACTTATTCACTTTAATCCCCTCTTTTTATTGGATTACTCAATTTAATACTTTACTTTTGCGCACCCCAATGATCGGTCGGCCGCTGCAGCGTCCTGGGCGTATTGCCCCGCAAAGAATTGCGATTTATACCAACTGCCCGTATACCGGTCAAGAATGAAATACATTATTTGCCGGAGATCTCAATAACTGATCGTAAATCGACCAAATCGCCCTAACTAAATCACCATGACGCAAAAAAAGTGGTGGAAAAGTAACACCACCCTTTTTCAAGGTCTCACCATGGATGTAACTGTTACAAAAACGTTTCTCCATTTCGGGCAATGAAAATAGGGCCTGAATGAACCAAGCCCACCCGGAGAAATGCTAATGAGTACTAATTCTACTAGACTCCTCACTTGCACTTTTCGCTTGAGCTTCAAGCTCTTGGTATTCCTCATCGCTGAATGGCGTTGGCATATACTGAAGCGCAATTTCCAGAACTTCATCAATCCACTTAACGGGTTTGATCTGTAGATCCTCTTTAATATTATCTGGAATTTCTCTCAGATCGGCTTCATTACCATGAGGAATAATAACTGTTTTAATTCCTCCTCGATGAGCCGCTAATAGCTTCTCTTTTAAGCCGCCAATTTTTAGCACCTCACCCCTAAGCGTAATTTCACCTGTCATCGCCACCGTCGCACATACGGGTATATCGGTAAACACAGATACCAGCGCTGTACACATGGCAATGCCCGCGCTCGGGCCGTCTTTCGGTGTCGCACCTTCGGGTACGTGAATATGCATGTCACGCTTCTCATGGAAATCTGGCATGATGCCGAGAAACTGTGTGCGGGATCGAACAACTGTCATGGCAGCCTGAATCGATTCCAGCATAACGTCGCCCAGAGATCCCGTTTTCACCATTCGCCCTTTACCCTTCACCGCCGAAGCTTCAATGGTTAAAAGCTCTCCACCGACCTGTGTCCAAGCCAAACCCGTAACCTGGCCTACCTGGTTTTCATTTTCGGCTTTACCGTAATCCGTTTTGCGTACGCCAAGATAATCTTCGAGAGCATCCGGTGTAACTTCAATGGTCTCAATATTTTTTGATTTTACATTTCGGGTCACTACCTTTCGACAAAGCTTGGCAATCTCCCTATCCAACCCCCTCACACCCGCTTCACGCGTGTAATAACGTACAACATCCATAATCGTATCGTCTGGAATCGAGACTTCTGATTCTTTTAATCCGTTATTTTTTATTTGCTTGGGAATTAAATAACGACTGGTAATGTTAACTTTTTCGTCTTCCGTATAGCCTGGTATACGAATGACTTCCATTCGATCCAATAACGGACCAGGAATATTCATCGTGTTGGACGTACAGACAAACATCACATCTGAAAGGTCGTAATCCACCTCAAGGTAATGATCGTTGAAGGAGTTATTTTGTTCGGGGTCAAGCACTTCTAACAAAGCCGACGCAGGATCACCACGATGATCCATACCCATTTTATCGATTTCGTCCAATAAAAATAGCGGATTTTTAACGCCTACTTTTGACATCTTTTGTACTAACTTGCCCGGCATCGAACCAATATAAGTACGGCGATGCCCGCGTATTTCCGCTTCATCCCGAACACCACCTAAGGCCATGCGCACAAACTTTCGGTTTGTAGCTCGAGCAATGGATTCACCCAATGACGTTTTACCAACACCAGGAGGACCAACCAAACAGAGTATGGGACCTTTCACTTTTTTAACGCGCTGCTGAACAGCCAAATACTCCAGAATTCGCTCCTTAACCTCCTCCAATCCGTAGTGATCCTTATTCAGAATTTCTTCCGCTCGCCCCAGGTCGTGCCGAACCTTGCTGCGTTTTTTCCAGGGTAAGTTAACCATCCAATCAATATAAGATCTGACGACTGAAGCTTCCGCAGACATAGGTGACATCAATTTCAGCTTAGCTAATTCTGCTTTAACTTTACCTTCCGCCTCTTTGGGCATGCCCGCATCGGCAATTTTTCGCTCTAGCTCTTCAGCTTCACTGACCTCTTCGCCCATTTCTCCGAGTTCTTTTTGAATGGCTTTCATTTGCTCATTCAGATAGTACTCACGCTGACTTTTTTCCATCTGCTTTTTAACACGACCACGAATGCGTTTTTCTACTTGATAGAGATCAGCTTCGGCCTCCATCAAGCCAATCAAATGCTCCAAACGTTCGTGAATATCGGCTATTTCCAGAATTTCTTGCTTTTGCGTCAATTCAAGGCTCATATGTGCCGCAACGGTGTCCGCCAAACGGCCGGGGTCATCAATACCACTTAGGGAGGTCATAACCTCCGAAGGAACCTTTTTACTCAGATTGACGTACTGCTCAAATCGAGAAATAAGCGAGCGCGTAAGGATATCAATGTCTCTGCCCTCTGTTTCATCCTTAGGCACCATGACGATATCAGCCATGAAGAAGTCGCCCTGCTCCTCAATCGACTTTATTTCTGCTCTTTGCGTCCCTTCTACCAACACTTTTACCGTGCCGTCGGGCAGTTTGAGTAATTGCAATACACTGGCTACTGTAGCAACGCCATAGAGATCTTCGATTCCTGGCTCGTCAACCGACGCATGCTTTTGAGCGACCAGCAGAATTTGTTTATCTTCTTCCATAGCACGCTCAAGTGCGGCAATGGATTTAGCTCGCCCTACAAACAGGGGAATAACCATGTGCGGATATACAACGACATCTCGCAATGGTAGAAGGGGAAGACTACTGTTACTGGAAGGCATCTCTGTTTGATCCATTTATGACCTCGAAACTACGGGAACATAAGAGTATTGGGGGTTCATTTTCGGCGTAGCAACACCGTTCAAATTACCAACATCTTAGCTGAAGTAATTTAAATGGAGCCACTATCGCCTATTACAAGTATTTAACGCAAAAAAGGGGCCGTTTTACGCCCCCTTGAACTTCACCATCAAACAGCCACTATAGCAAACGACTATTCCTCTGGAACGGCTTTCGCGGAGTCTGAGTTACCATACACAATCAAGGGCGCCGATTCGCCTCGAATTACCGATTCGTCTACAACTACTTTCTCGACATTATCTTCAGAAGGCAATTTGTACATGGTGTCCAGTAGAACGTTTTCCATTATTGATCGCAGTCCACGAGCACCTGTTTTTCGCTCCATAGCCTTTTCTGCAACTGCATCCAGGGCATCGTCACGAAAATCGACTTCCACATTTTCCATTTCAAAGAGCTTACCATACTGCTTAACAAGCGAGTTTTTGGGCTCTTTAAGGATAGTCACCAATGCGGCTTTATCCAATTCATCGAGGGTCGCTATTACCGGCAAGCGCCCAACAAACTCAGGGATCAATCCATAGCGAACCAAATCTTCGGGCTCCAGGTCCTTTAATGTTTCACCAACATTCTTACTGGCATCCTTGCTCTTAACTTCGGCGCTAAAGCCAATGCCACCCTTCTCTGATCTATCGCGAATAACCTTATCCAGCCCAGCAAAAGCGCCTCCACAAATAAACAAAATATTAGATGTGTCAACTTGTAGGAACTCCTGCTGCGGGTGCTTACGGCCACCTTGGGGCGGCACAGAGGCAATAGTGCCTTCAATCAGCTTGAGCAAGGCTTGCTGTACACCCTCACCAGACACGTCACGGGTAATGGACGGATTGTCCGACTTGCGAGAAATTTTGTCGATTTCATCGATATAAACAATGCCTTGCTGGGCTTTCTCGACATCGTAATCACACTTCTGCAGGAGTTTCTGAATAATATTCTCGACATCCTCGCCCACGTAACCCGCTTCGGTCAAGGTAGTCGCATCTGCTATCGTAAACGGCACATTAAGTAAGCGCGCCAAGGTCTCGGCCAGCAACGTTTTACCACTACCGGTTGGGCCGACCATAAGAATATTGCTCTTGCCCAGCTCGACATCGTCCTTGCCCTTCTTCTGCTCACCGGCTCGCAACCGCTTGTAGTGGTTGTATACCGCTACAGCTAAAACCTTCTTAGCATCTGTCTGACCAATAACATAGTCATCCAAAGTCGCCGAGATCTCTTTCGGTACCGGCAGTTTGTCCCCAGTGCCCTCGGCTGCGTTTTCCTGGATTTCTTCACGAATAATATCGTTGCATAAATCGACACATTCGTCACAGATAAAGACGGAAGGGCCGGCAATTAGCTTACGTACTTCATGCTGACTCTTGCCACAAAACGAACAGTACAGCAATTTTCCGCTATCTTCGTTATCACTACTATTGTCGGACATTCTCGTCTCCAACCAACTTTATTCAAAAATATTACTTTCAGGCACCATGTTTTCTGTTTGGTCCCTCTTCTAAACTACCTTACGCGCTATACCCGACGTTTCACTGATTACGTGACACATTGTGGCAACCGAGGCTCTGGAGTGTCAACTTCAGCCCCTTCAACTTCGGATATACGTGCCAGTTTCATACGAACATTACTGACACAGCAAGTTTTAAACCAAAATATCTCAGTCTTCTGACGCCGATCGACTCTGAAGCACTTCATCTACCAACCCATAAGCCTTCGACTCTTCAGCGCTCATAAAGTTATCACGCTCGGTATCGCGAGCAACTTCTTCCACTGTACGACCAGTATGATGAGCCATAATTTCGTTCAAACGCTCACGAATCTTCAGAATTTCCTGAGCGTGGATATGGATATCAGACGCCTGCCCCTGAGCTCCACCCGATGGTTGGTGAATCATCGTACGTGCATTTGGCAGGCAATACCGCTTACCCGTTGCGCCCGCAGACAAAAGAAAAGACCCCATACTACAAGCTTGGCCAATACACATAGTGCTAACATCGGGCTTAATAAACTGCATAGTATCGTAAATTGACATGCCCGCGGTTACAGAACCACCCGGGGAATTAATATACAGGTGGATGTCTTTGTCTGGGTTCTCCGCTTCCAAAAACAGCAGCTGCGCGACAACCAAGTTGGCCATATGATCTTCTACCTGGCCGACGAGGAAAATTACACGCTCCTTCAACAGGCGGGAATAAATATCGTATGAACGCTCACCGCGTGCGGTTTGCTCAACAACAATAGGGACCAGGGAACTACTTACTCCCGGCGCGATACCACCATAGAAATCTAGTTGGGCCATAAATGTTTCCACTTAGCTTTAATCAATATTTAGGTAGGATTCTGCATATCAGGTAAGTTTAGTCGTTCGCTGGAAATTGCACTCAAAATCGATAAATTCGTGCCAAATACCAGTTATCTCCCCACAGAATATACAAACCCACGACTACTTAGTATTCCATTATAAGGGCAGACTTCCGACATACAATGATTGTAGCTGCAATAAGGTGAGATTATTTTATGTTTGGCTAAGCATTAGACAATATTTATATCTTTACACGAAAAACAATAAAATCTTTTGATGCTGCATAATTAACAAGCACATAAAAAAACAGCTCCTTAAAAGGAGCTGTTTTTAAGCGTTGTAGTAAAACCTACACACTGAATCAAGCACTCTCTGCCGGCTTGACAATTTCTTCGTAACTAACTTTTTCGTCATTTACTTTCGACTGTTCCAACAATACGCTAACAACCTGCTCTTCCAGTGCGGCAGCTTCTACGCTAGTCAACAACTGCTCATTACTGTAGTAGTAGTTCACAACCTGCTCTGGATCTTCATAAGTTGAAGCCGTTTCCTCGATCAAAGAGCGAACAAGATCTTTATCTGCCTTCAGCTCTTTTTCTTTCACCAGCTCAGAAATCAACAGTGCCAAAGCCGTGCGACGCTCTGCTTGAGCTTTAAACATATCGTCAGGCAACAAGGCTTTAAGGTCTAGATTTGCGGCTGCTTGGCCATACTGCTGAACCATTTGCTGTCGCAACGCATTGATTTCACTATCAACCAAAGCTGCTGGCAACTCTATAGGGTTGGCCTCGAGCAACGCGGACATCACCTGATCTTTTAGCTTGGCCTTAATGGCGCGCTGCTTTTCGCGCTCCATATTTTCTTTAACATCGGCGCGAAATTTCTCTTCGCCACCGTCTTCAATGCCAAATTTGGCAAAAAATTCATCGTTCAGTGCAGGCAATTTTTCGCCCTGAACCTCATTTACGGTAATATCAAAAGCAGCTTCTTTTCCACGCAACGCTTCAGCCTGATAGTCATCGGGGAAAGTGGCACTTACAACGCCGCTCTCACCAGCCTTCATACCAATAATCCCCTTCTCAAACCCGGGAATCATCGAGTCGGAGCCCAGCGTAAGATTATGACCTTCGGCGCTACCGCCTTCGAAGGTTTCTCCGTCAATTTTACCTACGAAATCGATAACAACTTTATCGCCCTTCTTAGATTTACGCTTAACAGGGTTCCAGGTCACCTGACCTTTGCGCAACGACTCAATCATTTTATCCAAGTCGACATCTTCAATATCCGCGTCGTAGCGGGTGATATCCAGCTCGTCCAAGCCTTTCAGCTCTACTTCCGGGTAAACTTCGAAAGTGGCAATATATTCAATATCCTTGCCCTCTTCCATCTGCTTGGGCTCAATATTCGGCTGCCCGGCGGGACGCACAGATTCCTGCTGTATAGCATCATAAAAAGTACGCTGTATGGTATCGCCGACAACCTCCTGACGGATGCCAGCACCGTAACGCTGCTTAACAACCTTTAAAGGAACCTTACCTTTGCGAAAGCCGTTTATGCGCACCGACTTGGTCGCGTCTTTCAAACGCTTATCTACTTCCTGGTCAACGATGTCAGCAGGGATACCGACGGTTAAACGACGCTCTAAGCCAGATGTTGTTTCAATGGAAACTTGCATCTTGTTCCTCGTAAAGTTCTTGAGATTTAATCTTCGTATCTAAATTAAAGAGTTAATGGTGCGGTCGGAGAGACTTGAACTCTCACACCTTACGGCACTAGAACCTAAATCTAGCGCGTCTACCAATTCCGCCACGACCGCATAACCCGCTTGCAGCACTCACAGCCCCAAAATAGCAATATTGCCACCTAACTCGTTGTTTTTAAACAACAATTTACCGACAAAACCTAGAGGCTGCGAATTGAAGGGTGGCAATTGTGCCACAGACCCCATAGGGGTTCAACAAGAAGCTAATACCTGCGCCGAACAATATCCAACGCAGGGATCTACTGAGCTATACGCGTTCAAAGATAGTAGTAATACCCTGCCCCAAACCAATACACATAGTAGAGGCACCCAAAGTGGCGTCTGTATCCTGCATAACCGACAGTAATGTGCCGGAAATTCGAGTACCCGAGCAACCAAATGGGTGCCCAAGGGCAATGGCGCCGCCATAGAGATTGACCTTTTCATCCATGGCATCGAGAAGGTTCAGATCTTTTAATACCGGAAGAGCTTGTGCGGCAAAAGCTTCATTTAGCTCTACCCTCTCGATATCGCCCATTTCCAACCCCGCAAGTGTTAAGGCCTTCTGCGTTGAGGGCACAGGCCCATACCCCATAATGGACGGGTCGACTCCGGCTAAAGCCATTGCACGTATGCGAGCAATCGGCGCTAAGCCCATTGCCTGCGCTTTCTCTGCGGACATCACCAGCATGGCCGAAGCTCCGTCAGTAACCTGGGAGGATGTCCCCGCAGTGACGGTTCCACCTTTTGGATTAAAAACAGGCTTTAACGTTGAAAGTATTTCTGCCGTTGTTTCGGGGCGGATGGTCTCATCATGCTCAACCAGCATAGGAGCTCCATCCTCATCGTGGCCCACAATGGGGATAATCTCCCGCGCAAACTGGCCGCCACTACGTGCGGCGTCCGCTCGCTGGTGGGAACGGGCGCCAAATTCATCCATTTGCTCCCGGGTAATACCGTGCAGCAGCGCCAAGTATTCAGCGGTAATCCCCATGGCTCCCGCCGCCTTTGCGATCGATAAACCTAAAGCGGGGTTTTGATCCACACCCTCGGTCATATCGATATGTCCCATGTGCTCAACACCGCCCACAAGGTAGAAATCTCCCAGGCCAGCCATAATATTGGCGGCGGCAGTATGCAGTGCAGACATGGATGACCCGCATAAGCGGTTGACAGTTTGCCCGGGGACACTGTGGGGAAGCCCAGAACTTAACACGACATTCCGCCCGATATTGAAGCCCTGCTCTCCGCGCTGCATCACGCAACCCCAGATAAGGTCATCGATATCTTCAGCGTCAATACTCGCGTTGCGGGCCAATAAGCCCCGTATCAAAGCGCTGCTTAAATTTTCAGCTCGAACGTGGCGAAAGCAGCCATTTTTTGAACGACCCATTGGGGTGCGAGCATAATCGACAACAACAACATCTCTTGGATTTAAACTCATGCTGATCACCTCACGCGACGGGATAATAGGTTGTTTTATTATTGAAGTGCTCAGTCATACCCGATGTCATCTCATAGAACGGACCAAGACCTGCAAGCGGTTCGAGCATATTTCTGAAAGTTTCTATACCTATTGTGTCCAGCCAGCGAAAAATGCCACCCCTAAATGGCGGGAACCCTAAGCCATAAATCAACGCCATATCCGCCTCGGCAGCGGAAGCCACGACACCCTCTTCAAGGCACCGCGCTAATTCCGTCACCATTGGAGCCATCATGCGAACAATAATTTCTTCTTCAGAGAAATCCTGTTTTTCGGCCACATACAATTGCAACAACTCGTAACTTTCGTTCGTAGGTATTTTCTGTGGCTTGCCTTTGGTGTCCGGCTGGTAGTTATAAAAACCCTTACCATTTTTTTGCCCAAAACGCTCTGCTTTAAATAAAATATCGGACGCGGCCATAAAACCTTTTGTCATTCGATCGGGAAACCCATCTGCCATAACAGCTTCGGCGTGAACGCCCGTATCGATACCCACAACATCCATTAAATACGCAGGCCCCATAGGCCAACCCCAGCGTTCCATAACTTTATCGACCCACTGAAAATCGGCGCCATCGCGCAGTAACATAGCAAAGCCCGAAAAATAAGGGAACAAAACACGGTTAACTAAAAAACCCGGACAATCATTGACAACAATAGCCTTTTTACCCAGTGTATTAGCGTAGGCAACCGTTCGGGCGATCGCGAGATCAGACGTCTTTTCCCCGCGAATAACCTCTACCAAAGGCATAGCATGAACAGGGTTAAAGAAATGCATTCCACAAAAATTTTCGGGACGCATCAATGCTTCAGACAAGTAATTAATGGAAATAGTCGAGGTGTTTGAACACAGGATGGCGTCTTCACGAATATGCTTTTCCACTTCGGCTAAAACAGCATGTTTGATTTTGGGGCTTTCAACCACCGCCTCGACAACAACATCAACTTCATCAAACCGATCGTAACTTAATGTTGCTTGAATGCGATTAAGCACCTCGGCCATTTTCGCTGAATCGATTCTGCCGCGACTCACTTGTTTATTTAATAATTTCGCCGCTTCGGCCAAACCTAAATCCAAACCTTCCTGCGCAATATCCTTCATTTTGATAGGCGTACCTTTATACGCCGATTGGTAAGCAATACCCCCACCCATAATACCGGCTCCCAGCACTGCAGAGCTTTCCACTTTTTTCCCCGCTGCTTGCGCAAGAGTTTTGGCCTTTTTACTCACCAATTGATCGCTTAAAAACAAACCCACTAGGCTTCGTGCGGCGGACGTTTGTGCCAACTCTGCAAAATAACGTGTTTCAATATCGATGGCTTCATCGCGACCAAGCTTAGCAGCTTCCTGCATGGCTTTTATTGCCGTTACCGGCGCAGGATAATGATAACCTGCCTGAGCTTTCACCAAGGCTTTTGCGCTTTCAAAAGCTAATAGCGCTTCGATATCGTTATGCCTGAGCGGTGATTTTTTCTGGTTCCTTCGCGCGCGGTAATCCAACTTACCTTCAACCGCATGAGTTAAGACTTTGAGGGCTGCAACATGAAGTTTTTCATCATCAACAACACCATCCACAACGCCAGCCGCCAACGCCACACTGGCCTTGTTATCTTTGCCAGAAGCGATCCACTCAATTGCAACGTCCACACCGGCCAGCCGTGGTAGTCTCACCGTTCCGCCCCACCCGGGAATCAAACCAAGTTTGGTTTCTGGCAAACCGACTTTCGCAGATATACTCGCCACACGAAAATCACAAGCCAAGACAACTTCCATTCCGCCGCCAAGACAAAAACCATTAATAGCCGCCACTGTCGGAAAAGGCAGATCCTCGATACGACTAAAGATTGCATTGGTTTTTCCAACAAAGGCCTTGATGCCTTGCTCCCCCTGGGCAAAAACAGGGCCAAACTCTGTGACATCAGCACCGACAACAAATACGCCTTTGCCACTCGTAAATATTAAACCTTTTGTTTCTGTACGCTGTTCCAAAAGGGCTAAAACCTTCTCTAACTCATTCAACGCGACAGCATTAAACTTGTTAACTGATTCACCCTGAAGGTTAAACTGCAGTTCGACAAACCCATGATCCAGCTCTTGTAGCTGAAACGCCTGACCATTAAATATCATGTTCACCTCATTTATTCCGCGGAGTGAAGGGCTACCACCATAGGGAAAAGCCTGGCGGCAAACACTATTCAATTCGACTGAAATCGATGTCGTTATCCATCACATATTTTGCAGTATGGAACAAAATGGCGGTAGAGGGTAGGCAATGGCCTGCCATTAATCAAATGACCATAGGAAGAGTATGGCGACTATTCGCGCCTATCGCTGAACGAAGCCGAAATCACAATACATTCGTGTTGGCTTCTATTGGAAATAGAGTGGGAACGGTGCAGAGAAAAATGAAAGCCCTCTCCCGCCGAGAGCTGGTATTCATTACCATCCAGCCGCAGAATTAGCTCTCCAGAAACGACAATGCCGCCCACAAAGCCTTTGCGAATCATCCATTCAGAGGCTATCTGGGCGCCGGGCGCATAACGCTGACGGGAAACGTAAACTCCATCCCGACCAGATTCCGACAGCGGCATAATCCAGTTTTCCGTTCCATCTTTTTGAACTTTCACAAAGTCCCCTGAACGAAAAACTGGCGGCGCGATTTCCAAATTATCAGAGAAAAATTCCTGCAGCGTCATAGGGATCGCCGCTAATATTTTCTCCAGAGAACTCACGGACGGGCTGACTTTACCCTGCTCAATCATCGACAGCGTGCTGTTGGTTACCTCTGCCCTACGCGCCAACTCCCTTTGCGACAAGCCCTGCTGCTTTCTCAGCCCCTGGAGGCGCTCACCCCAATTACCTGTAATAGTCCGGGATGTATCACGCGCAATTTTTTTATCGTCACTGCTGGTCGGCTCGGACATAGGCGCCCCTATTGTTGCGTCTTAAAAAGAAAAACCTTCATCGTCGCCTAATGTAATCGGCTGTTCGTAACCGGGCAAGGAAATTGAGTTGTGCGAGATAATAATACTGTCTTCGTCGATTAAATCTGTGCCAAATGCGTAAATCGGCTCCAATTGAGCTTTATCCGCTTTGGCCTGATAATTGGCCGCCACCTGCGCAGATTGCTCCTGACGCTGGCGAAAGGCTCTCATCTGAACGTTGCTGTAACGCTTGCTCAGGAAACCTTCCAGTACACGGGGAGACAGCACCGTTGCTGTTGCATTGTTGCCGCCAAAACCCTTAGAGTTGAGGAAGGCAATATCACAACCTTCCACCCCCATCTCAATATCCGTTTTACTGATTTGCAGACGATCGGCATAAACATCACTGGCTACGGAATCGATCGTTTTGATCCCCGGCACATAGCCATAAGCAAAGGTTCCCAAGCTAGCGACCAGCTGGTCGCCACTAGCTGGCCCAAGGGAATGACCAAGATAGGATTTCACCGCCGCAACTGGCCAGGATTCAATACCGAAAGCTTTGGCTACTTCATCAAAAATACGTGATTCCGTAATGCGGTTTTGCGGTGTACTAGAGCCGTGGGCATGAACAAAGCTGCGCTGCCTGAGAGCATCGTCACCCAGTAGCGTCCGCGCAAGCGCCACTGCCTTGGCCATGGTGATGTAGTTGCCGGCACCGGGAGCGGAAATAGACTTTTTATGTCCATCTGCATTCACATATACACCGGGAACAGCACCGTAAACCTGAGCGCCGAGCTTAATTGCCAGATCGTCAGCCATTAACACAACAAATTGGGATGATTCCGCCAAAGTAAACCCACAGTTCTCGCCAAATGGCCGACTGGCACGGCGGTGATTTGGGGTTTCACTGGAGTGAAGCCCATCCAGCTTTAGCAGGTCAGCATCCGTCGCCAGCGCACTCATGGCGGAATAGCCATCCATAACCTCAGGGATAATAGGCGCCTCACTGGCACCGACCACAACAATCTTGCGGCGGCCGCTACGAATCTCGTCTACCCCCTGCCTCAGGTTGTATAGGAACGTTGCACAAGCGCCGGTAATACCACCTGTAGCGCCGACGCTACCCAGGACATAGGCATTAACGAAGTCGGCTGGCATAGTATTTAGGCCCATCGCCAACTGCTTGGAGGTGACGCGAGTCGCTAGTTGGCGCGCCTGCATCATACCCCCAAAACCTGTGCTATCCAGCTGTGTCATAACACTGCTGCTGTATACCGCAATAGCATCCGGCGATACATGACGAGCAGCCTCCTGCCAATCAACCCCCATCGACTTCACCGCGTCGCTCGCAGCGAGAATCGACATTTGCAAGCCGCGAGGATGATTTTGCGAGCGGTAGTGGCTACCAGGATTGAAACCACTCGGTAACTGCCCGGCCGCCTGCACCGGCATTTTGCTGGTACAACTTAAGGTTAGGGTTTGATCACTGTCGATAAGAATCTGATAGCGCTTGCCCCCCTCATCCAATGGCTCTGCTGTCCAGTGATCGGGCAGCGGGTGAGGTAAGTCCTTGCCGGCAATAACGAACTTAGCGGGCTTCTGCTCGTCCGCCTGTAAAGTGATGCGCTTGCCTTGAGGCGTGTTATTAACATTAAAAAAGCCGGACTCAACCTGGCGGACCAGGGTACCATCCAGGACTTGCTGCTCATCTGCTCCAGGAATTCCCATCAAATGAGAAAGCGATTCAACGGTTTGCTGGCGCTGATCAGCTGCTAGGCTTTCCAGAATCATCCGCTCATAAGACCGGTATCCGGAACTTCGACCCGCTGCGTTATATCCACCAAAACCAACAATAAGGGGTAAGAAATTCGCCATAATTTTCGGAACTCTCTAGTAGATCGCTGAAAGTAATAATCAATGGAGCACAGTCTATTGATAGGCGGCGCAAAGCGAGCTGGCATTCCGGCCACAAAACCATGGTATATTGGCCATACGCCCACTCACCTGGTCAAAATATGCTCAAAGTCACCTTTCTGCTTTGCGATAACATGCTCGCAACCAGCGCTACACTACCTCTGGAGCAACTCCGCGCAGCAAGTATATTTGCCCGTACCGGAACAGATGCAACACTGAAAAAAAAGCACCTAAAAGTAACATTAGCCTCTACTAGCGGGGCACCCATAAAAACTCACACCGGTTTCACGCTGACCCCCGATTGCTCTATTGAAGCATCCCCCCTGGCGGACATTGTTTACCTACCTGCGCTGTGGAGAAACCCGGAGCCGACACTAAAAACCAATAGAACCGTTATTCCATGGCTTCAACAGCATTTTCAACACGGCAGTATTCTGGCGGGAGTCGGAACGGGTTGTTGGTTTTTGGCAGAAGCCGGACTTTTGGAAGGTAAACCTGCCACAACACACTGGTATTACTTCGATCGTTTTGCGCAGCAATTCCCGAATATTCAATTGAAACGAAATCATTTTATTACCCAGGCTGGCAATATCTATTGTACCGGCAGCATCAACGCACTAGCCGATTTGAATATTTACTTTATTCAACAACACTTCAACGATCATATCGCCAGCAACGTTGAACGGCATTTTTTTCACGAAATTCGCAGCGCCTATACCACAAGCGCCTTTCAGGAAACTCACACCCTTCATCCAGATGAATCTATTGTGCAAGCGCAGGAATGGCTCCAACATCACTACAACGGTGATATAAAATTGAGTGGGCTGGCTGAACAATTTGGCATGAGCGTACGTACATTTAACCGCCGATTTAAAGCCGCGACCCATACAACTCCCTTGAACTACTTGAAGAACATTCGCTTAGATAGCGCCAAGGATTTATTGCAAAACACAAATTTAAGTATTAGTGAAATCGTCTTCCGTTCCGGGTATCAGGACTCCAACCACTTCACAAAACTATTCAAACTTAAACACGGCACAACGCCAAGCCAATACCGCACAACAGTACGAGCAAAATTGTTTTCACCTTAAGGTTTCCGAAAAATAAAACTATCTGGCGCAACCACCGTTAACGTTGCATTCCAAGTGGTTTCCAGATGTTTCAACGTATCATGCGTGAAAAAACTGATATGGGTAGGATCGTTCTTATAATGCCAGGACGAAAAACTCTCCTGGTCGATAACCAGCTTGGTCATTACACCAAAATAACCACCTGATTCTAGTATATCCCACAGTGCTAATAGCTCAACACCGGGATTGCGAAGATGCTCAACAACCTCCGTTGCCGTAATAAAATTATAGGTCGACTGTAAAAGGGTTCTGTCCAAGGCATAAAACTGATCGTAATTCACAACGTCTATCCCTTCTTCCTCAAACATAACGGACAAGGTAGGCCCCGGACCACAGCCAAAATCCAAACCTTTATCATGAACAGTGAGAAACTTGAGCATTGGCGCAACCAAACGATTCAAAAAATTTCTGTAAGCCTGATCTTCGGGTGAATTCTCGTGCTTATCGTATTCGGCCTTTTCCTTCTCCATACTCAAGTGAAACTGCCTGGGAACAAAAACTAAGCTACAGTCACTACAACACAGATAGTCTCGAAGCTTATTACGATAAAAAAGACGGTTATTGTAGCTTAAGCACAGCGGACAGCTATTCATAAACAATTACCGGAAAAGCAAAAAAAGAGGCCGAAAAACCGACCTCTTTTATAGAGTTTTAGATAAGTAAAGAAGGTTTATGCAACCTTATTGACCTGTGACGAGGCAATATCTACCGGCACTGACTCGCTCTCTGTTTTTTCCAGCCTAGCTTCGCGCTGCACCGAAGAAATTTCAATAGTTCGAGGCTTCATCGCTTCTGGAATTTCGCGCACAAGTTCAACATGCAGTAAACCATTTGCCAACGAAGCGCCCGCAACCTTCACATAATCAGCCAGCTGAAAGCGACGTTCAAAATTCCTGGCGGCAATACCCTGATGTAGAAACTGCCTGGATTCTACTTTCGATTCGGCTTTATTACCTGTCACTAACAAACTATTTTGTTTGGTTTCAATATTCAATTCGGATTCATCAAAGCCTGCAACAGCCATCGAAATACGGTACTGATCCTCACCTGTCAATTCAATATTGTAAGGCGGGTAAGTTGGTTGGCTTTGCTCTGCACGCGACAGGTTATCAAGCAAGTTGGCCATACGGTCAAAGCCAATGGAAGAACGGTATAATGGGGAAAAATCGAAATTACGCATAACTATATCCTCTTATTTGAGCAATATTTAAAGTGGTTTATCTAAATGATCAAACCGGGTTTTAGATATACTTTTATTGATCTGTCAAACAATCCATAGGACTTGCCGACGACAACCAATGAAAGAAAAGCTCCTTTTCAGCGAGCTCAATTAAGATATAAAGGCGGTAAAATATTTTTCAAGAGAGAACTACAAAAAAATTATCGTTGCGTAACATCGGCAAGCGCCGACGGCAACAAGGGGTGCTGAAATGGAAAACCAATTTTCTGGGCGCAAACAGGTAGAACATGTTGGCCTCCGATCAATAGTTCATCCGCCATCTGCCCATAAAGGAGTTTAAGCGCCAGCGCTGGAGTAGGCAGAAATGTTGGCCGATTTAATGCTCCCCCTAGTGCCCGGGCAAAATCAATCTGGCGAACCGGATTTGGTGCAGTTGCATTGAAAACGCCCCGAAAAGAAGGATCATGCATAGCGGCAATAAACATTCGAACAAGGTCACAAATATGTATCCATGAAAACCATTGCTGCCCCCCCGCAATCGGCCCGCCGAGAGCCATATTAAAGATCGGCAACAATTTACTTACAGCGCCCCCCCCCGGACCCAAAACAACACCAATACGAAAAATACAGATACGAGAACCCAGCGCGGAGAATCTCTCTGCAGACGACTCCCACTGATCACAAAGCTCCGAGGCAAAGCCCTCACCTTTATCACTAATTTCCGTTAACACTTCCTCCCCTCGAACGCCGTAATAACCAATAGCGGAAGCGTTCAGTAAAACATTCGGCTTGTGCCCTTTACTTTTTACTGCTTTTAGCAAATTTTCTGTCAGACGAATACGGCTGTCTAGCAACACTTTTTTTTGCCTTTGTGTCCATCTTTTTTCCGCGATTGGTGCACCCGCCAGATTCACGACAATATTCGGTACACAGCCATCGGGTAAGTCGCGATATGAGGAAAGGAAGGTGATTTGCCGATGACGATGATGACTAGGCATGCGCGTCTGCACATACAGTTGATAATGTTGCTGAGCAGGTGTCTCGGTGAAAGAAGGGTTATTGCCGAAGGGTGATTGATGGCACGACAGTTTTAACAAGGCGGAGCATAACGCGCGGCCAATAAACCCCGTACCGCCATTAATGAACACCACGGTAGATGCCACAGACGCTCCTGTTTCTTCGATTGTTTTATTATTATCAAACCACCTTGTTTATCGGGAAAGTATACGCTGATATCGGCCAAACAAACCAGAGCCTTATTGCCTCAGACCTATTCCGATCAAAACGGTATAACAGCGCCGGAAATTATTCTTAAAAACTTCTTGAATTTTTTTTTTAAAGCGCCATGATTAGGTTGTGGGCTCACCAACTACATTTTGATTTCGTCGAAGGCACTGATGGAGGTTCGCCTATGAATGTTAATGTTGTATACCGTGATCTTGACCCATCCCCCGCATTAAACAGTACTATCCACAAAAAAGTAGAAAAGCTACACCGCTACTCAGACTCAATTATCCACAGTCGGGTTGTCCTAGACTCGCCGCACAATCATAAACACAAAGGTAAAATGTACCGCGCCTCCATTGAACTGGGGATTAAGGGCTCTCCAATTACGGTCAGTCACGACGACCCCTCTGTCCATATCGCCGTGCGAGATGCTTTCGCTACCTGTGAGCGCAAGCTAAAAGAAGAGGCTGATCGAAAGAAGAGCTCTCGCCACTAACCTGAACACCCCGAGCGGCGCTAAACCGGGCATTTTTCGTATCCCGGTTTAGCGTGTACAGTCGCATTACTCCCAAACAAAACCTAACCATCCGTTACAGGCAAAAATTACCACCTTAGGGGCTCGTTACATAGCGCTTACCACGCCCCCCAATCAACACAAAGACAGCGCCCCCATAGCGACTACAATTTTCGTGCATAGCCGATAATTTCAAGCTAGAATTCGCTCGCCCCCAGGCCACAGAGCTCCCATGCCCCGCAGGAGAACTTCTGTGCTGAACCCGGCCCGGTTATCGCTCCTCAGTTTTAACAAAAGCTTGCCCTTTGAGGCGATTAGAGTGATGACGTTACCTATTGATATGAGAGCAAACATCTTTGAAAAAAAACGTTAACCGCAGCTGGACAGCCAAAGACTCTGCGGAAATCTACGGCATTAATGATTGGGGAGTGGGCTATTTCAACACCACTTCCGACGGCCTTTTAAGCGTTACCACAGATAACTGTGGTACCACCATAGAAACGCCGCTACTGCAAATCATTCAAGACATTAAGGATCGTGGCCTGGATGCCCCCGTTCTGGTGCGCTTTGAAGACCTGCTGGAACAACAAATTGGTCGTTTGAATGATGCTTTCAATGAAGCGATTACGACTGCAGGTTACCAAGGCCAATATCGTGGTGTGTTTCCTATTAAAGTGAACCAGCAGTGTCACGTCATTGAAGAAATAGCCAAGGCTGGAGCCAAATACGGGCACGGCCTAGAGGCGGGCTCTAAACCGGAACTGATAATCGCCCTAGCCCACCTGGAATCACCGGATGCTCATATCGTCTGCAACGGTTATAAAGACCAGGAATTTATCGATCTCGGTCTACAGGCACGAAAAATGGGTTACAGCTGTGTTTTCGTTGTCGAAACGCTCAGCGAACTCCCCATTATTCTCGATCGTAGCCGGGTACTGGGAATCAAGCCGCTTATTGGCGTTAGAGTAAAGCTCGCTTCAGTTGTCGGAGGCCACTGGAACGCCACCAGCGGTGACCGTAGCATTTTTGGTCTTTCTATCGCACAGCTCGTTGAAATGATAGACATCCTGCGCGCTGAAAATATGCTCGACTGCCTACAATTATTGCACTATCACCTGGGCTCACAAATCCCTAATATTCGTGATATCCGCAACGGTGTAGTGGAGGCCTGCCAGGTCTATATGGACTTGGTCCGAGAAGGCGCCAATATGCAGTTCCTCGATCTGGGCGGTGGCCTAGCCGTGGATTACGATGGCAGCAAAACCAACTACATACACTCGAAGAACTACACCCTGAGCGAATACTGTGCCGATATCGTCGATGTAGTCATGAGCACACTCGACCCGGAGAACATCACGCACCCCACGATCATTACCGAATCGGGCCGTGCCACCATCGCCTACTCATCGGTACTCGTTTTTAATGTACTGGATGTCGCCACCTTCGAGCCAGGCGCCGTTCCCGAAACCATTGAAGAAAGTGAACACAAATTAATTCATAACCTGAAAGAAACTGTAGATTCACTGTCAGAAAAAAACATGCAGGAATGCTACAACGATGCCATTTTCTACCGCGACGAGGTCCGCGAGCTCTTTAAGCGCGGTCAGCTTGGCTTGCGCTCGCGATCCCTGGCGGAAAACCTTTTCTTACTCATTATGAAGAAAGTGTTAGACGTTTCCGACAGAGCCAAACGTCCACTTCAGGAAATAGACAAACTACGCGAACAGCTTTCCGATATTTACTACGGAAATTTTAGTCTTTTCCAATCGCTACCTGATGTGTGGGCAATTGATCAGATCTTCCCCATCGCCCCTATTCACCGGTTAGACGAGCAGCCAACTAGGCAGGCAATAATTGCCGACATCACCTGCGACTGTGACGGGAAGATAGACCGTTTCACCAATATGCACAGCACTAACACCACCATTCCCCTTCACCCAATGATTGGCGAAGAAGAATATTTTATTGGTGTTTTCCTCGTGGGCGCATACCAGGAAACCCTGGGTGACCTACATAATTTGTTCGGTGACCCCAATGTTGTCAGCGTACGTTTTAATGAAGATGGCAGCTATGAATTCGCAGATGAAATTGAAGGTGACAGCATTGCCGATGTTCTCAGCTATGTGGAATATCAGCCACAACAATTACGCGAACGCTTCCGTAAAATTGCCGAGCGTTCGGTTAGACAAGGGCATATTAGCGCTTCCGAACGTCAAACCATTATGAAAGCCTTTTCTGAAAGCATGCAAGGCTACACCTACTACGAGAAAGAGTAAGAGGAATCAACATGAGCAAAGTCATTATCGTAGGCGCCGGTGGAGTGGGTAGTGTTGTCACCCACAAATGCGCACAGCTTCCCGACGTCTTCAGCGAGATCATCCTCGCCAGCCGCAATGAAGACAAATGCAAGGCCATTGCCGCACAGCTGAGCCGCCCCATTCGCACAGCACAGGTCGATGCCGATAACGTGGAGCAAATGACCGCTCTGCTTGAGGCAGAAAAACCCGACCTCGTAATCAATGTCGCACTGCCGTACCAGGATCTACCAATAATGGATGCCTGCCTGAATGCCGGTGTGGACTACCTGGATACCGCCAACTACGAGCCCCCCGAAGAAGCCAAATTCGAATACAAATGGCAATGGGCTTACCAGCAAAAATTTGTTGAAAACAACCGTATGGCCCTGCTTGGTAGTGGTTTCGACCCTGGCGTTACCAACGTCTATACCGCCTATATTCGCAAACACTATCTCGATGAAATTCACGAGCTGGATATTATTGACTGCAATGCTGGTGACCACGGCCAACCCTTTGCCACCAACTTCAATCCAGAAATCAATATTCGCGAAGTTACCGCCAAAGGTCGCTTCTGGCAGGAGGGGCAATGGGAAGAAACGGATCCTCTCTCCGTAAAAGACAGCTACGATTTCCCTGAAGGTATTGGCCCGAAAGATATCTACCTTATGTACCACGAAGAGCTGGAGTCCCTCACCAAACACTTCCCGGAAATTAAACGCGCACGTTTCTGGATGACTTTCTCTGAAAACTATTTGAAGCACTTGGAAGTATTACAGAATGTCGGTATGACGGGTATTAAGCCCGTTAACTATAACGGCACCGAGATCGTTCCACTGCAATTTTTGAAAGCGGTTCTACCGGACCCATCCAGCCTGGGACCATTAACCAAAGGCCGCACCTGTATTGGCTGTGTTGCCAAAGGTATAAAAAACGGTAAGGAAAAGACTGTCTACATCTATAACATTTGCGATCACGAAAAATGTTATGAGGAAGTTCAATCCCAAGCCATTTCCTATACCACCGGTGTTCCGGCCATGATCGGTGCCAAAATGATACTGGAAGGAAAGTGGAAGGCTGACGGCGTTTGGAATATGGAGCAGTTCGATCCCGATCCATTTATGGAAGATCTGAACAAATACGGCCTGCCCTGGACAGTGGTTGAGCTCGACACTACAGGGCTCTCCAGTTAATGGGTAATACCACGCAAAACGGCGAGCCGAATTTCGGCTCGTTCGACCCTAATGCCGTACCCAGTCCGTGCTACGTTATCGACGAGGCCAAAATTGAAGCTAACCTGCAAATTCTGAAACAGGTTCAGGAGCGCAGCGGGGCCAAAGTTTTGCTCGCACTGAAAGCCTTCTCCATGTTTTCCCTTGCGCCACTGATTATGCGCTACCTGAAAGGCGTATGCGCAAGCGGATTAAATGAAGCTAGATTGGGCCGCGAAGAATTTAAAAGTGAAGTGCATACCTATTCTGCGGCAATACGCCCCCAGGAATTCGATTCCCTGCTCCAGCTTTCCGATCACTTAGTATTTAACTCCGTGAATCAATGGCACCTCTATCGTGAGCGAGCCCTGAATTATCAAAAAAATTGCGGGCGTGGTATTGAGTTCGGTTTACGAATCAACCCAGAACACTCCGAAGGCGAAACCCCCATGTACGATCCCTGCGCGCCCTGCTCCCGCATGGGGATTCGCGCACACGATTTTACCCAGGTAAACTTGGACGGCATTAGCGGCCTACATTTCCACACGCTATGTGAACAGGAATTCGGCCCCCTTTCCCGCACACTAGACGCAGTAGAAAATGCCTTTGGCGAAACACTGCATCAGTTGACCTGGGTTAACTTTGGAGGCGGACACCATATTACCCGCGAAGGCTATGATATTGATGGCCTTGTCGAGCGCATCAAAGACTTTCAGCAAAAATATCAGGTACAGGTGTATTTGGAGCCCGGCGAAGCCATCGCTCTCGACGCGGGCATACTGGTAACCGAGGTTCTGGATACATTGCACAACACCATGGACCTAGCAATTGTGGACGCTTCCGCAACCTGTCATATGCCCGATGTACTAGAAATGCCATACCGCCCTCGCCTCACCGGGGCAGGAGAGCCCAATGAGCACCCCCTAACCTATCGACTTGGCGGCCCAAGTTGCTTAGCAGGTGATGTTATTGGCGACTATAGTTTTACCAAGCCCTTAGTCATAGGCCAAAGGCTCACGTTTGAAGACATGGGCATCTATACCATGGTGAAAAACAGCACGTTTAATGGTATTAACTTACCTTCCATTGCGGTTTGGAGCAGCGAAACCCAAAAGTTGCGTATAATTAAACACTTTGGGTACGACGACTTTAAACAGCGCCTATCCTAAGGCATAGCTAAATATAATAACGTTACAACTAAGTGGGGCCCTGGATAGCTATATCACAAACACACATAGACATTTCGCAGGCTGATCGAATGAGTGAAACGGACAGTAAAAACCTCTCCACACTTGAGTGCCCCAAGGGTGAAGAATCCTGTCCCATTTTGAGTGAGCTTATACAGCTTAGAGAAACCGTAGAACAGCTCAAGCAAGAAGCTCACACGGATGCACTCACCGGCCTGTATAACAATCGCCACTTCCAGCTTGCTCTTCAGCAGGAGATGGAACGAACTCAGCGAACAGGGCAGCCAACCACGCTATTACTCTTGGACCTCGATCACTTCAAGCGCATAAATGATACCTGGGGCCACATAGCTGGCGATGAGGTACTCAAGCAAACCGCCAACATGCTGCAAAAGTCCATCCGTAAACTGGATATCCCCTGTCGCTACGGAGGAGAAGAATTTGCCATACTTCTACCCTCCACTCCCCTGCTAATCGCCACGCAAGTTGCTGAGCGACTAAGGATAATGATCACCAGTAATGTCATTTCCCACAAGGGGATCGATATTCCAGTCTCCGCCAGTATCGGCGCCGACACGTTTATTTCGAGCAAAGCCGAAAGCCCACAGGCGTTTGTCGCCCGAGTTGATACATGGCTCTATAAAGCCAAACATGAAGGCAGAAACTGCGTTCGCCACGGAAAAATTCAAGATGAACACAAATCCAGGCAAATGGTGAGTACCGAAGAGAAGAGCGCATTAAACGACCTATTCGAACCTCCCAGCTAAAGCCTAGGGAACCTCAAATCCGAATATGCCCTGGTCTCCTGGCTTTTCCAAAATCAAGACGACTCTCCGCAAAAATGCATCCATCTTTCAAAAAGAGACCCCAAACAGATAAGGGGCCAAGAGACCTCAAAGGGTGCCGCCAAAACTCCCCCTTCTTGCATTGAACTTTTTCCGCCATTAACCGCAAAGTACACATTGCAAATGAATGTTTCGGACTATCCCAGAACATGTATGGACTTAATAATAGGTCTCCGTGGTGTGTCGCGCATTTTTACAAGCGTAGTATCAGACAGATACTCCACAGCAGATAACCCTTTGTATTTAATAGCAAATCAAAGCCTGGCCTGATTTTTGCTATAATACCTCTATAATCAGCATAGCCACATGTTTCCTAGATGCCTTGGCAACACATCAAAGTTCCTCGGCTGACCATTCAGGGCACCAAAGAAAAATCGGGAATTCACCATGCAAAAGCGCAACCTTGTTGTAAAAATTGGGCGGGCGTGCCTAGCAATGGCATTGACAGCCTTTGCCTCTTACACACAGGCAACAACGATTACCTACGATTTTTCGACGAAAAATATTGGTACTTTCTCCGACACCGCACTGTTAACCGGAAGCGATAGCAGCACCCTTACTGCCACAGCTTTTGCCCGAACCGATACGGGCGCAACCGTTGAAGCCCGCTTGGGAGCAGCCCCCGGCTACGGTCTATATGTATGCTCAGACTCGAATTTGGATGGTACCCATCGCCACTTTATGTCCTGTGGCTTTGATACATTCTTTTCACCGGAAGATATTTACCCGGTAGACGGCGAAGACAATATTGATGAAGGTATAAAGCTCGCGTTTAATGATGGCAATGATTACCAACTAAAGAGCGCCAGTTTTTTTGTTTACGATAGCTGGTGGGTTGGAGAACACGACGAAAGCGGAAATGGTTCCGACATATATGCCGATTCAAGTAAATTGGGAACAGCACTGTTTAATGTCAATAACCTGTTCTCCGATTGTGTTAACTCTGGTCGAAATCCGAGCAACCTTGGGAATTACTACGACTGTACCTTTAATTCGGGCGCACTAGTTGCCAACAACTTCAGTTTTGTCGCCAGCGAACCTGTTCATAAATTCAAGCTAAAAAACATCGTTGTCGAAACCGTCAGCGTAGCGGAACCAGGCACCTTAGCTCTACTGGGGATTGGTATCCTCGGCCTTAGCCTGTGTCGCTCAAGACGATTGTCTTAAGCCAGTCGAATACATTTACACCACTCTAAATATTAATCACGCAGCCTATAAGGTAGCGTGATTTAGTTTTGGCCAGTGATAACTATTCAATATAAGCCACACCTGTCCCGCCCAAGCCGCAATAGCCGTTCGGATTTTTAAAGAGGTATTGCTGATGATAAGCTTCCGCATAGAAAAAATCCCCGGCCATACAAACCTCTGTCGTTATCTCCCCAAAGCCTTCTTGACTCAACTGCTGCGCATACCTGGCTTTTGCCACCTCCGCTTCAGTGTACTGTTGCTTTGAGTTGGCATAGATACCAGAGCGATACTGCGTTCCAGTATCATTGCCCTGTCGCATTCCCTGGGTCGGGTTGTGAGATTCCCAAAAACAGGTGAGCAATTCACCCAGGCAAATAACCTTGGGATCGAATACCACCAATACAGCCTCGTTATGCCCCGTACAACCGGAACAAACCTCCTCATAGGTTGGATTGGGTGTAATCCCCCCCGTATAACCTACCGCCGTTACCCTTACACCCTTCAGCGCCCAAAAGCGCTTCTCGGCCCCCCAAAAACACCCCAAGCCCAGAATGAGGCTGTCTGTTCCTGCAGCAAAAGGCGGCTTCAGAGGAACACCCAAAACTGCGTGCTTTTCTAAGGTAGGAATTGGCTCTGATCGGCCGGGAAGTACGTCGGCACCTTTGGGCATTTGTTGATTAAAACGCTCGTTAAGACTCATAGCTTACCCTTTCTTAAGACGAACTATTTGGCTGCTGGATCCAAATCCAAGACCCAACCAGACATATTATGAGGGTGTGGAGCAGACCAGGGCTCCAGAAATGCGCCCAGCTTATCGACACAGCGCTCTGCCATCTCGGTAAAAGTCGGCCTCCCGGGATCAGTAATCACCACTCTTACCCCTCCGGCCTGCTGGGCACGTCGCACCAATTTATACAGTGGTGAAACCATTTCATCCCAAAAACAGATATCTGCCGCAATCACGATATCAAACGCTTCAAGATCCAGTTTGCGTACCTTTTCGTAGCGGCACTGCCAGGTTTCAACTTCAACCCCATTAATTTCGGCATGGTGCACAAAGTATGGAAATACGGTTTCATCCGCGTCCAACCCCGTTACGGTAGCGCCAAACTCTTTTGCACAAAAGATAGCCGCCAAACCCCATCCGCAACCGACCTCCAAGACTCTTATAGGGCGTTTTTTCCCGGTCTTTTTGGTGGAGTTGTCACGAATATTCTCTGGAGGGTATGCGCTTAAATAATCCATCAGTAACAAGCTAGACTTCCAAAACTTGTTACCATGAATGTTGGGCATTCCCGTCTCTTTTCGTAAACGCTTGATGTCTTTGTTACTGTTGTTCAATATACGCAAACCAAATGCTTGTCGTTCACTCTTAGACACGAAATAAATTCCTCGTAATGGTCGTCAGCTTCCATTGTGTCAAAATCACGGGTTAAATCCCAGAGTGATCAACCAATAATCGAAGACCGTGAGCTACCACCCCATGCCTCAATTCGAATCCCCGTACTTTGCCGCTATCGACCTAGGCTCGAACAGCTTTCATATGCTGGTCGTGCGTTTTACCGATTCCAGGATCGAGATAATCGACCGGGAAAAAGAAATGGTTCAGATTGCACGAGGGTTACGGAACACAGGTAACCTCGACGACGAAGCAAAAGAACGCGCCCTCGCCTGCTTAAACCGGTTTTCTGAGCGCCTGCAGGAAATACCACGCGCGCAGGTACGGGCCGTTGGAACAAAAACCTTGCGCTCCGCGCGCAACGCCAAAAGCTTTATCAAAGCAGCCGAAAAAGCCCTTGGCGTACCGATACAGATTATTTCTGGTTACGAAGAAGCTCGATTGGTCTATAACGGGTTATCCCATACAGTGGTTGATGAGCAAGTTAACCGGCTGGTAATCGATATAGGCGGTGGCAGCACAGAGTTTATTATTGGCAAGGCCTACGATACCTTCTGTATGGAAAGCCTAAGCTTGGGTTGCGTAACCTACACCGAGAACTTCAAACTCTCAGCCGATAAGTTTTCGGGCAAAGCTATACACAAGGCCTATGTCAACGCCTGTGAAAAACTGGAAGAGATCCGAAAAACCTATATGCAGCAAGGCTGGCAGATCGCCTACGGCACATCCGGCACTATTCGCGCTATTGCAGAACTGTTAGATGGCGAAAATGGCGGCGCGGTTATCCACCGTAGCGCACTGGATGAATTGATATCAAAAGCCATTGAAGCAAAAACGCTGGACACTCCAGGGATTGCCAAGTTGCGACGGGAAGTTTTACCTGCAGGATTGGCTATTCTACAGGCCATCTTTCATCAGCTACAGCTAGATAAAATCCATATCGCCGACGCCACCTTAAAAGAAGGGCTTATTTACGACAATATCGGTCGATTTAGTAATCACGATTCTCGGGTGCTAACCGTCAATCAACTACAAGAAAAATACCGCATCGATAACCCTCAAGCTGAAGCCGTAAGCAAGACAGCCCTGCACTTGTGGCGACAAATCGAAAATGATACTGAGCTAAGTGGCGTTTCTCGCACCAAAATTTTAGACTGGGCAGCAAAGCTTCACGAAATAGGTTTAAGCATCTCCCACAGCAGCCATCATATGCACGGCTACTACCTTTTACGGCATTCAGATTTGGCCGGTTTCAGCCGACACGAGCAGTACATTATGGCGAACCTAGTTCGCTTCCACCGTAAAAAAATCACGGCAAGTCGTTTCGAAGATATGGGCCACGAAGCTTTCGAGGCTTTTCGGCCACTCTTGCTTTGCCTGCGTATTGCCACGCTGTTGCACCGTCGTCGAGAACTCGCTCCCATACTGCCAGAGATAGAACGCAAATCGGATAAATACAAACTTCACCTCGACAAACAATGGTTAGAAAATTATCCCCTTAGTCGTGCCAGCCTGGAACAGGAAATTCTATTTCTGGGTAAAATAGGCATTGAATTGAGTTTTGAATAAGGCTCCACAATGACACTTCGCCTTGTTATCGCCCTCGCCCTGATCACAAGTATTTTTTGGTTGATGAAACGCTATCGAACACTGCCGGAAAAGCAGCGTAAGCAGTGGCTGATAAAAATGGCGGTGGGCGCATTTGTTGTGCTAATGCTACTGGCCGTCGTAACTGGTCGAGTACACTGGCTGGGAGGTCTATTAGCGGCAGCATTGGGCTTCGCTAAATTCGGGGTCAATATGTTCGCCCGAGTTTTCCCTTTCGTCCGCCTATTTGGCAGGCACGCCTTTGGCAACCCGGTTTTTTCGACCAGTTTTTTAAAAGTTCAACTGGATCTGCAAACAAACAGCGTGACAGGCATTGTTATCGAAGGCCCCTATAAAGGCTCAGAACTGCATCATTTAAACGATGAACAGCTAGCAGAGTTGGAAGCCCACTATCAAAAACACGATCGCCGCTCGTACTATTTAATTCGCGTCCTAAGACAATCAGGGCAACACAGCCAACACCACCACCAACAACAAAGTAAACAGGATTACAGCTCGGTAAGCGACCCCTCCTACAACGAGGCACTCCAGGTACTAGGGCTGGAAAGTTATATTGGTAACAACGAGCTAGACAAAAAAACGGTTATTCAAGCCCACAAAAGACTTATGCAAAAACTTCATCCAGATAGAGGCGGCAACGATTACCTCGCCTCTCGCGTTAACGTCGCCAAAGAAATTGTACTGAAAAAGCTGCAATAACGTTAAAAATACCAGGCCAACTGCGCGAGTAATGAAGGGCCAGAAGAAAGATAGCGATCATCAATACCGGATTCTAAGCCACCAAACTCGCTGCCCTTATCACCAATCGGAAGATTAAGCGAAAGAAGAAAGCAGCTTTCCTGTGAAATATCGTGGCTAGACACCAATTGAAACAAGCTAGAACCATCCTTAACGTTCCAAAAGCCGGTGGGCGTTAACACCCATAAAGGGTGAAGTTCAACCGTCATAGTTGCCGCTAAGTATTGCCGAGCCAAATTAAATAATTCACCTCGCGCGAGCCGCTTAAGCAGCTGTGGATTTTGAGATAAAGTCAACGGGTGATAGTCACCCGAATCCAGCCCAAAGCCATTGTAAAAATATTCCAAACTTCCGGAAAAATTGCGTTCAAAGGCTACCCATGAATAGGAAAGATTGGCCACTGCGCTGTAATAATTTTTATTATCGCTTTCCGACACAATAAAATCTGTTCTTGCTATAGCACCGCCCAAGCCCCAAACCCCACCAAGGGCCAATACGCTATCATCGAAGTGTTGCGCAAGTAACATATCGAATTCATGCTCACCAATAAAACCGTGATATTTAAACGCCGTTGAATTTCCCGAAGCAGAGAGATCGCCACTGTTATCGCGTCGCCCCACCAAAACCGCTTGCAGGTCGTGACCGTTATCGAATAAGCGCTGCGCGTAGAGCATATCGTCACCAGTCTTGTATTCGGTATCGACAGCCGTCGGATCAAAGGGGTTAAACATGTCCATAGGATTAAACATCAACCCATTTCCCCAACTAATTGCCTGGCGCCCAATTTTAATAACACTTGAATGGCTGCTGTAGGCAAGCGAAAGGCGATCCAGCCGATGAACGACCAGAATGTCATCATCATCCAGTAATTGATCCGTTAACCGCATTAGACGACTTTCATCACTGGGGTAGATATTTCCCCCGAAGCTCTGGGATAAGGAACGATGGTTATAACTGACGGAATCACCCGATTTAGCAAACAGCTGATAATTCAGATCCCACTGCCAAGCACCCATTTGCCCATTGGCATTGAATCGCGCATCCAGATTATTATCCACTGCAGGGGAATCCATAAAATTGCGGTAAATACTGTGCTCGGGATAGGTACTTATGAGCGGTTGATACTTTATATGCCCACTCAATGCCACGCGACGCTCTTCCCCTTGTGTCGACAAAGAAAGGCATAAGGTGATCAACCCGAATATTACGACAAGTTTTTTCATTTTCCCTGAGGCGACTCTAGCGATTGTATTTGATCGCTCACAATGCACCCATCTTCCATCCGCACCAATCGTTTACAGTGCGCCATCACTCTCTGATCGTGAGTAGCAATAACAAAGGTAACCTTTCTGCGTTTATTCAGCTCGGAAAATAAATCCATTAATTGATCGGCAGTTTTAGAATCCAGGTTCGCCGTGGGCTCATCGGCTAATACCAGCTTAGGATTACTGGCAATCGCCCTTGCCACGGCCACTCGCTGTTGCTGCCCACCAGACAACTGCGATGGCAGTCGACTGCCCATTCCAGACAATCCCACTTCCGCAAGCGTTTCTCTCACTCGCTCTGCCCGCTGCACTTTAGCCAGCCCCTGAACCTGCATAACAAATTCAATATTCTCACTGGCAGTTAACACAGGTATCAGATTGTAGGCCTGAAAAACAAAACCAATATTCTGCAAACGCATTTCTGCAAGCTCGACTTTCTTTAAAATATCGACCCGTTTATCGCCGACCATTATTTCTCCTCTATCGGGTGTATCCAACCCGCCCATGGCATTTAACAGTGTCGTTTTACCAGAGCCCGAAGGGCCAGACAAACAAACAAACTCACCGGATTCAATCGCAATAGAGACCTGGTCAAGCCCGGTAATAACCGCCTCACCCTGATGAAAGGTTTTACATAGATTTTTACAGGTTATTGCCGTCATAGTGGATTCCGTTAATTTTTATTGAGCGCAACAATCGGATCGTAACTGGCAGCACGCCATGCGGGTAAAATACTGGCGGCCACCCCCAATACAATAACCACCACATTCGCAACCACCACATCCTTAAGCTTTAACGCCGGATACAACACACTGTTCGCCCCAAACATTTCCATCCCCTGAGAAACGGCAGAGATATTAATACCCGACTGGAAAGGGACAATCGTCAGCAAGGCAAGCGCATTACCCGCAAGCAAACCGATCAACAACAGAAAGAATGCTTCACAAACAACTTGCACCAGAATAAGTGTTGGCTTCATACCTAAGGCCTGCATCAAACCAATTTCTCTCACCCTTTCAAATACCGCCATAACCAAGGTGTTCACCAAGCCAAAGGACAGCGCCAGAAAAATTATCAGCACCCAAACAATAACAAAGCCGTCCATCACTCGCATCATAGTACCCAGGTAAGAATCCACTTCGTGCCAGGGTAATAGCTCGCCGCCTGAAAGCACTAAATCCGTCTGTTTAAGCCAAGCCATTAAAGGCTGGGTGTTGCGATAGTCTTCACCATTAAATGCAATCTCAGATACATTGCCTTCAACCGCCAGTAAAGATTGAACGGTACCCAAAGCCGCATATACATTTAACTCCTCCAGCAGCGCCACATCATTGGAGTGGTATACCCCCACAATACGAAACCCTCGCTCGGCAATCGTGTTTTTCTCGTCCTGGCTCATAATGACGACACGCTTTCCTAAACGGGTTTCCAATCGCTCCGCAAGTTTTGCCCCGATAACAATACCTTTATCAACATCAGACTCCAGCCAACGCCCTTCTTTAACCTGACTGATATCAAAAGCCATAGCCGCTTCGGACTGCGGCTGAACCCCCAAAAGCACGATACCGCGCACTTCACGCTCGCTGGAAATAACCGCCGGAACCTTTAAGCGCGACGTCCACTGATGCACGGCGGGATTCTGTAACTGCTTAAGCTGATGATTCGTTAATTGGGGAACGGAATTGACGATATTGGGATCGTCGCGATAGAGAGGATGATGAAGCTGTGCGTGCCCGGGTAGGTGGCGAATACCACTTTCGAGCATATCGTCCACCATGCCGCGCATCATAGCGGTCATAAAAATCATCGCCCAGACACCCAGCACAATGGCGAGCAGCATAATGAGTGTGCGCCGGTAATTACGCCAAAGGTTTCGCCACGCCAGTGTTACGATAATGCCAGTTTTCACTCAACCCCCTAAACCGCTCGCATAGCCGCTACGGGCTGAAGTTTATGGATGCGCAACGCAGGATACAGTGCCGCTGCAATCGAGCCCATAAAGACGAATGAAGGCCCCAACAGCATAGAGAGGCAACTAATAGTGGGATACATCCGGCTGGGCAAATTGAAACGCCCCGCCATTTCCTCCATACCGGGGTAAGAAAAACCGGCATGGCTTAAATAAAGCGTTATACAGAACCCCAGGCACAAACCCAGAAGCAAACCCAGGCCCGCAAGAATCGTGGTTTCGCTTAACACCAGGAGGCTCAAGCGACCGGGCTTTAAGCCCAAAGCCATCATAATGCCGAATTCGCGGGTGCGCTCCAGCACAGACATCAACTGCGTATTGAGAACACTAAACGCCACCAGTGCCACCAACACCAAATACATAAAAGCCGCGCTCGACATATCGGCTTGAATAGCTTGCTTTAAGCCCGGTTGCAATTCATCCCAGCTCAGTACCACCATGTTTTCGTTTGAAATATTCGAGCTAAGTGTTTGCCTCCATTGATCCACAATATCCAGTTCCGGAGCCGCGATAACCACACTGTGACCGGCTCCATTCATGGAAAACACCTGCTGAAATGTTCGCAGGGGTATCTGTGCCACAGCGCGATCCAAATCCACCATGCCCGACTCAAAAACACCCACCACTTTGACAATAACCGCCGCAATGGAACCGTCATAACCACTGCCTAAAAGCGTCAGCTCTTCACCCACATCAACCTTCAGGTTGCGGGCCAATACACTGCCTATCACTATTTCATCCGCATCAACATTTTTCAGATAATGACCACGCACAACCAAACCCGGAAGACTCGACACCTTCGGCTCGAACTGAGGCTGTACCCCAGTCACCTGAAGGCCAAAGGAACGATCCTCGCTGGAGGCCATCGCAAAACCCATGGCGCGAGCAGAAACGGTTTTCACATGCAGTTGCGCTCGAATTTCGCCAGCCAATTGAACAACGTCCGGCACAACCATTCGCATCTTGCTCTCGTCCAGATAACCCCTGGCCTGAACCTGCATATGGCCCGTAAAGGCGCGCAGACTATTGTCGATCATCATGGTGTAACTGCCCTGCTGTAAGGCAATCATAAAAATCAGTAAAGTATTGGAAAAAATAATCGCGCCCAGAGTCAGCCAGGTTCGACGCTTGTGTCGCCAAAGGTTACGCCAGGCAAGTCTAATACTGATATTAACGGCCATATCCGCTTACCGGGGATTGCGTAAACTGGAAAGAGTAAAGAGGCTCTCGGGCAAATCGACATCAAAAGCAATGGAATGGGTTTCCATTTCGGTCCACTCGTCCGGTGTTTCGGCGTCAGCCATACGCATGCGCTTGGCCACTGGTCGCCCGCCCATATCAACGACGTCCAGGGTAGAGAGGGTTTTAACAAGAATATTATCCTGATCCCAGAACTGCTGCTCCATTACAACAGCGTCATCGCGAATAGCATAGATTTCGCGCCCCCAAACCACAGCGGCATCTTCATGGGGAATCGCTTCAATGATATAAAACTGCCTGCCCTCCTCTTCCTTCACTTCGAGCAGCTTGTGTGAGTATTGATCGAGCACATCGGTAGACTTGCTGATGTCTTTATTAGTGAAATCACTACCCATCCAGCTCTGCCCCATCATGGAGGAAGGAATTTTTATCACGCGATTGATTTTGGGAGTAAAGGTCCAGAGAGCATTATCGATCAGCAAGGTGCCATTACCCGCATCCTTCTTGGGCTCAAGGACTCTCACCAGCGACTTTTTATCGCCCTTTGTCCATGCCTTCATCGACATCGTTCGCTGCCAGTCGCTGCGCTTGATGGTCATACTCAGCTCGGACACCGACGAAGAACCTCGCCACAGCTCCATTGCCTGGCGAAGGAGAGCCTTGGCATCCACGTCCTGTAGTTCTGAAGCCACCCCCGGTAGCACAAGCCCCACCGATAAGGTAATAACAACCAAAACCCGTATGCAATTCATCGCAATGTCCCTTGTGTGCGGCAAGACAATATTCTAACACCTACTTGATCTTGAATCCTTGCCAAGCGTTCTAGCAATCGACTACCATTGCGCGCACAACTGAAACCGGTTACATTTAGATTTTTTCATTCTTGAGCTCGTCCGTTTATTACACTCTAAAAGTCAGACCTAAAAACCACCTGATCTTTTGCGTTAATTTTTCACATCAGGCTCAGTAAATTTTAGTAAGAAAGCACTACATTCATGAGGCATCTATGAAACATTATCTTTACGCTGTCGTTACAGCTTCCATACTGCTGGTTTCAGCATGTGGTGGTGGTGGCGGCTCGTCCCAATCATCCAGCAGCAGCTCCAGCGAATCATCCAGCAGCAGCTCTAGTGAATCATCCAGCAGCAGCTCTAGTGAATCATCCAGCAGCAGCTCTAGTGAATCATCCAGCAGCAGCTCTAGTGAATCATCCAGCAGCAGCTCTAGCGAATCATCCAGCAGCTCAGTGGCAAATATCCCTAACGCAGCATCGAACAATAAGCCCTACTGTCGCGACAGCTCAGCTGTACCCGAGAATGGCTGGGGCTGGGAAACAGGCGCCACATGCATCGGCTACCTATCCGCTGCAGATCCGGGTGTCGGAAATTACGATTACTGCCTGATTGGTGCAGAAAGCATACCCTTCTGCTCAACAGAAACGGGCGATTGGGGTTACGAAGATGCCGAAGTCTGCCTATCTCAAAGCCTATGTCCAGGCTTTAATAGCGGTCAACAAACCGCTCTATCCGAAACCTTGGTTAACCCAAACGCAGATGCCACAGCAAAAAAAGTCTACACCTACTTAAAGTCCGTTTGGGGTAGCAAAATGCTGTCCGGCCAACAGGATTTAACCTGGAATGACAGTGTTGATATGTACCAACGAGTTATCAACGACACCAATAAAGCCCCAGCAATAATGGGTTACGACTTTATGAACTACGCTTATTCCGGTGGCTCTGGTCAACAACAAACAGAAGAGGCCATTGTGCACTGGGACCGAGGCGGCTTAGTCACTTTCGCCTGGCACTGGAGAGTGGGAAGCGAGGTTGAGTTTTATTCAGAGAAAACTGATTTTGAAATCCCCATTCTAAACGGCGAACTCAACACCAGCAGCGCAGATTTCACCGCGCTCGTTGACGATATCGACGACATTGCCGCTGAACTACAAACACTAGAAGATGCTGGCGTAACCGTACTCTGGCGCCCTCTTCACGAAGCCGCTGGCGGCTGGTTCTGGTGGGGACGTACCCGCACCGACGGAGTGCCTGCCGGCTATGCACAAGCCCTGTTATGGCAATATATGTATGACCGCATGACAAATCACCACGGTTTAAACAACCTAATTTGGGTATGGAATGGGCAAAGCCTTTCTTGGTATCCGGGTAACGACTATGTCGATATCGTGAGCCACGACATCTACGCTGAGGCTAAAAATTATGGTTCTCAAATTGGTACCTACAATATCGCCAAGGCTTACCCAACGGAATCCAAATTAGTTGCCCTGAGTGAAAACAGCAATATTCCAGACCCGGATGCTATGGAAGCAGATGGTGCCTGGTGGTTGTATTTTGTCGTTTGGAATGACAGCACCTCAACTGAGGGCGTGACCGACAGCAACAACTTCTGGACAGGTGAGTACTTCAACACAAACGCCCACAAAAACCATGTCTACAACCATTCCAATGTTATAACACTGGATGAACTGCCAAGCTTTTAAGGTTATGCCTAAAAGCTGAATCAGATTAAAAGCCCGGCCCAACAGCCGGGCTTTTTTAGTATTGGCTACTAGTACAAACGCCCTATGCAAGCGCCCACAAATAAAATCAGGCGCATAGAAAAGCCGGTTGGAAGACCCAACCGGCTTTTCAAAATCATCAATAATATTGAGCAGGAATTAATTTACCGTAATTAACGGATGGTTACTCTTCGTCTCAGTGCGCCAACGGCAGCCAAAGCGAAAACGAACAGAACAGCAGTACCTGGCTCGTCAACCCCCACAGGAGGAGTATCACCACCAGTACGAATCAGGGCAACACCCATACCTTCAACGTCGATTCTCACGCTATCTAGCATTGATTCAGTGAAACCTAAAACCATTCTAGAAGGAAAGATCACCGGCCCTTCAGCACCCAACATGGCGAAGCTAGTAATGGCCCCGGCAAGTAAACCAACCTCTCCGTATTGAGCGATCGTAGCCTCGTACATTGTACCGTCAACACCAATATCTTCTCTTCGATCCGTTACACCAAACAACGCGACAAGCTCATCAACAAGGCCACCATTAGCACCGCCTTCATATTGCTTATACTGCGCGGTAGAGCCATCCCATGTTGCGCCAGATAAACCCACGCTGGTGTATAGCTCAGACATATCTAAAGCCGTTGCCAAGCTCCAACCAGAAGCTTCGTATTCAGCAAGTGCTTCGCTTATGGATTTCCCGGTCGTCAAGCTCCACTGCAACCACTCATCGCCTGTGCGAGAGTCTGTAATTACGCCAGAGCTTTCATCCAAAGACAATTGTGGTAGTGCTACCGCTGTATCGATTAAAAACAAGCACAGAACAGAAGTTCCGAATAACTTCCCAAAGAATTTCATTAGAGTTTCCTCACCCCAAACATCCAGAATTGAACGCTCTTTAAAAATAAAGAACATGTTTATTATCGTTAAACCGCCTAAACCTGCAGTCTGCCCATAAATCATGCAAACCGCTCCAATCTGGCCGTGAGATACAAGTTTTATGCCTTAATTATTATTGTGATTAGAATCAGAACCTTAGCTAAGATCTAAAACGTACCTCCCCTACCATCTACTCTCTCGATGTAAAGAATTTCGGCGACAGGTGGAACTCACAATCGCTGCCTTTTTACTCACCCTCAAAGCACATAAAGGGTGCACAGGTCTATTTTACTGAAAGGTACTAGACCAGAACATATCTCCAGCCATGGCGATACTGAAGCTCAGGTAAAAGCCCACGAGAGACAACCTCTAAACGACTCATTCCCTCCAAACAGCTCAAACTGGCTTGAACTATTTTTTACAGATAAAAAAACGCTGACCCTAGTGTAGAAAATATAACCGCTACCGTTGGCGTAGCGGCCGTAAAACGGAAATGCCAAAGGTTGCATTTAGGCCCCACCACTCAAAAAGGGGGAAAGGGGATGCTCTAGTTTCAGTTGACCCGACAAGAAATACTTGTATACAATCATGCGGAAGCGCGCGCCACACATCCCATGAACAAGCTAAAAGAAAAGATTACCTCAATACTGCGAGGTCATGGCACGGGGCGATGCGTTATAAAAACAAGACATAGCGAGTTTAAACATACTTCAATTATTTAGTTTTGGAGCACCAATGAATACTATAAAAAAAATTACATTACTCTCTTCTGCACTAGTGCTGGCCGCCTGTGGCGGAAGTTCGTCCGACAAGTCCCCCATACCCGTTCCCGGCGGCTACACCCCCACAGAGCCTGTGTTCGTGTACGCGGTGAACGTCGGTGGACCAGAGATCAGCTTTAACGGCTACACCTACAGCGCCGATCAGTTCTCTACCGATGGTGCCACCCGCGATATCACCGATGATATCGAAGGGACCGAAGAAGACATCCTCTATCAATCTGAACGCTACGGAGACTATAGCTACGAAATCCCAGTTACTAACGGTAGCTACGATGTCTTAATGCACTTCGCAGAAACCTATTGGGATGAAGCGGGCAAGCGCCTCTTCCACGTATCAGTCGAAGGTGAGCGTATTTTCACTGATCTGGACCTAGCTGATAGTGCAGGTCAACTGACAGCTTTCCAGCATACGGTACAAGACGTAGTCGTCACCGATGGCAGCCTGACAGTGACAATTGAAACCATCGAAGATAACGGCTCCATAGCTGGAATCGCATTATTCTCAATAAGCGGTGAATTCGTTGAGCCAGAGCCCGTCGAGCCCCAACTCCCAGAGCCCCCTGCGATTGGTGTTGCTTCTGACGAAAACAAAGGCGCCGACTGTGCGGTTCAGGCCTTAGCCTTAGACACCGACCTGATTCACGACGCTAACCTGCCAGATCCGTTTACCAAACTAGACGGAAGCCGAATGACGACAACCGCAGAATGGCGCTGTCGCCGGCAGGAAATTCTCCGCCAGGCAGAAAGATATGTATACGGAACCAAACCCCCCAAACCAGAACAGGTTACGGGTACGGTATCCGGAGACAGCATCACCATTGACGTTCAAGACGGCGACAAGAGCACCAGCTTCAGTGTTACGGTAGATCTACCCACCACCGGCACCGCTCCCTACCCCGTTCTGTTCAGCCTTGGATCTGGCTTTTTCGGCTTTGCACACAACGACCTAGTTAAAAACGAAGGCGTAGCTATCGTTACCGTTAACCCCTACGACATCGGCGATGAGTCCGGTTCACGGGGAAGCAAAAAAGGCGCTTTTTACGATATATACGGAGCCAAGAGTACTACCGGGCTGTTAGTTGCCTGGTCCTGGGGCGTTAGCCGAATCATCGACGTTATCGAACAGTCGGATGGCAGCATTCTTCAAGCCGACGCAACCGCCGTTGTAGGATGTTCTCGCTTCGGTAAGGGTGCATTTACCATCGGTGCATTTGACCAGCGAATCGCTCTCACCATTCCCTTCGAATCAGGTAGTGGCGGCGTTCCCATTTGGCGAGGAATTCCCGGCGAAGGCGCACAGAGCCCAGGTAGCGCGTACGGCGAAACTTACTGGCTAGGTGACGACTTCCAACCCTTCGCCACAAACACCAATGTGGAGAAACTTCCAATCGATACTCACGAGATTGTCTCAATGATTGCGCCACGTGGCCTGCTCATCCTAGACAACCCACACATTGCCAACCTCGGCCCGCAGTCTGCGCACGTCGCCGCACTGGGCGGTGCAGAAGTATATAAGGCACTGGGAGCGGAAGAGAACATTTCCTACCACTCAAATGTAGCCGACGGTGGACACTGTTCTGCGAGACCCGAACACCAGCAACCCGTGATCGATAACCTTCGCAAATTCTTGCTGAAAACCGCCAACGAGCCAGGAGCGATAACACCGCATAGCAATACCACCGGAGATCTCGACACCTGGAAAGCCTGGTCAACGCCAACCCTGTCTAACGAGTAAGAGACAGAGCACTGTTCACAAACGCTGATTGAACAGTCGAAAAAAAACCGGTATTCCTCGTTGAATACCGGTTTTTTTATGCCCCGAAAAACTTATCTCAAGGCGCACTCCCAAGCCACTCAGCAAGTACTACCCAGCTCTCATAGCCAAAAGGGATTGAATATCGAGCTTCTCGCGATAAAGACTAAAGTCCTCTTCCCTAAACTCTATCGCCATTATCGACATTCGATCAGCCAATTCGTTACCTTCAACACCCACATGGCCGTTCACATGTAAAACCGGAACCTTATTCTCTAACGACTGGTAGAGCGCAAACATATCCTTTATCAATTCCAAATTTTTTATTTCACCACCGCTCTTTTTCCAACCCTTCTTCTGCCAACCTACAGCCCACTGAGTAACGCATTGAATAGAATATTTGGAATCACAAAATATCGCGACAGACCTTCCACTGCTAATTTCATTCTCTGCCATTAACAACGCCTGGTGTAACGCATTTAACTCGGCAGTATTATTCGTACCCTTAGGGTTATATAAGCCATACCAAAGCTCGTCAACAGTATTATTACGATACACCGCAATCCCCGAGCCGGCTTTACCGGGGTTAGGATCACAGCCGCCATCCGTAAATATTTTTGTCTCTATTGCCATTGCAGAAATCTCATCAGCAGCATAGGTTTTAACACCATTCGCCGATGCGGTTTTCGACACACGACTTTTCCCAGCCAAGCCCTTACCGGGTTTTACACTCTTCCCCTGAAAAGCCAGCTCGGCTTCTGCCAACGTAGTAAAAGACTTATATTTAGCACCGGCAAACCTATCAACCTGCTTTTTACACGAATTCCAATCAGTATAAATACCCGTTTCCCGCCCTTCCCAAACTACATAATATTTTTTCGCCATCAGAATACCTTTATCAATACGGGAAAATAACAAATCAAAACCGGAGACACTCGCCATGTCGAAAGACTTGCCTTAAAGCAACCTTAGAACAAATCGTGAAATTGAACCACCCAGGCGAACTCGGCATAGTGTTATAGCGCTGCAAAGCACGACAAACACCCCTCACTGCAATCGCGGCATATTAGCCGAAAACAGCGCAAACAACGAGACACACGAGCCAACCGTGGGCGAATTGAAAGTTACAGAGGTTCAGGCCGGGAAAGAGAGTATCCAACTGCCGAAAGATCAATACACGAGCCACGCTTCCCTGCATAGCTGCCCGCGTTCATTTGATAGAGTGTGGCCTAAAATTCGCCATCTCGTGCGGCTTGCTCGCGCTCTATGCGTTCATCTTCTTCCTGCTTGGCGAACTCAATTATGCGTAGCATAGTGGCAATGTCGGTATCTACATCGGCTTCGGCAAATTCACCCGTAAGCTTGCTATCGGGGTGTAGCTTACCGTGCTCGTACAGCTCCCAAATTTCTTCGGCGTAGTGCGTTATCCGCAAATTGGGATCGTAGCGACCAAAGAAATCAGTCATCTTGTTGACGTCGCGCGCGAGCATCATTTGAGCATTATTGTTACCCGCAGCGTTTACGGCCTGGGGCAGATCGATAACCACGGGGCCTTCTGGATCGACCAACACATTAAATTCGGATAAATCCCCATGCACAAGGCCAGCACACAGCATGCGTACAATTTCCATCATCATACGGTCGTGATAGTCGCGGGCTTCTTCCGGGGTAAAAGATACATCGTCTAAACGTGGGGCCGGATCGCCACTTTCGTCACACACTAAATCCATTAGCAGCACACCATCCACAAAACCGTGGGGGCTAGGCACCCGCACGCCAGCGGCCGCCAGCCGGTAAAGCGCTTCTACCTCAGCGCTTAACCAGGCTTCTTCATGCTGTTTTTGGCCAAAGCGCGTGCCCTTCGCCATGGCCCGCGCGCGACGGGAATTACGCACGCTGCGCCCTTCCTGGTATTGCGCCGCCTGCTTAAAACTGCGTTTATTGGATTCTTTATAGACTTTCGCGCAACGAATATGGTCTCCGCAGCGCACTACAAATACTTGGGCTTCTTTGCCACTCATTAGCTGGTAAAGCACTTCATCAATCAGGCCATCTTCCAATAATGGCTGAAGTCGTTTGGGTGTTTTCATTGTTCCCCGTGATGTTAGGTTTATTGATGTATTCAGTAGGTTTTGCCATGCAAAACACTCAGCCCGATACCCTAACATAGAGTGCGGGATTAGCGTTATTGGGAGGTGAAATTAAAGCCCTATCGGCCAACGAGAGTGCAAAAACAAACGTCTACCGCAGTAACAGCCTTGGGGCTATAGCGGTGGCCTGCATTCGCAAACGGTAAGGCTGGCTATGCAGCATTAAAGCACGCCGCTACAAATTAATACGCCAGCCCTGCTCGTATGCCTCTATAGGGAGAGAGCCTTTTTACGGTGTTTTTAAGCTTTTCACCCGCATTCAAGCGGGTGAAAACGATTACATAGAGCCCATGCTCAGCCCGATAAAGCGCTGGAGACTAGCGCCCCAGGCAAATAGCCTAGTGACATAGATCGCCGCCAAACTGAGGCGGTTCCGCTTCCTCTGCCCCTTTCGCGCCAACAAAGCCAAAAGACACCGACTGGCCGGAAGGAATCTGTGCGTTGTAACTCAGCCCACTTACCTCGTAGGGGTTGTCGCCACTAACGCTGGCAGACCAAGCGCTACTTATTTGCTGCTCTCCTGCAAACGTCAGGCTCAGCTGCCATCCATCAATGGTTGATTCGCTATTATTTGTAATCACTACTTGCGCACTAAACCCCCCATTCCACTGCGAAAGAAGGTTGTACTCACATGACACCTCCGGGGCTTGCGGTGCAACCGTAATATTAAACGTTTGATGGCTGGCCCAGGGGTAATCGATACCACGGAAAATAACCACATAATCGCCAGGCTCATCATAGGTATGGCTGACAACCAACTCATCCTGCAAAATCTCAGAGCCATCGCCAAAATCCCATTCCGTGTCAGAAACACTCGCTTCAACCTCACCTTCCGCATAAAGCGTCATGCCCTCCACATAATAGGACAACACCTCAACGCTGGGCTCATAGTATTCACTGCTGGAGCTAGACGAGCTAGACGAACTTTGTTGTGTTTCCCCTGTCGAGCTGCGAGCGGTCCACTGGATGGTTTTTGTGGCTGAATATTCGCCGTCGGTAATGATCAAAGTAATATCGTAAATACCGGGATCCACATAATCGACTTCGGCTTGCTCGAAACTAATATCGGGCTCACTATCGCTTACCGTCAGAGGGTGATCCAAGGTATCGGGAAAGACTTCACCGTTACCGAAATCCCACGTATGCATCAACGTGTTGTTATTGGCGTCAGTGCTGGTGCTGTAACAAATCGTTTTAACGTAAACACTGGGAGCCGTGTCGGTTCCACTTTCAAGCTCATCCTCTTCGCAATAGAAATCGGCAACAGGCGCTTCATTCTCAGGGCCAACCGTAATATTGAAAGATTGAATATTTGCCCACGGATAATCGACACCACTAAACGTTATTGAATACTCTCCCGGCTCTTGGTATGTATGCGTAACAGACAACACACCTTGCAAGGTATCTGATCCGTCACCAAATTCCCAAAACGTCGTAGGATTATCATCAAACGACGTTACCTGAGCATCCGCATGAAGGGTCATTCCGTCGATATAATAAGTAACGTACACCCATGGGCTGTAGTATTCATAATTGTAGCTAGAGGAAGAGCTCTGCTGAGACGAAGAACTCTGCTGAGACGAAGAGGACTCATCTGGACCTATACCCTGCCCGCAGACTGGCTCAACAAATGCCCCCGAAAATGTACCCTGCACACCAAACGTTACGGTCTCACCGCTACCGAGGTAGCCATTCCAATAATTATTACTGGCGGCTAAATATTCGCCTTCATGTTCAAGAACAACACCCCAAGCCTGATCGACGGTGTAGCTTTCATTTAAACTAATTTGGGTGTTCCACTGCTGGGTTTCTATCGTACTGATATTGGTTATTTCAACAGCCAGCTGATAGGCGTTACCCCAAGTTTGTACGGACGTTACTTCACAAGCAAGTGAAACCGCCGACGAAGACGATGCAGAGTATGAGCCCGGCGTGCTTGATGACTGCCCACTGCTGCTTGCACTGCTGCCACTTGCTGAAAGTTCGGTTTCTTGCGCATAGATATTTATTCCGCCAAACAACAGCATCGCCAGTAGCGTATACCTTGTTAACGTTTTTATTTGATTATTCATGACGATTCCTTGTTTATTGTTTCTGAAATAACTGTCTGTACTGCGACCACTCATCTGAGACTAGCAAGTTGAAGTAGTAAATACTATAAACAAGAAGAGACGACGACTATAAACAAAATGAATAGACACAAACAAAATAAGGGCAGCGCTTTACTGCAGAGGATAAGCAGGTAAAAATCATTTCAACTTAAAATCAACTGAACAACTTGCCAGAAGTTTATTTTGTTGGCGCAAAAAATTGATTGCGTTTTTTAACGATCCTCCACGTCAGCCCCGCTACATGCACCTCCCACGGTAAGCGCAACGTCACCTTCCCACACCAACCCAGCATTTACGCTTTTTTAGCGGGCCAGTTCGACATCAACACGAGAAATACACCTTAAAATACAGAGGTAAATCGCCATAACAACCCCCTAAAAACAGACTAAACCGGCAGTTTAAACGCCCCCCTGTGCCGCGGTAACGTGTAAAACCTTCTGGCGCACAAAATCAAAAATAAAAAATGATTTTTGACGCCGCACTGGCAACGCATAGCGCTCACCGGATTGCAATGCATAACCAATCCACAACCATAATATAAATGTTCGATTATTCGTGACACTAAAGTGTACAAAAAACTGAAAACAATTTAGATTATGATGCTTGCAAAGAAGAGATCTTTAGGTTTATTTCTTTTCTCGCAAAAAAATCACGTGCGGCGTTGTCGATCTCTGCAGTGAAACGTGTCAAACAATCATAACGATAAGTAGAGCCACACGGTTCACATGGGTAAACGAAGGCCTGCACACCAAAAGTTTCTCGACCAACGTCGAGATTTAGTTAACAACTATTTTCAGAGAACAATAAAAATAAAACTTTTTTTAATACCGTGCAGAAGCTCTGCATTTCCCCCCACACGCCTGTTTCAACTCGCTACATCTATTTCAAGGAAAGTACGATGAAAAAAACTCGAAAATTACTCAAACACACGCTAATTACCGGCTCGCGTATCGCTCTCTTAGGGCTCGGATTTTTAACCTCAATCGCACAAGCAGACGACACTGACTACTGCCATGTCGATTACGACATTATTAACGAATGGGGTACCGGCTTTCAGGTGGACGTAACCCTCACCAACAAAACACTAGAGCCCATCTCTGGTTATGAGCTTGTATGGAGCATGTCTGAATCGTTCGATTCCGGGTGGAACGCAAGCTACTCCAGTGAAGGAACAACCTTTACCGCTTCTAACGATGCCACTCAGTGGAACGGCACCATTGCAGCCGACTATGGACAAGTTAGTTTCGGCTTCAATGCCACATACGGCAGCTCTCCCGCGACGGTTATTTCCGGGTTTGTGCTAAATGGCAATATCTGTAGTTCCGGTGACACCGTTTCGTCATCGTCCAGCTCCAGCGATTCAAGCTCGTCTAGCAGCTCAACGTCTAGCAGCTCTAGCTCCACCAGCTCAACGTCCAGCAGCACAAGCTCAACTACGGGTGAAGGCGACTGTGCAGATGTAAACGAATATCCAAACTGGACAGCAAAAGACTGGGAAGGCGGAGTGTCTAACCACGCGGATACTGGCGATCAAATGGTTTACCTTGGCAACCTCTATCGGGCCAACTGGTACACCAATTCTGTACCCGGTAGCGATGCCTCCTGGACCCTGCTCGGCAGCTGCGATGAATCGACCACAAGCTCAAGCACCAGCTCCACGAGTTCAACTACCACAAGCTCAAGTACCAGCTCTACAAGTTCAAGCACCAGCTCCATGAGTTCAAGTTCTGGCTCGACCAGCTCAACTGCTAGCTCGACCAGCTCCAGCGGCTCAACGAGTTCAACCCCGCAGGCAGGCACACTTACCGCCGGGGACTACGATGATGTCTTGAATCCTCACCTCTACTCCAGCTATGTGAGCGATTACTTACAAAGCCACGCCGGAACAACGCTGCCCTTCCTGAATATGAACGAAGCGCTTACCGTTACCGTTCTTGATAGCGACGGCACACCGTTCCCACACGCCAAGCTAGTCGTCAACGAAAGCGATACCGCTCTCCTTACCCACTACACCGCAGCCAACGGACAAACCATACTTTATCCGTCGATCGATGGCTTGCCAGATGTTTTTGATATAACCGCTTCAAACGCCAGTGATGACGTACTGATCTCTCAGACAGTTGATCTAAGCGCTCTCGGTGATGACCGATCCCTAGAATTTACGCTGCCATTATTATCGCCAGGGCCAGTTGATAAATTGGATCTATTACTTGTAATTGATACGACCGGAAGCATGAGTGACGAGTTAAATTACCTTCAGGCTGAATTAACAAGCATTCTATCGGCAATAAGCGAAGACAACCCCGCCGTAAACATTAGAGTGGGTTTAATCGTGTATCGCGACACAGGTGATTCGTACGTAACGCGAGAATTCCCACTAACAGACGACATCGCAACAATACAAGACGATTTGAATGCGCAGATTGCCAGCGGCGGCGGAAACTACCCCGAAGCAATGGACGAAGCGCTCGAACTGGCAATGCAAGCTGAGTGGCGTTCCGATGCCGTCAAAGCACTGCTTTTAGTCGCCGATGCGCCTCCACACGATGAAAACATCATGGCCACGTGGAACTCCGTGTTGACCGCCCGCGAAAATCAAATCCATATCGCCCCCGTCGCCGCCAGCGGTGTCGGAGATGTCGCGGAGTTTTTAATGCGCAGTGCCGCAGCAGTCACCCAGAGCCGCTACCTGTTCCTGACCGACGACTCAGGTGTAGGCGGTTCGCATCAAGAACCCAGTGTTGACTGCTATATCGTTACACGGTTAGACAACTTGGTTCGCAGGGTCGTTTCCAGCCTGCTTATAGGCGAGCGGGTAGAACCCAGTGAAGAAGAGATTATAAGAACCGTCGGCAATTACAATGCCGGTGTCTGCGAGCCTATCGTAGAACCCACGGCTGAGCCCACAACCGAACCCACAGCTGAACCCACAACCGAACCCACAGCTGAACCCACAACCGAACCCACAGCTGAGCCCACAACCGAACCCACAGCTGAGCCAAGCGCTGAACCTGTGGAACTGTAAATTTAAACACCGAAGCTTGCGAGCAAATGTGAATGTATCTGCAGACACTCTCGCTGAGTAACAAAAAAAGGGCTCCTCACTGGAGCCCTTTTTCTTTATTGGCCGCTAAACACCACGGCCTATTTAATTACAATTCTTCAAGCTCCTGTTTTTGTTTGCCAAGCTATACCGATATATTTATACCGTTGGGCTTTTTCGTCTGCGCCTTAGGCAATAGAGCGTGGTCAGTAAAAACACACCAAACAAATTAACGCTACCGCCACCACCGCTCTTTTTCCTTTCGATGCCTGGCTCGGGCTCTTCCGGTTCTGGCTCTTCCGGTTCTGGCTCTTGCGGTTCTGGCTCTTCCGGTTCTGGTTCTTCAGGCTCGGCAGGCAGGGTAACCGTAATACTTTGTTGGCTGGAGGAGCCTTCAGGATGCGCTGCGTTGCTGATGGTGATGGTAACGGTATAGGTTCCTGCGGTGTTATAGGTATGAGTACCGCTAGCCAGTGCGCTGGTATCACCGTCGCCGAAGTCGATCAATAGGGTAGAGTCTGCCGGATAGGTACTGGCCGCAGTATCAAAACTGAGTATATTGTCATTAAGCGAAACGGATAGCTGCGGGTTTGTCGCTACGCTGGTATCTGCAGAAAGTGTAATGGCTGTTTGCCATTGCGCAAGGGTGTCGCCAGCATCGCTGTTAACTTTCAGCGAAACCAGATAGTCTCCAGCGCTAGTGTATTCGTGTACCGGGTTTTGTTCCGCACTGGTATTGCCATCGCCAAAATCCCAGACCCACGCGGGCGAAGCACCTGCCTGGGTACCGTTACTGATGCTGAGTGTTTTTTCGCTAAGAGTGTAGGAAATATCTGCATTCGCGGGCACCACCCACTTAACACGGTAATCTTCTACCTCTCCAGAATCATAGCCAGACGACAAATAATTATGGCAAGGTGAAAGCGTGTAACTGAAAACGAATTCATATTGCTGCAGCAGCCGCATGTTCGAAAAATAAGAGCCCGGCGTTGTATCGGTTAGTGGTGCGTTAAAAAAACCTTCGATATATCCACGCCCGCTTTCATAGTCCAGAAAATCCAGTCGGTTCAGCAGCCGTTCCGGTGATGCTTCATCCTGTGTTTCACTGCCAAACCAGTAGTCGCGGTTGGCATCCAACCACAAATAATAACGTTCGGCCGCTGTTTCTGCCTCATAAGCCGCTTCGATATAGTAGTGGTTGTTTTCGGGTTTTATCAAAATCGGATTATCGGGGTTAATCAAACCGCCTTCGTTACCCGTTTCAAAGCGCTGACCATTAATTTCGACAACGCGCACCGATTCAAACATCGTATCGCCTTGCGCTTCGCAATACGCACTGGTGTCTGCGGCCTCCAGCACCACCTCCAGGGTAGATAATTCGCTTGCCCATACCCAATCGAGTTCACCACTACCCGTACGCTGGCGATAGCGGAAAGTGAGGTTAACGGTGTATTCGCCGGGGGCGTTGTAGGTGTGCAATATTTTTTGGGATGTGTAATTGGGCTGCGATTCACTTTGTTCGCCATCGCCAAACTGCCAGAGTATTTCCCACTGGCCCGAGTGCTTGTCTTTGGGCGTACGGCCCAGACTAAAACCAAACTCAACACTGTAGGTATTCTCGTGCCGACGCAGAACTTTAGCCTTAAAGGAAGGGGCCGAAACACTTTCTCTCACGGTTACCGCAGAGCTATCGGTGATACCTTGCGGGTTGTCGGGGTTGCTAATGGTGAGTGTTACGATGTAGCTGCCCAGCTCAGCATAAGTGTGTGCTGGCATTTCTTCGTTGCTGGTGCTGCCATCGCCAAAATCCCACAAGAATGTCGAGTTTTCAGGGTAAATACTTTGATTATTTGAAAAGGTAATCGTGTGGTCGTTTGCCTGATGGTAAAATCTCGGCTCGGTATGTGTGCTGTATGCAACGGTTTTCGTTTGGTTGTAGAGCGGCTCTCCCTTGGCATCTTTTACCGTCAGGTTTACCTCATAGTTACCGCTCAGGTTAAAACTATGGCTAGGCTCGGGATCACTGCTGGTAGTACCGTCGCCAAAATCCCAGTGATAACTGGCAATGCGCGTGTCGTTGGTGGTGGAAGAAAACACCACCTGATTGAGCTGTAACTGGTGCAGCCAGTCAAACTGATTGGCTACCGCACTGTTCCAGATAAGGCTAAAGTCGGCGACCGCAGTCTCTTCCACCTCGCCACAGGGCGAATCTGGCAACCCATCGGCACTGCTAACAACACGCAGACGGTAGGTTTCACCTGCCCTGCCAATAAAATCCGTATTTTTCTGACTTTGCCATTCCGTGCCGACCAGGCTAAGACGTTCTTCGTCGGTGAAGACACCATCACTATTGCTGTCGAGCCATACGCCGACCACGCGGCTCGTTTCCGCGGTTTGCGTTACCGGCCCCAGCAACAGGGTGTAACTAAGCGGCTGATCGGCGGGGATCAATACCGGGTGTTGGGTATTGTCACTGTAGATTCCCGGCTCGGTTTCAATCAGTAAACCGTTAATCCCGAGCATGCGAATGGTGAAGAGTTCATCCACCTCACCGCCTACGTGGCAGTAGTCATCCGCCACCGATAGGGTTTCGAGAAAATTATCCGATTCGCCATTGGGTGATGTAACCGTAAGGGTAACGGTGTACTCACCGCTTTCACTATACGTGTGCGCTGCATTGAATGTGGTCGCGCTGGCACTGCCGTCGCCAAAATTCCATTCTGTGCTCCAACCGCCATCGAGCTGAGCCTCTGTGAGCGCTACGCCCTCTGCACGCGAAAAATTTGTGAAGTTAACCGTTAGAAATTTTTTCTCGGAGCTAAACTCGCTTTCTACACCCTGATCGAGATGCAATATAAGCCCAACCACGGCAAACGCTTTGCGTATGTGATTGGCTAATTCCGCTTCACTCCAGTATTGGCCCGTACTTGTTTTCACACCGTCGCTTTGTAAACGCATCGCAACCGCCGAAGCCTGTCTCATAACGCAATCAGCGGCATCCATAAAGATACTGTTCGCCAACCAACAAGCCTGGTTGGCATTGGCAAAGGCATAAAAAGCATATTGAATGTTCCAGGGCGCACCCGGCTCCATGCCATTAGTGGCGAGCGTAAAAAAAGCTTTGTTAAAAATACCAGAGCCGTAATGGCCATCTAGCCCTGCGTTGTACTGACTAATGTGATCAACAGATTTTCCATCCCGTGTGGGCGTCTGCATATAGCGCACGGCACCCTCTTTTGGCCAGCTATCTGCACCGACCAGCCAGTCGGTACTGCCGGTAAGAAAATATTCGGCCGCTTCGCCAGCCATATCGGAAAAGGCCTCGTTAATGGCGATAGCCTCGCCTGTTCTCATATACTTTTGTCCACCATCAGCACCGTGGCCAGCGGTAAAGCCGTGCGCAATTTCGTGGGCTATGGTATTGAGAGAAACCAGCGGATAAAATTCTCCTCCACCGTCTCCAAAATACACGGTGCCGCCCTCGTAAAATGCATTATCGAACGATTTTCCGTAATGCACGTATTGCACAATGGGGTTATCGAAGAAAGGTTTTTGCCCTAGGTATTGCTCAAACATACGCGAGCTAACTTGCCCCCTATAGTGCGCATCGTTGAGAGGGGATTTCGCCGTATTAATGCTTTTGTAGTTATTAATAGACGATATTGTACAGTCGTAAACAAACGGCGAAGCCATAAGGCCACCCACATCTGACTCGTGTTCTGCGCTGCGCGTTTCTACATTTTGTGCATCGAAATAGCACAATGCGCCTTCATCAGACACAACGCGGTCGACAATAAAGGTCGCGGGTGGGCTTAAATTAGCATCTTCCGGCTGGTAATCATTCGCTGGCGCTCTGGCATTACCTGAAGGCCCGCCGCCGCCAATGGATAGGTGCTGGAGCATATCGTGTTGTGCCAGAACCGTTTGGGTGTTTACATCGAGAATAATACGTACCGATTGCGGATCATTGTTCCGGGATAAAATATCGGAAAATATTTCCAACGCAAGCGCGTAGTGGGCACGCTGATTCTCGTCCAGAAAAATAACCGGCGTCACGCTAGACCGAATAATAACGCGCGCCGTAGCTTGCGCGGCTTGAAACCCGCTCAAATAGGCATTTAGCCGAGCTTGCTGTTCCGCTTCTGTCAGCAACGTTAACGTACCCAACTCGTCTTCAAGTTTAGTCGGTAGGTACCCATAACTTTGCACCGGCTGATGCTCCCCCTCCATCAAAATCACCGGCGACATATCCAGCACCGGTACCGATTGATAGCGCACCGAAAAACGAAGCGCCCGGTAGCGCCCAACCGCTTTTTCACTTTCTAACACCAGGCGAGTGTTATCGCCAAGCTCGAGAACTCGCTCTAGCGAACGCAGTAACTCTGTATTTTGCAGTGTGTTCGCTAAGGTGATTGACTGGCTAAAAGGCTCATCATTCAAATTTTTATGAAAGGGAGTATTGTTAAATAATGGGGTAAGATCAGCAGCATAAGTGAAGCTAGAACACAACAACAGAAAACAGACAGCGAGGGTACTCCGAAACATAGATCATCCTTAAACGAGCTTACTCAAAACAGAAAAAGTGGGAATTTAATGCGGTTTAGCTTAAAGCGGCGGGCATTGTAACCGCTCAGCATATGCAATAGTTAAGACGTTATTGTTACAAAACTGTAGCACTGTGAATAATCGAGTACAAATGCAGCTTAAACGCCTAGCGCGAGCCACGTGAATATTAACAAGATAATCACCCATTCATCGAATGGCCTTTTAAAGACTACCCGCGTAAAAATAGCTAAAACGCTACACAGCCCAGGTAAATCACTTTAAACAACAACATTTGCGCAGGCGAGCTGCTTTGAGGCTGCTCAGTTTAGGATCAGCCACAGACTCTTTTGCCGCAGCTACGAAGATCCGCCCCCACTAGCGCGGCACCTTCCGCTGTAACAGCCATAAACCAGAGCAATATCACATATAGATAAGGCAGATCGCCGTAAAATACGCTGTGGGTTTCATTGTAACCTACAAGAAGGCCACTATTCAGCGTGGCAACGTCTAAATCATACAACCCTACCCCGAGCGCATTCCCTCGCCGGAGCGTAGGAATACGTTACAGAAAATAAAATTAGCGAACCGAGGGAAATCCAAAATAAGGTATAGCTCCGCTATGAATAATAATGTACGTACAACTAAAACGGACCCCTCTACGCAGCAATTGGCGTTAGCTCTCAAGCAAAATGAACATACCCTTGTGGTTATGATGCCCGATGAATTTCTTGAATATGTAATTCTTCAAAAAAAACGTACAGGGCAAACCATTGAACAAATCACCGAGTGGATGAATAGCCTTATCATTGATTCAACCGAAATCAGCCAAAGCGCAAAGCAAGATTGGCTACGACAAAAAGAAAGAATAAAAAATGCAGGTTCTTTTTTACCCGTCTTGTCCGATACCAAAACACTCGTAGTTCTAGCGACGGAAATGTACAAAGGCGGGCACATTCTTTCTAAATATCGCGTCAATACACATGCGGGTCGTGCATACGTAGTTTTAAAGGGCTATCCAGGGTTGAGATCGCAACTTAACAGCACACGCTATCTTGCTAACAATCCAAAAGTCGTCAGCATGGGGATTGGTAAACTGGGTGTAGCGAAAGCGATCAAAGGCGGCATCGTTATCTCCATCATATTTTCCGTGGCTTTTCATGCTCTCGAGCAACTGGTGAATGACCGCGCAACATGGCACGATTTCGTTGCAGGGGTTAGTATAGACGTTGCCTCAGCAGTCGCTGGTGCCTCTATCGCCTGGGGCGTTGTATCAACAATTGTCGGGGCAACTGCAATGGCGGCCATTGGCCCAATCGCTCTGGTTGTCGTGGTCGGCGCAGGCATAACGCTCGCTTTAAACGCAGTGAACTCACACTTTGGACTGACGGAAAAACTCGCAACAATGCTAAAACAAGCCGAATCCAGAATGGTTTCCAATATACAGAAAATACGTAACGAAGTTTACAGAGGCCTCAGCTATGCCGAAGAAGACCCAATAGGTTTTATGCATGCGCTTTTCGGCGTGCCCTATTTCAGACAATAGATATGGAAGGCGAAGTGCAATCGACCGCTGTAGGCTTTAAAGCGCAATTAATGCTAATTTTTTATAGTTTGGCCCTGAGCGCAACGGTATTTATTATTGTGGTATTGCCAGGTAGTAGCCTGCTAGAAAATATTGCCCGGCTTAACAGCAGCAATATTTATGTGGCCGCTTCCAGCTGGGATATTCCCGCCTTTATAAGCTTGCCTTGTTTTCTCGCCTTAATTTACGCACTGCTGTTACGGCTAACCCAAAAAGCAACCGAGATACGGATACAGCGCTGCGTAAAAGTAGCGACCATTTTTGCACTCGCCGCTATTGTTTTTCGTATCCCCTATGGCTTTGCCATTTCACATTATATGGAGGCCAAAGGGTACTCTTCCTGTGTTTCCTATACGTCGCCAGCGTTAATGAGCCCAGCCGTTTGGGTACGCTACCCCACCTACTGTATTGAAAATACAGGAAGCGTGAGACGCTCCTTGCTTGAATGGATTGATTCATCCGTAGAAGCGGGAAAGAGCATCAGCCCAGAAGACCTAAAGAGAAAAGCTGAGCAATTACTGGAAGAATACGACAGAAAAGAACGGGAGACATTTCCGGGGGTATACCGATAGTAGCCACCCCTTCCTGGAGGCAAATGAGCCGTCCGTACAGGGGGTTGACCCAATTCCAAAAAACGTCTGGCGTTATTGCCGGGAATCGAAATATTGTCTAGCCTTTTGTACATCGTTGTAATTGTCCACCGTCCATTTATAAATCGCTTTAAAAGACGGCAGTAACGAAACGCCAAGATCACTCATTGAATACTCGACAGATATTGGTGAAGTGTCCTTCACGTCTCGTAGTACAAGCCCGTTACGCTCGAGCTTACGCAGCGTTTGTGTCAAGGATTTCTGAGAGACGCCCTCTAAACGTCTCTTAATATCATTAAAGCGTCTAGGTTGCTCCTCTAGAACTGACATGATCATCATTGACCATTTGTCGGCAATCTCCGAGAACAATACACGACAGGGGCAATTGACAGAAAAATGTTGGCTCGCTTTCACAGTGGTTACCTAAAGGATACTTAGTGAATTAAAAGTGCTTTATTGACACTAGGTATATAGATGATACCTTACGTTCCGTTTCATCCCCAATACGAAAGGTAAATAAATGTCAGCTAACGTAAACACAAGCCAGTCAGACACCAAGCAATCGTTAGATACGAGCGTCTTGTTCCAGCCGGTAAAAATTAAATCGCTAGAGCTAAAAAACCGTATTGTTATGGCGCCAATGACCCGCAATATGGCACCAGATGGCATACCAAACCAATCGAATGCGGACTACTATCGGCGGCGCGCCGAAGGTGGCGTTGGGCTCATTTTGTCCGAGGGTACGGTTATTGACCGCCCAGGTTCACGCAATGAACCCGCCATTCCGTTCCTTTTCGGTGAATCTGCACTGTCTGGCTGGAAGGGTGTCGTTGACGAGGTCCATACTGCGGGCGGCCACATGGGGCCGCAAATCTGGCATGTAGGCTCGGTACCGGGTATGAGTGAATGGAAACCCGATGTCGACGTTGAAAGCCCTTCTGGGCTCATAGGTCCTGACACCCCTAGGGGCGTTGCCATGAGCGAGTCCGATATCGCTGATGCGATAACGGCTTACGCGCAGGCTGCCGTCAATGCAAAAAGCGTGGGTTTTGACCTTTTGGAATTACACGCTGCTCACGGATACCTGATCGATCAATTCTTTTGGCAAGCGACCAATATACGCGCGGATTCCTGGTCTGGTAACAGCCTGCCAGAACGTTCTCGCTTTGCCATCGAAGTGATTAAAGCCGTACGAAAAGCCGTAGGGCCTGACTTTCCAATCTTTTTGCGCTTAAGCCAGTGGAAGCAACAGGATTACACCGCCAAGCTAGCGTCAACACCCCAAGAGATGGAGGCCTGGCTTAGCCCGATGGCGGAAGCTGGCGTAGATGTATTTCACTGCTCACAACGGCGTTTTTGGGAGCCAGAGTTTGCGGATATCGATGGCGCTCAAGGGTTAAATTTTGCAGGGTGGGCGAAAAAGTTAACGGGTAAAACAACCGTGAGTGTGGGTTCGGTAGGTTTGAGTGGTGAGTTCTTGGCAGCCTTTGGTGGTGAAAGCTCAGAAAGCCGGGGCTTAGAGAACTTAGTTCAGCGTTTAGAGCGCGAAGAGTTTGATCTGATTGCCGTTGGACGTGCCTTATTGAGCGACCCTCTATGGGTAGAGAAAGTGAGGCGTGGAGACAACGATAAGCTGATGGGTTTTGATCCATCTGATTTGGGAAAACTTATTTAAGCGTGAGCCGGTGAGCAGGCATTAAGCCCTGCATTTTACCTTGGCCGCTAGTGGACTATATCAAGCCGCTTGAAGCTCGCACAGATACTATGGAAGCCGTGGTCAGGCTATTTTACATGTCGAGGAATGTAAGGCGCTGTGAACCCTAGCGGTCAGCGCCTTAGTACTTCTTGCCGATGCGGTTTTACAGAGCCGATAGAATCAAACCAAACAGATCGCGTTTTCTTTTCACCGTAGAGGGCATGCTTGGGGGCTGTATCGGATGGTGGTGTAGGCCTTAGACAAAAGTTAGATATCTTTTGCGGCTTAGGTCTTTATCGAATGCCTGCTATCGCGCGACAGCAAGCATTCAAGCGAAAGGCCAAGACCAAAAGCTAAACTTGTGCATAAACTCAGGATACGTCGTAGCACCGCTCATGATGGGCTAAAACGTTACGTCCACATTTTTATGCCGACCTCGATTGAAAATATCCAAGCGAAAAAATACTATTCGCAATTGTCCTTTCTATAAACGTTATTGAGTACGTCTGGCGCCCCCATACAAGTCAGATCCAACTCTGAGATGATCGGTTCAGATGAATAAAAATATCTAACGGTTTTCTCCTCTGTTCTGACGCTTTCTGTATTTTCAAAACGCAACCGCGGAACAAAGAAAAGAAAATCTTCAGGTTTGTTTCGTGAATAAACGGACACAAACAATTCTTGCTTTATGTGAGTCTCTATTTCTGTCTTTAAAGCACCTGAAACTTCCATACCGCCCATTACTGAAACAAATTTTTCGCTTAACAGCTCTTCCACAAATAGAGCCATAACTGCGTCATTCCATTGATACCGTTTGCTTTGTACTTTTTGTTCTAATGTAGACAATATACCTTCCCACACGAAAGTAACTTCGCTCTCCATTACATGCTGTTCCGCTTGAGGCCACAAGAAATATATTTGAAAAAGTGAAGACAAATCTACATTATCCGACTCAGCCAGAGAATCAAAACGCTTTGTCCCCGGCAGCGTAAATTCAATAGAAAAGTTTCCTTTTATAGAGCTATTGTCAGTCAGCGCCTTGGGGTCAAACATGACATTTTCGATAGTCGCATTAGCAACTAGATTAACCGTCTGTTTTTCTTCCGGTGAATCTTCATTTGAAACTGAACAGTCAAACAGTGTAATCGGCGAAGAATCAACTTCCAATGTGAGACCCTCACACTGAAGAACAATTTTCCCTTCAGGTATATCAGTAAGATACCGCCTTTCGAACGTTACTATTGGCGGTAGAACGCTAATTTCTTTGTACTCGTAGAAACCAATATTTTTTGCCTGCTCAAATAATTCGGTTGCATCCACATCTAACGAAAAACGACTTGAAAAAACTAATTGATCTTCCGACACCCAATCAGTAACGCTTAAATTAAGGAATATTTCAAGAACATCACCTATTAAATCTCGTCTCTGCACAGAAGCAACTCCAGGATTAGATTCTAGATCAAGATTTTTGGGGAAAAAAGTAAGTGGTTCTGAATAATCGTTAATCTTAAAAACATAAAATTTATCCGTTACATTTACGTCAAACTGATCGCTAACATCCAAAAGAACGGCCTTATTTGTGTCATCTTCTACCGTGTAGCTTATTGAAGATATAAACACGCTGTCGGGTAAAAAAACGCCCAACTGGCCAATATAGCTATTGGCTTCAGGCGTCGTGAATAAAGCTGTATTCACCTCGCCACTCGAGCATGGAAACTCTATAGCCTGGTCTTCATTCTTTCCTTTTTCTGGCTGCCAAAAACAGTTCAAGTCCGTAGAGCTACTAATACCTTCAACCGACAATTCAAATGTTAGCTCGCTACTAGATATATCTAATGTTTCAATTTTTGAATGTGATATTGTCACCAAATATTGCGTTGTCGAGCCATCACCGATTCGGTCACCACTATCGCGCCGATCCGATTCCATTTCATCTCCGGAACCTCCGCATGCCGCTAGAAACACACAGAATGTTAGCACTAACACTCTGAAACCATCTTTTATCGCTTTAATACGGTAATAGCTTTTAAACATAACTCTATCCCCCCTGATATATGTATATTATATTCGCGAAAGATTAACACACCCGCCCAGATTTTTACGTTTGGCAAGTCTTATTCAGCGCCATTTAATTTTTTCAAACCTAAGCCCTTTTTTACGCCAAAAAAACCTTTTACGTCTCGCTTGAAAAATATACATTCCCCTAGTTTATCGGCCATAAAGCGCTTTGTTGCGCCAGCCGACATTCATCTAGCAATAAAACAAGAAGGAAATTCCGAGTTAACCTCCCTGCTTGCAGAAAAGTTTATTTTCGCTGGCCGCAATTTACCCATGTAACCAGTAGTTGAGCGAACATCTGTGAATTTTATATGGCTAACTTATGAACGTTGTTTACCGTAATATTTCCAAATTGGCGCTAACCATAAACTAATAATCCAGATATCTTATTGCGGCTTAGGTCTTTATCAAATGCCTGCTATCGTGTGACAGCAGGCATTCAAACGAAAGACCAAGAACAAAAGCTAAACTTGTGCATAAACTCAGAATACATTGTAACCCCGCCTACGATGGGCTAAAACGTTACACCCACAAGGTTATCTAAGCGAAACATTAACCCCCAACCGAAAAAATTATTTGCAACGCCGATAACAATTTCATTGCTACCTTTTACCAGCGGCAATTCAAAGCTGGCGTTTTCTGCCGACACTCGGCCTTCTGGTTTTTTCATTATCGGTTGCCCGTAAAGGTTTTTATCCACGAAGGCGTATTTTCCGTTAGCAAACACCCAAACCTCATCACTAAAGCCAATGGCCACGCGCTTGCGTTGATCGTAATCCGAGTTGATCGTTGTTTTTAACCAAATCACATGCCGACCATCGAGCAAATTGTAGTATCTGGAAAGGTTAACCAAGCCCTTCTGTTCTGCTTGTAGTGCCTTCCACGTTGCGGTCGCAACCGGTATATCGCCAGGCCGTAAATCTATGCCTTCGGCAAGCGGAGAAACCGAACTTGCTTTCCATGCACGCAAGTAGCGTGGGTCGGAACGAGTGTTAACGTCGCTAGCGTTAGCGGTTAAGCCCGCGACCGCATTCCTATCGACTCGCAGATTCGCAAATATGGCATTACCGTAAAACGAGATGGTGCCGCTACTCGACTCCCCCTCCAAATGAGTAACCTCGAGGCTTGGCTGCTCATCAGCATTAACAAAAACGAGTAAGCGCTTGCCCGATACCACCAACTTCACATGGTTCCAGGTATTACCAACAATCAAGGCAGGCGCCTGGTGCTCTGCGTAAAGATTCCAAAGATTCACCCCTTTTATTACCGGTGCATACTGAATCGCGGTTGGCGACTTTAAATCGTGCGGTTCAAAGGTGCGTAAATAAAACGTTTCGCTATCGCCCTGCTTTGATTTCCTAAAATCGATTCCGGTGAAATCACCATTAACCGGCTTAACATCAAATTCAATTGTGCCATTAGCAAAATCCATTGCCTTCAACTCTGCACGGCTGCTTCTGGTATCCAGACGAATCGCAGCAACGCCCTTATGCGTTATAAAACTTACCTCACCCTCGACAGACCAAAACGCCTCCTCCATAGGAACAACGGCATCTGGCTGGCTCAAACTTAGGGAGCTTGCCGCCAACATCGTAAGACAGAGGAACAACGTCCTCGCGTAGCAGTAAATTTTCATAATAGATATTCTCCGGCATGAGTTAGTATAACGCCACAAACTGTACGGTTAAGGCCCATAAATAGCCAGAGTTATCACCCAAGGTAAATGAATAACAAACCGCCCCGCCATTCTTTAAATAAAGCCCGCGACCGCAAGTAACCAAATATTAGAAGAGCCCTATCAATGCAGCCAGAGCTATTGATTTTAATGTGTGCTTTCACGGTAAAAGGGGATATTTAAGTGAACGGTAAATATTGGGGGCTGACGTTTTCTGTGCGTTATGAAACGCAGCTTGGTATTGCAGATCTGGTTGGGTTAATAGAAACAGATCTTGTTTCTTGTTCCACCAGATGGGAGCGCTGTAAGAGTTAGGTATGGATTCAGATATCTTATTGCTGGTTAGACGTCAATCAAATATCTTCTATGGGTAGAAGCGGATGCTCAAGTGAAAAAGAAATATCAAGACCTGACGCTATCTGTCGCAGGTTTCTCAAGCGAACCCAATGACGCCTACCTCTACCAATCTAAACGAAAAGACGCCGAGTGGATGGACGCACAAGCGAGTCGATTGTAAAAAAGGAAAGCTGTTTTACAGCCATGGAATGTCCGTTGTCGAGAAAGCTTTGGGAAACATAGATACGAATAGAGGATTAAGTCACTTCTCTTTACGAAGTAAAGAGAAGTGCTAGGGCAATGGTGTCTATTCAGTTTGATACATAACACAGAACAGATTAAGAGTTACGGCGCAATAGCATAAATATGCTGATATATTCACAAAAACGCGACGGAAAATCACATAAGCGCGATTATGTTAAGGGAACCTGATTAAATGGCAGGTAACTAAAATAAAAAATATGTCCTGTGGATAATTTAGTGTGAATTCACTTTCCCTACACGATCGTTATGCCACTACACAAGGGGTTAACTATGATAATTCTACGATTTTCATGGGTCTTAATTGTTTTCTTGCTGTCATTTTCTGCGATATCGATTAGCTGTGCTGAGGATTCCAGTAGTACAACCACTCACCCTGGGAGTGCTGTAACAACCTCAGTTCTAGCTCACGCCTCGAACGTGCCCCAATTGAATTACAGAGATTTCAGTGAATTCTACAACGATTTTTCCCGTGCAGTGGATAGGAGCGATTGGGAACATCTAGCTAAACTGACCAGATTTCCTTTTATACTCGAAGGAGAGCTAGATGGTGAGGGACGAGTGGTGTTTGATAAGGGTAGTTTTATAAAATCTATAGATGAATTATTAAAGGAAGAGATTTATGTAAATCTTGATGACGATCTGGTCGTAACTACTTATCGAAAAATAATACTTAAATCGAAAAATAATGAGCAAGTAGATGGCGACGAAGCACAATTATTCGGCATTCAATTCCACAATACAGGTGATGGTTGGAGAGTTTTAAAAATTACCACTCATGTCCATATTGTAGAAAAGTATTCAGAGGAGAAATAATGCAAACGCTTAAGATGTCAGCAAAAGGGCCGGATGTGATTAAACTTCAAATTCTCTTGAACGGTTATTTGAATCCTACCATCAAAATAAAAAATAATGGCCATTTCGGGAAAAAAAACAGTGGTTGCGGTAAAAATATTTCAAAAGAAGAAAGGGTTAACTAACGATGGCATTGTTGGTTTAAAAACCTGGAGTGCGTTAAGCGGTAATGCCAAGACCCCGGTAAGTAGGCAAAATACTACAGCGCTGACAATAAATGCACCATGGCATGACATTGCTCAAGTTGAAATGGGTGTTAAGGAAATTCTTGGGGCAAATACGAATAATCAGCGTATTTTGGATTATCATGCAACTACTACACTTGGCGCGAAAATAGAATCAGTGATACGAATACAGGTAGTTCGACAGGCTATCATGTGGGATTTTATATTACGGCAAACAAGGTGGTGATATCGCTGTTGGGCGGCAACCAGGAAAACTCTGTTAAAAAATCAAATTTCATGTTGCGCTCTTACGAAGTTGTAGCTTATAGACGACCTATAATCTTAACCCTTGGTGTTCCACTAGATATTTCTTCAATGTTTTCTCGTATTGCATAATCCCAGGCTTTTTACTTGACGGTAAATTAACGACATCTACATATTGGAGATTGCTAAACCTTGTCTCCGGATATTTTGGAAGCTCTCGAACTTAGCTGTCTAGGCTATAATTTTATCGTATATCGCTCAGTAGCTGTTAATGCGGCGTTTGCCTCTCATTTTTTCCACTTCCTCTATTGATCGGGGCTACGCCAACAAGCTTGCTGATTTGATTGTTTGTCAGGGTTCCGATTTCTGGAAGGTCGGCGAGCATACTGTACGTTAAGGTGTTTCCTACGCCAGGGGCGGATAGCAATATCTCTTCTCTCTCGCTCCACTCGGACTGAGCCTCCACCCGCGCTTGTAGCTTGTTTTCAAGAGACGCCACCTCTTTATCTAGCAGCTTAATTATGCGTCGGCACGATGGATCGATAGCCTTCCCCATGATTTTAATCCGGTTGGGTTCTTGCGTGCGCTTCTACGTAACTTGTCGTCTTCGTGCAAGTAAGTCTTTGATAATAATAAAGATCTTACTTTTCTGTGGTGTGGGTTTAAGCTTCAATACAGCCGCGTATTCCGCTATCAATTGCGCGTCAATCTTGTCCGTTTTCGCCAGTTGATCGATAGCGCCTGCATATCGACGGACGGAAATAGGTTTGGCGATGACGACCGGTAGACCTCTAGCGTAACAAGCTTCAGCGAGGGCAAACTCGTACCGTCCGGTAGCCTCCATGACGACTCGTTCAACCTTATAATAGGAAAGGCGCCTGAGAATATTTTTGATGCCTGAGTCAGTATTCTCTTCTCTAAAATAGAGCCCGCGACCGCAAGAAACCAACGACTAGAAATAGCACTATTAATGCAGCGAACGTTATTGATTTTAATGTGTGCTTTAGTGGTAAATTAAATATTGAAGTGAAAGGTAAGTATAAGGGGCTAGGACTAGCTGTGCTTCCCTTCCAAAATTATCAACAAAGATAACTAAGAAGAAAAAAATATTTCCGGCGAACATCTCAGCGAAAGGTGAGAGATCACCCAAGTAGTATTGAGCCAGGGGCCAGGGGAAAGATCAAAAGCCTACTCTCCATGAACGATTCCAAGAGAGTAGGCAAGAGAAAAGGCCCAGAAAAATGGCCACACTAAAAAGCCTAAGGAAGTGCCATTCGGGTCTAGGCCCCAATTACTATCAATTAATACAACTTAATTACAAGTAACCTTTAGCTGTGGCTCACCACCTTGGGGCTGCCAAATTGGTACGGTGTTATATCCACATGCACCGCAAAAATTTTGAATAGCATCGATATTGCTTGACCACTCGCCCGCCCAGAAGATGCCGTAAACTGCACCGGAATTCGTGCATGGATCAATTGTGGTGATATTCGGTGAATCGCAAGTACCAGAATTATAGAAATCATTTGTTAATGAAATAGAACAGCCAGGGGAACCGACGGCTCGAGTGACAGAGGTTTTAGTCGCTGCAACCGATCCGTCAATAGAGCAGTAATATGTTACGTTTGCTGTTGAGCCCCCTGAAGCTACAGCGGAATAAGACCATGAACAGTCATCTGCAGAAGCGGATAAAGGCAGAGCCAAGAGTAACGCAGAGGTTAGTGCTATATTTAAATATTTCATTGTTAAGTGACACCGAGTTATTATTAATTTTAAAGAGACATCCCTAATGCTCCGCAGAATAAAGAAACTACAGTTCACCCTTGCGGTGTAACCGCTCATCCCAGAGTCGGCAAAAAAACAACAAAAGATTTTATGGGCGAACGTTTAAACAGCTTCATTCTACCAGACAAAATAAATCTATAATAAAAGGAGATACATTCAACCACCAGACTCTTTAACATAGAATTTGGAGCTAACTAAACCATTTAAAATTAAAGGTCGAGCATTTTACGACGGAGTATGATTCTACATTTTATTTTTATAAAAAAACCGGCTGCAGGCAAAACAAACAGGTCGGCATAACATTTTTCGAGAAAGCTCTAATAAAAATGATCTACGCGAACCATTATCGTGCCCTTTGGTGCCAGATTATAAATTGCTGCGCCGAGAGCGTTTATAAGCACGATAAATAGGCCCCACATTCAACAGAGTCGCCCATTAGCAAGCCGATGTCAACGGGGCAAATAAGTACTTTCGGAGTTTCCCATGAGTAATTTTTTCATAGCTGAATTTATTTACGGCAACGGTATGAATAAGCGTTACACTAAGCCGCTCGATAATGATTACAGCGGAAAGCCAGTACAAATTACAGGTTGATTCAATCGCGAACGACGGTTTGTTACCCCTAAAAGGCGACAACCCTTTAATTACTTGCATAGGGTTATCGTCCAATTTCGCCGCTAAATAACCGTTGATAACGATTGCAAAAAACCCAGACATAATTGTAATTAGAATGTAGATCTATTCCGCAACACACAGCCATGTAAGCCTCCTTCAACTTGTGGTTACAACACCAACAAAGTAATTTATTAAAGTGAGCTATGGAGGCTTGCTAGATAATTACCCACGTCATTAGTTTTTATGTGGGCTTTCGCGGTAAAACGGGATGCTTAAGTGAAAGGTAAACATCAGAGGCTGATGCTATCAGTCGCTGGTTGCAACCTCCCTGCTTCGATCAGCACGCACTTTTATTAAACTTCCTTCACGACCTACTCATAAGCTCGCTGGAAGGAAGGTGTTTCTAGCCCAAATACATTCCTTTTTAATTTCTGGATCTAATGAAAAAGCAGAGTGTGACAGCGTTGATACCCCTAAAGAAATAGCATACCCAAAATGTAGACCTATTCTTTGGGCTGTTTTAGCTAATAAACGAAGCGACTTATACAGGTTTGACTTTCCGCTAGAATTAGCGCCAGTTACCACATTTAGATTGCTGAGGGGGGTTATCAAATGGAGTAAGGACATATTTTCATAGTAAGCACCGACTCATAACGCCTCAATAAAGGACGCCGAAAGCGGAGTGTTTTTGAGCTAATGTTTGAGCGCTTGCGCGAGTGAGCACAAAAATGTGTAGCTTTTGGGTCCGCCACATAGCCTTGTTAGGCTTTTCATCTTCTTGATACCTAAGTCGGCTTTTCATCACTGGCAAGCATGTCTACGAACTTTTCAAATCGCCTCGCTCTAGTTTCGGGTTTCTTCGCACTTATTAATCCGTGTGCAATAATAGCGCGACTCGATTTAGCGAGTGTCTCGAAAAACTGTTTCGCCTTCGGTTTAGTCTCTAGAGCTAATAGGAAATCCTCAGGTACTTTCATTTCACTTATCGTATAGGCGTTCTCCCACCTGCCGTCTGCCTTCGCAGCACGAACGTGCACGAGCCCTGGCTCTTTCATTCGATCTTCGCTTATTAAACGCTCGACATGCTCAGTGTTTCTTTTAGACCACTTGCTCCGCGCTTTCCTTGGAGTGACCCGCTGGAGATAGGCTTTATCGTCGAGCGATTTCTTGACGCCATCGATCCAGCCCCAGCACAGAATCTCAATTACGACATCATCCCAAGTCACGCTCTGAATCCCAGATTTTTTCTTGAATATCTTCACCCACAGTTCACTTTCTATGGCGTGATTATCTTTGAGCCACCAGCTAAGATATTTCGGCGATGCAAAGGACATGATTTTCGCCGGATTGGATTTAGGCATAAGGTTCGATGCTCTTAGATATAACAATATTATTATGCGTGTATTGCAGTATTAATTTTTAAGTTACTCGGCAATTATTGAAATGACAATAAAAATTAAGGCAACCCAAGAAAGAATACGCATATATTGAGGGTTGTCTACTGCAGGGCCAAACTCAAAATAGCCGACTAGAGTATTAGTAAGCTTTTCTGCGCCGTTGAAAAATATGACCCACAAGAAAAATAAAATTCCTACGATGTAAAACACAATGCATTAATCCTTAAGTGCGAATACACATAACGCCTTGCTCACCCGCGAAGCAATGCTACCTCTTTAACCTTGCCATAAAACTAGACACTTATAGGCAATAATTTCCTGCATCAGCCGATTCATCATCTGAGAATGTCCTTCGCGGTCATTAATCAACCTCAAGCCCTGAGGCATTGGCGTGCCTCTAGAAAGTTTTACACCCAGCCACACATAGGTGTTTTCTCTATTCTGGTTTTTTGTGAAAGAGACACTCCTTTACCGTTTGAAATCACCATAAGAATCCCGTTTAGTTCGATGGTATCAATATCGCTGGGGGCTTCTTACATTTTAAAACCTGGGGCCGGTTGAATTAACAAGCCTAAATAGGTCTTCTGGTGAAAAATATAAATCTTCCATTTTTTCACTGTCCTTTAGTAATTTGTAGACATTTTAACGCCTCAAACACCAGTTTGGTGATGTTGGCGGTTTTTTTTGGGTGTTTTTTCAAAAAAGTGACAGCATTTACAAATCCGCGCGCTTTGACTTGTTATATTTCATTGACCAGCCCAACTTCAAGAGCAAAAGTTTCATCTTCAAATATAGCCATAGCTGTATTCATGCTCTTGAAACCTAGTTTTCTATAGAAACCTTCCTTGCCTATATTCGCATACAAGATTATTTTTTTATGGCCACTAGATAATGATACAAGTTTATTTATAATTTCTTTACCTAGCCCTGAGCCTTGAGCATCTGGATGTACCGCCACATCACAAAGGTACGAACAATCAAACCCATCCGCTAATGCTCTACCGACACCGACTAGATTAGAACCATCAAATATAAAACACTTATACATGCTATTGCTGAAAACAACTTCAAGCCTTTCGGGAGGCTTTTCACCAAGAGGAGCAATTTTATATAAATTAGATACCTGATTCCAATCTATTCCCTTTGCATCAAATTTCCAAATTAAATTCAAAACCTTCTCCTTGCGCCGAGAACATAACGTTTTGCTAAACGGCGCAGCTTGCTGAGTCCAGTGGAGGCCGTCTTTTGGCCGGAACGATGTTTAATTTGTTATAAGCGGAACCGAACTTTCTAGTGAGTACCACAATACTTTAATCAAAGGCCCTGCTTCAATATTTTGACTTAGCCCACGCAAAGATGGTTGAAACGAAGTCAAACAACCGCCAACAAATTATTTACTAAGCCAAGCTATATTGTTGTTCTTTAACAATTTGGTTTGGCTGGTATAGCTCGCACCGAGAACGAACACTCTTAACCTCAAACTATGGCGGCCAACAGACGGCCCTTTAGCTTAAAAGTGGTTCCACAAAAATTTCAGCAAAGCCCCGCACTCAATTGAAACACGTAAAAACCGTACAACCAACTACGACCGATTATAACGCCTTTGTTAGCTGCGTTTTGGTCGAAGCGTAGTTTTGCGAAGCCACCCCAAAACGAAGCGTAGACCAAAACAGGAACCTAACCCGATAACATAGTTTGGTACAACCCACGATAGGCTCACACGCTTCACCTGTTCAGCATAGTTCCTCGCCAAAGCAAACAGTTGCGCCAGTCAATTATTGTCCAGTCATCACCACATTGTCACCGGCCAACGCCAACCTCCATCTAATGGCGCGATAACTCCCCTCACTAAGCATTAAAGTCAGCTCAAGCAAGCTAAGGGCAGATTTGAAGCAATACACGCCTATTTAGGTGTTTTAGGGAGGGCAAATGAATAGGGATGGCTTCGAACGAAACAAACACCGAAAAACGAACCACCGCAGCCGCAGAACGGGGGGCGGAATTCTTTGAGAAATATGGACTTAATACGGACTTAAGTTGCAGGCACAAAAAAGCCCGCTTAAGTAGCGGGCTTCTAAGTCGTTGATTTACAACGTTTATTTGGTCGGAGTGGCCGGATTTGAACCGACGACCACCACACCCCCAGTGTGGTGCGCTACCAGGCTGCGCTACACTCCGATATTGCTTCGCGTCTTTGATGATGCGAGGCGCACATCATACGGATTGAGAGGGTTTATGCAAGATAAAATAGCAGGGTTTTTAGTAACTTTTGCGGTTAGTTAAACGATGCTGTTTTACTTGCAAGCCGAGACTGAATCAGGATTTCAGTACCGCTAATACCTCTTCCAGCTCTTTGATCATTTCCCGCACGATTTGCGTCATGTCGGCTTCTTCAGGCTTGTCGACCTCGGCTGTCATTTGCTGACGGGCGCCGCCTATGGTGAAGCCCTGATCGTAGAGCAAGGCGCGAATCTGGCGAATGGTGAGGACGTCTGCACGCTGATAGTAGCGGCGGTTTCCACGCCTTTTTACCGGTTTCAGCTGGGGAAATTCCTGCTCCCAATAGCGCAGCACATGCGGTTTTACCGCACACAACTCGCTAACTTCTCCAATGGTGAAGTATCGTTTGCCTGGGATTACGGGTAATTCGTCGTTATTACTCGGTTCCAGCATACGCTTCGACTCGTGCCTTTAGTTTCTGACCTGGGCGAAATGTTACCACTCTTCTCGCGGTGATGGGGATCTCTTCACCGGTTTTGGGGTTTCGTCCTGGTCGCTGTTTTTTGTCGCGTAAATCAAAATTTCCGAAACCGGAAAGCTTAACTTGTTCGTTGTGCTCAAGGGCGTTGCGAATTTCTTCAAAGAAGAACTCTACCAATTCTTTGGCTTCACGCTTGTTAAAACCAAGCTCTTCGTAGAGATTTTCGGCCAAATCGGCTTTGGTTAAAGATTCGTTTTCGCTGTTACCTGAGACTTGCATCAAATTTATCCTCTAGTCGCTCCACTATGGCGGCCACCGGACTGTTAACTTCGTCCTCGTTAAGAGTGCGTGAAGGATGCTGAAAGGTCAAGTTAAATGCAACACTTTTTCTTTTAGGATCAATACCTTCGCCGCTATATACGTCAAACACCTTTAAGTTCTTTAGGTGATCGCCTGCGTTCGCTTGGATTTCTTCCATTAATGCAACCGAGGTGACGTCTCTATCTACCAGGATAGCTAAATCTCGGCTGACTTCAGGGAATTTTGACAACAATTTGAACGACGGGATTGTCGCTGCAACTATCTTATCTAAATCCAGCTCGAATACGAATACATTTTGTTTTATATCCAGTGCCTTGGTTAGTTGAGGATGAAGAGCCCCCACGTAACCGGCTGATTCGCCCGCCAAGAATACTTCTGCGCACTGGCCAGGATGTAATGCAGGGTGCTTTGCCGCCTGGAAGCGGGCCGTTTGGCCGGAGAGGCTTATCAGCGACTCTAGGTCTCCTTTTATATCGTAGAAGTCCACGCCGCCTTTACTTGCGGTCCAGGTGGCATCATCACGCTCGCCGTAGATCAGGCCTGCTAAGCCTTGGGTTTGCTGTAGGCCGTTGGCTGTTGGTATAAAGCGCAACCCTTTCTCGAACAGGCGCACGCGGCTCTGCTGGCGATTAATGTTTCTACGTAGCGCGTCTACCAGCCCAGGGAGTATGGATGTACGCATGGTGCTCATGTCGGCACTGATTGGGTTGAGTAGTTCCACCGCAGCATGTTCCTGCTCACCGGCAAAAAGTTTATGGAGTTTCGGGTCGATAAAGCTATAGGTGATTGCTTCCTGGTAGCCTCTGGCGATTAGTTGTCTCGCCAGACGGTCTTCTGGTAACTGGCTTTCTTCTAGCCTGGGCAGTGCTGCCGGAATCCGCATTTTTGTGGTGGGTAGTTGGTTGTATCCGTAGATTCGCGCCAACTCTTCCAGCAGGTCGGCTTCGATGGCGATATCGAAGCGGTAGCTTGGCACTTCAAATACCCAGCTGTTGTCGATTTCGCTCTGTAGGACCAATCCGAGTCGAGTAAGAATATCGACCACTTCTTCGTCGGGGATGGCGAAACCGAGCCCCGCTTGTATGCGCGGCTTTTTCAGTGTGACGGTTCGCGCCGAGGGCAGTTCATCTGCCAGCTCTTCGCAAACGACCGGGCCGGGTGTACCACCGACGATGTCGACCAGTAGCTGGGTGGCTCGCTCTATTGCGGTTTGCGCTCCATCGTAGTCGACGCCGCGTTCAAAGCGGTGTGAAGAATCGGTGTGCAGGCCGTATGAGCGAGCTTTGCCGGCAATGGCGATGGGGTTAAAGAATGCGCTTTCGAGGAATATGTCCTGTGTTTTGTCGCTTACCGAGCTGGATTCACCACCCATAATACCGGCCATGGCCAGGGGGCCGCTGTTGTCGGCAATAATCAGTGTTTCTGCTTTTAGCTCTATTTCCTGACCGTCCAGTAAGGTAATTTTTTCACCTTGTTCTGCCATGCGAACGCGAATACCGGAATCCAGTTTGGCTAGGTCGAAGGCATGCATGGGCTGGCCCAGCTCTAGCAGCAGGTAGTTGGTTACGTCTACGACTGCATCTATAGAGCGGAGGCCGCTGCGGCGCAATCTTTCTTGCAGCCACTGAGGGCTGGGCTTGCTGATATCAATACCTTTTATTACGCGGCCCACGTAGCGCGAACAGGCACTGCCCGCCTGCAGGCTTACGGGGAAGGTATCGTCGCAAGTGCTGGCAACCGGTTTAATGTCGGGTGCGCTAACGGTAGCTTTGTTTAATACGCCCACTTCGCGAGCCAAGCCTTTCAGACTCAGGCAATCACTGCGATTGGGTGTGAGGTCGACGTCGATAATGGCATCGTCCAGGTCGAGATATTCACGAAAATCGACGCCCACTGGTGCATCGGCTGCGAGCTCCATCAGGCCGGAATCATCGGTCCCTACCTGTAGCTCTGTTTCGCCACAGAGCATGCCCATGGATTCAACACCGCGTAACTTTGCCTTTTTGATTTTGAACGCTTTACCGTCGTCCCCTGGAGGTAAGCTCGCACCGACTAATGCGAAGGGAATTTTGATTCCAACACGCGCGTTAGGCGCACCGCAGACAACTTGCTTGGTTCCCTCTGGTGAACCCGCTACCTGGCATACACGTAGCTTGTCGGCATCTGGGTGCTGTTCAACTTCGAGAATTTCTCCCACCACGACTTTGCTAAACTCACCGGCAACACTTTCTACGGCGTCGACCTCTAGGCCCGCCATGGTGAGCTGGTCAATAAGTTCTTGTGTACTAACGGTAGGATTTACCCAGGTTCTTAACCAGGATTCACTGAATTTCATTGTTTTAGGCTCTGTTGGTGCGGGATTCAACGTTCCCGCTTCGTTTTTTATCAATTTCGCAATCGCCAGGAAGTCGCCTTTGGCGGCGCTCCGGCGAGGTTTTGCTCTGCCTTAGAACTGCTTCAAGAAATCGAGATCGTTTTCGAAAAACAGCCGCAAATCATTTACGCCATAGCGCAGCATGGCCAAACGTTCTACGCCCATTCCAAAGGCAAACCCTGTGTACTTTTCTGCATCGACATTGCAGGATTCAAAGACGTTGGGATGAACCATGCCGCAGCCCATCACTTCGAGCCAACCGGTATTTTTACAGATACGACAGCCTTTACCACCACAGTTGGTGCACTGAATATCGACTTCAGCAGAAGGTTCTGTAAACGGGAAATAAGACGGGCGAAAGCGTACGGGTACGTCGGCTTCGAAGAAGGATTTTAAAAATTGATCGACGGTACCTTTCAGGTCAGCAAAGCTGATTTCAGTATCCACAACCAGCCCTTCCACCTGATGGAACATCGGGGTATGGGTTAGATCTGAATCGCAGCGGTATACGCGACCAGGGCAAATCACCTGGATCGGTGGCTCCTGGGTGAGCATGGTGCGCACTTGTACTGGCGAGGTGTGGGTACGCAGTACATGCGTTTCGTCGATATAAAAAGTATCGTGCATCGCCCTGGCCGGGTGATGGGACGGAATATTCAGGGCTTCAAAGTTGTGGAAATCGTCTTCAATTTCTGGCCCTTCTGCGATTTTGTAACCGACAGCCGTAAAAATATTCTCTATTCGCTGCAGTGTGCGAGTAACAGGGTGTAAGCCACCCAGTTCAGCTCGACGACCGGATAGGCTGACATCGATTGTTTCGGACGCTAGCTTGGCGTCGATAGCCGCGTTTTCCAAGGTCTGCTTACGCAGGTTGATTTGCTCCTGCACACTGGCTTTGGATTTGTTAATTTCTGCTCCGGCTGCGGGCCTTTCTTCTGCGGTTAATTTACCCAAGCCTTTCAGTAAGCCAGTTAACTGGCCTTTTTTACCCAGGTAATTAACACGCACGCTATCTAGCGAGGCCAGATCTTGTGCTTCGTTTACCAGGTTAACTGCTTCGTTTGTTAATTCTTTTAGGTTTTCCATATTTAAAATGCGGAGCGTTCGCTTCGCTCTCTGCTAGAGCGCCTGCTATGCAGGCTTCTGGAATACAGAACGCTATATTTATAAAGTGGGCGCCCTATTATTAAATAAAAAAAGGAAGTGCCGAAGCCCTTCCTTTCTGATTGTTTTACAAAATCACAGGTTGCCCTGTGATTTTGATCAAGCAGCGAGTGCTTCTTTTGCTTTGCTGACAATAGCGGCAAATGCTGGCTTATCGTGGATAGCCAAATCGGCTAATACGCGACGGTCCAAAGTAATATCGGCTTTCTTCAGGCCAGCAATCAGACGACTGTAGCTTACGCCTTCAACACGAGACTGGGCGTTGATACGAGTGATCCACAGAGCTCGGAAATTACGCTTTTTATTGCGACGGTCGCGATAAGCGTATTGACCAGCCTTGATAACGGCTTGTTTCGCTACGCGGAATACGCGTGAACGAGCACCATAATAACCTTTTGCTGCTTTTAAAACTTTCTTGTGGCTGCGGCGTGCCACTACTCCACGTTTTACACGTGCCATATTAATTCCTTATTCAAAAAATAGTGGGGGCCAAATTACTTGGCACGCAACATACGATCTACCGAAGTAGTATCAGCAGCAGTAACCATACTGGTACCGCGCAGCTGACGCTTACGCTTGGTAGTCATTTTGGTAAGGATGTGGCTCTTGTAAGCGCTTTTGCGTTTATAGCCACCTGCGGTTTTTTTAAACCGTTTAGCGGCACCGCTATGTACTTTAGCTTTTGGCATTGTTACTTCTCCAATATTGGGCTTTCGCCCCTGGGTTTTACTTTAGAGCCAACTAGGCAGCTAAAAAGCCTGAGGGCTCGTTTAGAGTGAATTCGAGAACTCACTCTGTTATCACTGCTTTCGCTATTGCAAAAACAGTAGATTCTTTGTCGCCGGAGCGCTTCACATACATCTAGAAGCCGCCACCGGCGACGCTTCACTCAAGAAAACGGAAGTTATTTCCGCTTTCTTGGTGCTAAAACCATTATCAGCTGTCGGCCTTCCATTTTGGGGTACTGCTCGACGGTTGCCATCTCTTCCAGATCGACTTCGATGCGTTTCATCATCTCCATACCCAGTTCCTGGTGAGCCATTTCACGACCGCGATAACGCAAGGAAACCTTAGCTTTGTCGCCGTTTTCAATAAATCGCATCAAATTACGCAATTTAACGTTGTAATCGCCCTCTTCTGTTCCAGGACGAAACTTCATTTCTTTCACTTGCTGCTGTTTTTGCTTCTTTTTGGCAGCGGCTTTCTGTTTTTTGATCTCAAAGAGATGTTTGCCATAGTCCATGATTTTGCAGACTATTGGTTCCGCATCCGGCGCTATTTCCACCAAATCCAAACTGGCGGCTTGCGCTGAGCTCAGTGCCTCAGAAATTGATACGATACCTACTTGTTGTCCATCTGCGCCGATAAGACGTACTTCTTTTGCTTCGATTTGTTCGTTAATCGTTGCTTTTTTTGAACGCCCTTTGGCATTATCACGATTATTAATGGCCGATCTCTCCTCTTCTAATTAAAAGATATCCAAGTTCCAGTAACTTCTGCGGCGTAAACTACGCCCTACCACGCTTGGAGACTTGGTCTTCCAAGAGTGTAGCAAAGTCATCTATGGAGTGTGTCCCCAAGTCTTTACCTTCGCGTGTTCTTACTGCGAGGGTACCGTTTTCAACTTCCTGGTCACCAACGACCAGTAGATAGGGAACCTTCTGGATGGTGTGCTCGCGGATTTTAAAGCCGATCTTCTCATTTCTCAAGTCAGAAAACACCCGGAAGCCTTTGTTTTGTAGGGTTTTCTCAACTTTTTGCGAATATTCTGCCTGATTGTCGGTAATATTGAGAACTACAGCCTGCTCTGGCGCCAACCAAACGGGAAACGCGCCCTCGTAGTTTTCAATCAAAATCCCGATAAAACGCTCGAAAGAACCCAGAATTGCGCGGTGCAGCATAACCGGCACCTGACGCGAACCATCTTCCGCTACATACTGGGCATCTAAACGGCCCGGCATAGAGAAATCTACCTGAATCGTGCCACACTGCCAAACTCGGCCAATGCAGTCTTTCAGGGAGAATTCAATTTTCGGCCCATAGAACGCACCTTCTCCGGGCAGCAACTCATACGCCAGACCTTTGGCGTCCAACGCGTCTTCAAGTGCTTTTTCTGCCTTATCCCAACCCTCGTCACTACCCACACGTTGCTCTGGGCGGGTAGAGAGACGAATAATCACTTCGTTAAAACCGAAATCTTTATAAACCGCATATAAAAGATCGGTAAAGGTGGAGACCTCGTCCTGAATGGCTTCTTCAGTACAGAAAATATGTGCATCGTCCTGAACAAAGGCGCGTACACGCATAATGCCTTGCAGGGTACCCGAGGCCTCGTTGCGATGACAGGAACCAAACTCAGCTAGGCGCAAAGGCAAATCGCGGTGGCTTTTCAAGCCCTGGTTAAACACTTGAATATGGCAGGGGCAGTTCATAGGCTTTACGGCATAGTCGCGAGATTCCGATTCAACCGTAAACATATCGTCGCGAAACTTGTCCCAGTGGCCAGATTTTTCCCACAGGGAGCGATCAACCACCAGTGGTGTTTTGATCTCCTGATAACCATTTTCACGCTGCACCTGACGCATGTACTTTTCGATTTCGGTGTACACCGTCCAGCCTTTGGGGTGCCAGAACACCATGCCGGGAGCTTCTTCCTGAATATGGAACAGGTCGAATTTCTTGCCCAGCTTGCGGTGGTCGCGCTTTTCGGCCTCTTCCAGGCGATGCAAATAGGCTTTTAGCTCTTTTTTGCTCGACCAGGCGGTACCGTATATACGCTGGAGCATTTCATTATTGGAATCGCCCCGCCAGTAGGCACCCGCAACTTTCATTAATTTGAAATACTTGAGCTTGCCAGTAGAAGGCACGTGCGGGCCGCGACACAGATCTTCAAAGTCACCCTGTTTGTACAACGACAGATCTTCGTTGGCAGGAATGCTTTCGATAATTTCGGCCTTGTACTCTTCACCGATACTGCGGAAGAAATTTACCGCCTCATCGCGCGGTAATACCCGGCGCGAGACGGGAAGATCGGCTTTCGACAGATCGGCCATTTTCTTTTCAATGGCTTCCAGATCTTCCGGCGTAAATGCGCGGGAATAGGCAAAATCGTAGTAAAAGCCGTTTTCTATGACTGGCCCAATGGTCACCTGAGCGTCGGGAAACAATGCTTTTACCGCCTGCGCCAGCAAATGTGCCGTAGAGTGGCGGATCACTTCCAAGCCTTCGGGTGATTTTTCCGTCACAATCGCCAGTGAAGCGTCGGCACTAATTGTGTATGCGGCATCAACCTCTTTGCCATCAACCAGGCCAGCCAGTGTGGCTTTTGCCAAACCAGGGCCGATATCGGCGGCAACATCCAGCACAGAGACAGCTTGCGGGAATTCGCGTTTTGAACCATCGGGAAGCGTAATAACAGGCATGTTCAGTCCTCAGTGGTGACCCCTACCAAAGGCCACGTGATTATTTGTAGCAATGGGGTATTGCCAAAGAGAATAAGGCGCAAGATTATATAGATGTATGATTCGTTGCGCCACAGGACGATTCACCGAGCCGCGAGAAAGGAAAGAACCGTTTTTCTCAAGCCCTCCCGCAACAGCGTTTGGGGCAACCAGCCCAGAGATTTCACTTTGCTGGCATCGCTCGCATAGCAGCGATCGTGACCAGGCCTATCGGTAACAAGCCTTATTAATTCGGCATAGCTTTTTAACTTGGCGCTTGGTGAAAGCTCGTCCAAAAGCAGGCAGAGGGTTTCAACCAGATGCTTATTGCTGACCAAAGTCTCTGCGCTGATCAGAAAAAAATCGTCTGGCTGCCCCTTCTCGGCTATCAATTCTATTGCGGCGACATGGTCTTCCACGTATAGCCAGTCACGCTGCTGCTGACCATCGCCGTACAAGCCAATGGGCTGCCCTGCCAACGCCCGCTCTATCACCATAGGGATCAGTTTTTCTGAATGCTGGTGCGCGCCGAAGTTATTAGAGGACGTCGAAATCAATACCGGCAAGCCATAGGTGCGGTGCCAGGCTCGCACCAAATGATCGGCGGCGGCCTTAGAGGCTGAATAGGGAGAGCTGGGGCGGTAAGCCGATTCTGCCGTGGCTACGCTACCGGAATCGTTAAAATCGCCAAACACTTCATCCGTTGAGATCTGATAAAAACGGAACTGGTTTCTCTGTTCTTCCGCCAGCCCTTGCCAGTAATTACGGCTGGCCTCAAGCAATACTTGAACACCAAGAACATTGGTAGCGATCGTTTGCTCACTGCTTTGAATGCTGTTATCCACATGCGACTCTGCCGCAAGGTTAATCACAATATGGGGCTGAAAGTGATGTAAAGCCTGTGCCACTGCAGCGGAGTCCGCGATATCGGCCTGAACAAACTGGTAGCAATCGCCGCCATTCAATCCCGCCAAACGACTCAAATCCGATGCATACGTGAGCTTATCGATATTGCACACGGTGTTGCCTGAATTCAGCAGCAACCGTTTAATAAGGTGACTGCCGATAAAACCTGCTCCACCGGTAACGAGATACCGCCTACCACTTTTCAATTCCACATCGACTCAACTCACGCAACCCCAAAAGAATGTGATTTTACATGAGTTTACTCGATGGGCATTGACTGGAGAATAAAAGGCCTTAACATGCAGCGTCTTCAGGACTCTTCCGCGTTCCTGTACAAATCTCTGGGGATAAATGGACAGATCACATTCTATGGGCTCATCGCATAAAGCCTGCTTGTCAGTAATTATGGTCGTTACGCTCGCATTCATCCCTCATTTCGCCTCTTCTGAACCCTGGGTTTCCACCGGCGATGAACGCACCCGCCACCACTTACATATTCTTGCCGATTCGGGAAAGCTCAATATTCCAGTTACCACCTGGCCCGTTATGTGGAGTGGTATTAAGCTCGGCCTAGAAGAAATGAAGGTAGAAGAGCTAAACGAAACCGAGCTTTGGTCTTACCGCTACCTGCAGCACACCCTTAAGCGCGCCATGCGAAGCTCGGAAACCGTCATAAAATTGCGCGGCAGTGAAAACCGCAGCACGGCGTTGAATAATTTCCACTCGGATTTTCGCGAAGGATCGGAAGCCCTTATCGCCAGCAGCTACACGGGCAATCGCTTCACCCTGAAAGTTCAACACAGCTATGCCGATAACCCCCTCTCGGGCAGCACCAGTCGTTACGACGGATCTTATATAGCGGCAACCTGGGGCAACTGGGTGCTGGGGGCTGGCGCCATCGATCGCTGGTGGGGGCCGGGCTGGCAGGGCAGTATGATTCTAGGCAATAACGCGCGCCCCTCACCGGGACTATTTATACATAGAAAAGATACCGGCTCCCACGGTAGCGGAAACAGCTGGCTGGGCAGTTGGGATATAAACCTATTCGCCAATGATTTAAATGATGAGCGCTATATAGATGATGCAAGACTATTTGGCGGCAGAGCCACGCTAAAACCCACCACGTTTCTGGAGCTCGGTATAAGCCGTACTCGAATCAGCGGTGGTAAATCCGAGCTGGACGATAAGCCAAAGAACACCATGAGTGCATTCGACTGGCGGCTGGGGCACACACTCTTCAATTTGCAGGCGGCGCTATATTCACAAAAGGCAACCCGCGAGACCAACAACAACGCAAAAAATGAGAAAGCCGAGCTGTACGGTGTTGAAGCAGGCATGCTGTTATTCGGTGTTAATAGCCGCTTCGCTCTGGAACGCCAGAATACGCGCAACGGTGAAAGATCCATATTCGATCACGACTTTTATCGAACAGGCTACCGCTATTACGACCGGCCTCTGGCCACCTCTATCGATACCAACTCATACTCCAACGCCCTGCTCGGCGACCACTACCTAAGCTCTGGCCAGCAAATAAGCTGGCGACTAGGCAACGTGCAACTAAACAACGATAATATCGCCTTCGAGGCCCCCGGCGGCCATATCTACGGCGCTGGCGAAAAGCACATCGATTTTGCAGAGCTAGTATTTAAAACACCTCTTGCAACTTACCTGCAATTGGAACTAGGGGCTCAGTATTTGAGTAAACCCCTGAACTTTTTAGAAGAAAATATTTCCAGCGGCGGATACCTGCAGCTGAATATTGAATTTTAGATTTACAAAAACAGTTACAAACCAACCAAAACCAGGAATTAACAGCGCTTCTTATGAATATTCGATCGTTTTATCGCGCAAGCTTACGCAGCCTGATGGCACTGACCTGCTCTACACTGATGCTGGCCGTTGCTGCACCAAGCTACTCTCAAACACCATCACCCGCGCAAATTGAACAGTTCAAGCGTATGTCTCCGGCCCAACAAGAAGCTCTGGCCCGCTCAATGGGTATTAATTTAAGCGATTACACGGGCTTGCTGGGCAACAGCAGCGACACCGCAGCGACACCTGAGCAAGATGAAGTTTCGGGAAACCGCAGACAAATCGATGCCGATAAATCTGAACTGGAAATTACAGCACGCGAAGCGGTAGACGATTTAAGCCTGGAAGAAGACAAAGAAACCGATTCACTAAAAGAAAACCTGGAACTTTTTGGCTACGACATTTTTCAATTCGGTGCCGATAGCTTTACACCGGCATCGAACATTCCCATTCCCGCCAACTACGTAATGGGCCCCGGCGACTCACTGATTATTCAACTGTACGGAAAAGAAAATTCTACCCACAATCTAACGCTCGATAGAGATGGACAGGTGATGTTCCCCAATATCGGCCCCATAGCGCTGGCTGGCATGAGCTTCTCTCGCGTTAGCGAAAAAATTGATGAAATTGTCAGCCAGCAAATGATCGGGGTGAAAAGCTCAGTGTCCATGGGCACCTTGCGCACCGTTCGCATTTTTGTATTGGGTGATGTGAACATACCCGGCTCCTATGTGGTTGGCTCCTTGTCGACAATGACAAACGCCATATTTGCCTCTGGCGGCATTACCAAAATCGGCTCCCTGCGCAATATTCAGCTAAAGCGCCAAGGTAAAGTGATAACAACACTGGATCTCTACGACCTATTACTGAAAGGCGATACGCGAAACGATTCGCGCTTGCTTCCTGGCGATGTGATTTTTGTGCCCCCCATCGGCAAAACAGCCGGTGTCGCCGGAGATGTAAAACGCCCCGCTATTTACGAGCTGCGCAACGAAAAGAATGTTGAAGAGGTGATAAAACTCGCCGGAGGATTACTGCCCACGGCCTACGTTCCCGCATCCAGAATTGAACGCATTCTCACCGAGAGCGGTGAAAAAACCCTGGTCAACCTGGACCTTTCCACCACCAACGGCAAACGCTTTAAAGTAAAAGATGCCGATGTCATTCAGATATTCTCTACACTCGACACCATGCGCGATATCGTCAAACTGGATGGCCACGTAAAACGCCCCGGTGGTTTCGCCTGGCGCGCCGATATACGCTTTACCGACATTGTCACCAACGTAGATGACCTGCTAGCCAACCCGGATATTGATGTCGCCGTTATCCAGCGAGAGCACAAGCAAACACGTAAAATAGATATCCTTACCTTCTCCCCTCGTTTAGCTTTTGCAAACCCCAATAGCGAAAACAATCCTTTGCTGGAATCCAGAGATACCATCACACTATTTAACTACGAATCAGATCGAAGCGGCTTACTAACCGATATTATTCAACGTTTAGCAACCCAAGCGAGTATTTTTGAACGCGCCCAGATTATTAGCATTACCGGTAGTGTACGTTTCCCTGGCACCTACCCGCTCGCACGCAATATGGATATGCAGGATGCGATCTTTTTTGCTGGCGGGCTAACGGAAAGCGCAATGGGCACTTCCGGCGAAATTACCCGCTACGACCTAAACGAAGAACGCTCGACAATTGTGATGCATATCGATCTGGATATGCAGATCGATAACCCGGTACTGCAGGCCGGCGACACCTTGCGCCTAAAACAAATTCCACTCTGGCAACAAAAAGAATCCATCACACTTGAGGGCGAAGTGGTACACCCCGGCAGCTACTCCATTCTCCCCGGCGAAACACTGATGGACGTTTTACACAGAGCCGGAGGCCTAACGCCGCACGCCTACCCGGAAGGCGCTATTTTTTCCCGTATGGAGTTACGCAAGCTGGAACAAGAACGGCTGGAAGACCTGAAAGATGTTATCGCCGCGGATATTGCCGCCTCGAACATTCAGGAAAGCAGCATTAAAAAGAAAGTTGTAGATGCAGAAGACACTGACCAGATTCTAGAAAACATTGACCGTATTGAAGCCGTTGGCCGTATGGTTATCGACCTGCCTGCCATTATTAAAACACCTGCAACGCTCGATTTTCAGCTGGAAGGTGGCGATATGCTGAGGGTACCCCGCTTTAAACCTTCCGTTACGGTGGTAGGCGAAATACAGTTCCCCACCTCGCATTTTTACGATCAAAAATTATCAGCCACCGATTATATCGATCGCTCTGGCGGCACCAAACCAAACGCCGATAAAAAGCGTATTTACATTGTTAAAGCGAATGGTCGTGTTTTTCTGCCCACCAAATCTGCCTGGTTCCGCTCCAAGGGCAGACAATTGGACCCTGGCGATACGATTGTAGTGCCCATTGATACAGACCGCGTAGACAAGCTGACGGTATGGAGTAGCGTAACCGAAATGATGTATCAGGCGGCGTTGGGTATAGCGGCGATAGGCAAACTGTAAGGAACAAGTGCCTCTGGCGCTTGTAGGGCGTTCGTTACCGGAGTTTCTGGACGGGTGGAATCAAAGGCCAAGCCCGTTCCAATATCAGTACAGGGATGTAGCTTATTGGGGCAATTGCCAAGCCAATGAACCGGTGCCCTTTTTAAGCACTTGCGCTTAAAAATAATTCCTATAAAATACGCGCCCTCTTCGGCCAGAACTGTCGTTGAGATGTGTAACAGGACCATAGCTCAGTTGGTTAGAGCGCTACCTTGACATGGTAGAGGTCGGCGGTTCAAATCCGCCTGGTCCTACCAAACAAACTTTAAGAAAATCAAAGAGTTAAAATTGATTTTTTAGGGTTGACACACAAAGAGCACATCAGTAACATACGCGCTCTTTCGGGCAATAGCCCACGCCACTCCGCCTTAGCTCAGTTGGTAGAGCAAATGACTGTTAATCATTGGGTCGCTGGTTCGAGCCCAGCAGGCGGAGCCAAATAAATCAAAGACTTACAATTTTGTAAGCCTTTTTTATTTCTCCAGAACGAAAAACTGCAACCGTTGTGCAACCGTTTTTAGCCCGCACCTAAAAGCCCACCAAAAAACTTGCAGCGCAATATCTACAAACAGGCATTGCAAGACTGAGATGCTTTTTTTAAAAGAAACGCGATACCTGCAATCGGCCCAGCCCCTTCCCCACACGGAAAGATCTAAACAGGTCAATCTCACCAATATCTCGGTATGACGCTGTTGGGACCGCAATACCAAGCCTATCAATACAGCGACACTAATCCTGCATCAGGATTCACTAATATTATGGCTCGGACTAAAAAGCCGTAAGGATCACACTTTTTTTGGCGCAAAAATACATCTTTATCAACGAGCCATTTCAGCCTAAATATCACCAAAATCTATCGCGACACGCTTGATTGAATTTACAACATTTTATCATCTGCTTTATTGCTATTACCTCCTGTTGCAATCTCTTAAGAAGCGCCAACAAACACCCTTTAAAACTGTCTTTACTTGCAAGTGACACAACAGCAATAATGGATTAATGTATACAGTACTTGGAGAAGCTTTTTATCGAGACCAAGGGCGCATACCATAGTGCCTCAAAAGCAATAGATTAATTTTTGAGGCATATAGGCCGATCATCAACAAGTCATACCAAAGGCACAAGAAAGAACGTATGCGGTACCTGTATAGAGGAGTAAGCGAGCAACTATATCGGAAATTATCTGGTAAGCTCACTCCAACATTATGCAATGCACTGCTTGCAAATTTCGCAGCATGTGGAGACCCGCATTCCATATGCGGGTCAGACATGGAATGCGGCGAATCAGACCTAAACACAGTTATTCTGCACCAAGGGGAACAGGCTGGTATACCTACATCAGGTATTTCCACCTCTCCTTACCTTCCAAGAGCAAAGTACTATGCTCTTACTGGTGGCAAAACGAACATAGGGTATGTATTTCAGCTTTCCGTTAAAAAACCACTTAATATTGATGTTACGATTTATCGAGTTAATGATTTAATTCCTCATCCAGCGGCACATGAAGATGATGATCACATATTGGCTGCTAATGACTGTGGCCGTATCCCAGAAATCGCTATTGAATCAATTTCATTAGTGACTAACAATACCTGATGACAACTAAAACTAATACGCCATCATGAAATTACTACACTGCTTTTTTATAATGCTTATTTCACTCGATACCCATAGTGTAGTCGATCTTGTAAAAGTCATTAAATCAGAAAACAGGATGTACCTTTATGAAAATGGCCGAATCGTCAAGGAGTACCATGTGGCACTAGGAGCCAACCCAAAAGGTCACAAACAACAAGAAGGCGATCAGAAAACACCGGAAGGAGAGTACCTGCTTGATTATATAAAGCAAGATTCTTCATTTTATAAAGCCATGCATATTAGCTACCCAAATAAACATGATATTCAATCCGCAAAATCGAAAGGTGTGCCTCCGGGCGGATTCATTATGGTACACGGCCAAAAAAACGGGCTGAGCTGGCTAGCCACTATCACACAAAGGTTTAACTGGACAGATGGATGCATTGCGCTGAAAAACAATGAAATGGATGAATTTATTTCACTTGTAGCAATAGGAACCCACATAAAAATCATATATTAACACAAAGAAATAACCATGAAATTTATTGCACATAAAGTCGGATTCAAAAGCGATAACAAACCTGCTGACGTCAAAACGATTGTTGATCTTCTGTCCATGAGGAAAAATCAATTTAAATACAAGCAGTGCCTATCAAAAATGGTAGTGCCTGAGCAACGAGATCCCGAATGCATCGGCAAGTTAATAGAAGCAATCAAGCTGTTTCAGAAAAATTTCCAAAAAATGAAAATACCAGATGGAATTATATCCCCGAATGGGAACACAATTCTGTATCTTGGCGGCATTAGACCTTCTGGCAAAGTTATCATCGTCGATCTTGATGATCAAAACCTCTACGCTCTCAACGGGCCTAGACTTGAGCATGAATTTTACTGCGCGTCAGGAGACAAGCTTCACCCTACGGCCACATGGCCATCTCTTCATAGAATAACAAGAAAACACAAAGTTTACAGAAGCCGTACCTACGACGCACAAATGAATTATGCAATGTTCTTTACGTCCGATGGCAAGGCAATTCATCAGTCCAATGTAGTTGGATTGACTTCCACATTAAAAGATATCGGCATAAATCAATTAGGCTCACATGGATGCGTAAGACTCTCAGAAGACAATGCTTGCACCCTTTTCGATTGGGCGCCCATGAACACTCCCGTATTTGTGGATCTTGAAAAATTATGAAAATATTCATAGGCATCATAGTCTTGACGATTTCGTTTTTTTTAGGTGTGGTTTCAGCAGTAATTTACTACGAAAACAAAATAGAAAGCATTAATGAAGATATCCTTTCGAAGGAAATATCACTAACAAGCTCAATCTCAAACAAAAGCGCTCCTTGCGAAGAACTACTAACATCGGATAACTGGATTCAAGAGAATCAAGGAAAATATTCTGTATTCTGGCAGATTAATGCCGATCAAACAATGATCGCTAAATTGGTTATTGATAGCGACTACTCAAGCGCCATTGAAACATTTGCAAATGGCTGTCATAATTAAATTAATTGAAAGAATCAAATACAATACCATTTACAAAAATCTATCGATAGACTAAATGAGTCACACACGCCTGTATATCGATACGAAAGATTCTGTATGTGCGGAACAACTTACCGTATAGATACACTCAAGAAAATTTAATTGCCCTCATGAAAGTAACAATATTTCAATTAGAAAATCCGATTTATTCGTCGCCTTCAGATCCATTTTCTGAAGTGGCTAAGGCCATTTATCACACTCCAACACTACCTGCATACGCAATCATTGACTCACGCCTTGACATGAAAAACTCTATTCATGTCCCTGCCGGATATATTCCTATGCGTTATAATATTGACAAAGATAAAGTTATCACAGAAAAATCAAATAGCATGTTTGGTGCGTCAGACGAGGGAACGCTCACGGTTTATCACAATGGTATTTGTGACTATAAATTGCTATTCCCTCATGTCAATCCGCGCAAACTTAAAAATGAGACTATCTCTTTTTTCCGAAGAGGCGGAACACGCATTTGAAACTCAATCCTGGATATCATATTGCATCATGGTTGGAGCGGTAATTGAAGGGTTGTTGTTTGATAAGTTTGGCAACAGAAACTTTAACTCATTGATAGAAAAAGCTAAAGCAGTTAAATTATTAAACGCAAATGAAGCCATAGTTATTGATTCAATCAGAAACACTCGTAACAAAATACACGCAAATAAATACAATGAAGATATTGCAGGTCGAAAAGAAGCTCTACAGTTGAGTGCAGCCTATGATCGTCTGCTGAAGAAAAACTGGGGAACATAAAAATTGAGCAAGATCACACAGAAATAGGGGTATTGTGGTCATCCCTCGAAAAGTCCACTAACTCTCTAAAGGCCAGACGCCATAAGCCTTTCAACGAATGGACTAGCTGACACAAAGTTTCTCAAACACACGATTTTTTACGTCTAGCTCCTTTTTAAGTGTGCTTATTTCAACGCTTTGTTGCTGAGCTTTTGCTTCCCAGGCTATCTCTAAACATAATGTCGGATTTGCCGGTAGTAATCTGACATTATGTTTAGAGATAGCCGTGATACGGCTCGTCGATTCCGCATTGCCTTCGGCGACGCTCGCCGCGTGGCAGACCCCCGGGCGTGGCCGGGGGGGGCGCATAGTGGCGTACGGTACCTTCTTTCCCAGTGCGGCGAAAAGGGTTCTATCTCACCTAAATGAAATTCTGGTGAAATGGGCCTCAAGAAAATACAAGCGACTCAAAAGGGGTAAGAGCCCTGCTAGAAAATGGCTACGAGGATTAGCAGAAAGAGATCCGTCGCAACTATTTGTCTGGCAAATAGGTCCTATCCCCCTCGTCCCTTTTTCCCTCTGCCCTTGAGTATACGCCTATTTTTTTGCAGGCTTGTTTTGTCGCAGCATGGGGATTTTCAATCCTTCCTCACAGGATTCGATCAAAACTTCAAGTCGCCTTAGGCGCGTTTCCTCTTTCTTCGCACTCATCACCCACCATATCGAATCTCTTTTGTACGATGGTGCCAAATTACTAAAGTATTCCCAGGCTTGTTCGTTGGCTTTAACTTGCTTTTCATAGGCTTTGTCCAGCTTGATGTTGCGTTTATCACTGGAATACCCTTCCTTGTCGCTGCGATTTTTAAAAAGCTTGAGCCCCTCTGGTCTCATTCTTTTGTCAGTGATTAACTGCTCAACTTTCTTTACGTTTACTGCGCTCCATACGCTATTCATCTTACGAGGCGTAAAGCGGATTTTATAGCTTTCTTCGTCGACGGTTTTACGTATGCCGTCGATCCAGCCAAAACACAGGGCGACATCCACCGATTCAGACCAAGTAAGATTTTCTTTTCCAGAACCTTTTCTAAAGTATCCTACCCAAATCTCATCGATTTTAGCGTAATGTTTTTCGAGCCACACACAAAAGTCATCTTGATCTTTAAAATAAATTAAGTCGGACATTGTTTGCATTCTTTATTGTTTCTGTCTTTTAGGTTTTGTAAGCGGCCAATAATTGTAAACTTTCAATTAGAGCTGGCTGAAGACGGATCGAGTACTACCCTATCATAACATTTTTTGGCGTTATTCGCTGGTGTTACCCACAAAAAGTAGACACCCAACTTATGCAGCCATCGCTGCGGTTCCCTCAAACTCAACGGAACTAAGCCCGTCGCTTGCAGAGCGTCTTATTTTGCGGTTGTAAAATATTTCAATGTAGCCAAATATACCGGATCGTGTCTCTTCGATCGACTGATAATTTTTGGCATATATCAATTCAATTTTAAGTCGGGCATAGAATGACTCCATCACCGCATTTTCCAGCAGTTTCCTTTTCGACTCATGCTCCGCCGGATGCCGTGCTTCTCAAGGAAGCTCACATAGCTATTTGAACGGTATTGAGTGCCACGATATGACTGCACGATTAAACCCGGCGCTACGCCTCTTGCGTCAATAGCCATTTGCTTGGCTCGCGTTATCAGCTCCTCTGTCATTTGAGTATCCAAGGTCCAACCGATAATTTTTCGCGACTATAAGTCCATCACGGTTGCCAAATAGAGCCACTTTTTTTAACCCACACGTAGGTGATATCGCTGACCCACTTATGATTTGGTCGATCAGACGAGAAGTTCCATCATAGGAGGTTGTCAGAAACGTTGTGCATCGTTAGCGCATGCCCGCCATAGTTAAATGCTTTCCCGTTTCGCGCAATTCTCCTGTTTTCCCGCATGATTTTTGCGACAAAGTTGAGTGAGCATCTGTGGCCAAGCGCATTCAGCTCTTTCGTAATTCTCGGTGCGCCGTACATCGCTTGAAACTCAGCAAACGTATCCTTAACAAAGCTTTCGACACCTTCGCGCCGAGTTTGCCTCTGGCTTTTAGGCGCGTCACGCCATTTGCAAAAGCCTGAACGATGTACGCCAAGCACCTCACGCATCAAGCTGATGCTGTATTGCCCAACGTGCTCTAAAATAATTGCGTACTTCATTCGTGGTGCTTCGCGAAGTACGCAGTAGCCTTTTGTAGAAAAGACATCTCCTCTTGCAGGCGCTTATTTTCACGGCGAAGCCGTCTTAGTTCGTCGCTTTCTTGTTTGGAATAATCTACCCCATCAACTTTATTAAACTGCTTATCAGAAAGACGAGTGAACTGACGCTTCCAGTTTGCTATTTGCTGCACACTTACCCCAAGCTCTTTTGCAAGTTACGCCTGCGTGACTCCGGCCTTTGCGGATCGCTTCACTGCCTCTTTTCGAATCGTGGGTAACTTGGTCGCGTTATTTGTGAAGCGAAATTTGCTTATTGGAAAAATACGCCCTTCGGGCTTTTTGGCATCTAACGCCTCTGGTTTGGACAATTTTTTGGCAAACAGGTTGATAAACAAATGAAAGCCATTCTCATAATAGGCTTATATCTCACTGATCAAATTGGGGTAGAATACTCGCAAACCAATTTTTGGGGATGGACAAAAACCGTGTTACGAATTCTAGTGTTAGCGAAAGAATTAAAAGCTCAAAAAGACTAACACTTCGGCTTGCGTGGAAAACGATGACAAACGAATTAACGATACGTCAAAATTATTGATAGATATGATTTTTAAAAAAGCAAACGTGAAATGTAAATTTGGTTTCACCAAAAAAAGAAAATTCTACGCCATTTCAAAGAAACTAGAGAAATTGACAGCATTAGATGAATCGGATTGACTTCGAGTGTAGGGGGGCGTAGATTTAACTCTGAAGTGCATCATTTGATGTTGTAGGCAAAGCGGTAAGATGAAGGTAAGCTTGTCGCTTTTTCTCCGGCAATAGATGAAGTGATGACAAAAACATACCAGCAGAAAATAGTTGCGACGCAATCAAGGTGGACGCGGCTACCTTCATAAACAGGCTCAAGGGCACGTCGAAAAAGCCCTCGAGTAGGCAAAAAGGCGCGCCTAGGTTTTGGTATGCACCATGTCATGGAAAATCGCCATCATTTAATGGTGGGATTTAAAACGATCAAGGCCGAAAGCATCACGGAGCGAGACGCAGCGGTTTATTTATTGGCGGAATTGCCAGCCGAACACCGGAAAACGGTAGGAGCCGACAAGGGGTGGCTTACTTCGAATGATGGTTTGAGGATTGGATCGTGTGGATATGGTGATAACGTTTACGGCCACCGTGTTCAATTTACTGCGTATGAATAATCAGCATGAGTATTGGCAGTAGATTTGCCGTAAAATTCCGTAGAGACGAAAAATCGCGGGGAAAGTGTGCCGTTTCAATTCAAAATCGATGATATTTTTAGTGTGGTAGTTTTTTCGAGGTTTTTTAAATTATTTCCTAATTAGGTTCATATCTAAGCCGGCTATAATCGTAAAATATTTTCTGTTATCGGCGGGGTTCGTAATGAAACGTAGGCCAATCGTGGCATTAGGGCAGACAAATTGTATCTGCGGTTAAAACGATACTGAAATTCTGCCAGGTAACGTTGTGCGTGCTTTGGACTGATCGAATGATAAGTGCTGCGCAATGCACTTTTCAGGTTCCCAAGCACTGTGTTCACCCAATAAAACTCGATTTCTTCAACAGACGCTTTTCCTCCACCGCAAACAATTTTGTCGTGCTCACAACCAGCTTCGGTTACAGCGTTAAAGCATTGCAAGCCGTCAGAAACGATTGTGCTACCGGCTTTTATTGCTTTGCTTGCCCACTTGGAAATAGTCCTACTTCGAAAACCATCAACAATCTGAAGCTTTATAGCCTCTGGCTGCCCCTGCTTTGTGGTCTGTACTGCCGCGACAAACGGCGTTTTATTTTCAGATCCACGCCCAACCTTACCTCCACGACGTTCTCCGCCAAGGTACGCGTCATCGAGCTCAATAAACCCCGATAGCGGCTTGTCGTTGTCCCTTTCCAGCATTACCTGCATAAGCTTCTGCTTCATTCGCCACGCTGATTTATAGCCAATACCCAGTCGCCTCATGAGTTCAAGCGCCGAAACACCCTTTTTGTCTTGAGTAATAAAATACATACCCAAAAACCACATTCGTAAAGGAAGCTTTGTGGCTTGAAATATCGTACCGGCGGTTATTGACGTTTGATGATGGCACTTATTGCATTGCTGAAGTTTTCTTGTACTTAAGCGGCAGCTTTCAGTACAGCCACACTCTGGACAAAAAAATCCGTTTGGCCAGCGCCAGTTAAATAAAGCCTCAAAACATTGCTCTTCCGTACCATAAAGCCCCATGAATTCCGGTAAACTCATACCTTTCTGAAATTGAACTGTATTTTGCGCCATGACTAAGCCTTTGATTTCTCTTAACAATACTGGCTTAATATACAGTACAGTACGGCTTAGATATAGACCTAATTAGGAATTATTTAGGAAATCGAAAAGCGCGATACTCATACTTTTTAACAAACTTTTAGAACATAAAACGCCGGAGTAGTTAATGCGATATCATTTTACAGGATAATACCAACTATGATTCACTTCAGATTTTTATCCACGAGACAATAAGAAAGTCTCACAGAATTGATTAAAAATATTTGTCAAACCAAGCCGAAGAAAGCGCAACGAAACATGAAACAGATAGATGAAATAATTGAGCTACTTCACGCTACTATTCTACGGATGTCGCCTTATTCTTTAGAGACTATTGATCAAGCAGGAAAAGTTTTTAAAGAAAGTTACCTCGTAGACCTAGGCATTAACTCGATTGACTATGCAGAGATTGTGACAACTATGATGGAAAACCTGAAAATCGGGGTGCCATTGAATAATTTTTGCAGTGTTAACAGGGTAGATGATATTGCTGAGTTAATTTTTGTTATTCAGAAAAAGGCATGCGAAGTATGCGAAGAGGCGTAAAAGACGCGAAGCCATAAAAAGCAATAAGTTGAATGTTGTTGTGGCTTAGCGAAAGTTGTAGATTTTTGTGGCGGCCTTTGACTCTATAATCGTCTGCATCAAAAGTTAAAATCAATTTGGACTGACACTCTGTGCTTATCCTGCAACTGTCCAAACAAAGAATCCTGAAGTCTGCTATCGAAATAGTCCACCTGAAATTCAGCGGACCATTGATCAGTGATATCGTATTGCACTTCAAAACGATGAAAAGATTCGTTGTCTTGAAGTTGCGCGCTGGCTGTATATTGAGTCGTGAGTGTTTCATTTCTCCAGGGTTTGTTCCAGATTAGATATGCAACAGTCTCATGTCTGCGAGTGTTAAGAAGTTTGGTATTCCAATCCATCACATGTTGGTTGCTTAGCTCAAGACTTAAGCTATAAAGCCCGTTAGCGTTGTACTCAAAACCAAATACGCTATCGAGGATCTCGTAGCGCTCGGTGTTTAGTGGGTTTACCAGATTAAACTGTTTGTTATGTTTAAAAGCAACTTCCCCTTTCCAGACGACCCCCCCCTGCGCACGGTTGAAACCAAGTCCAAGCATTTGATAGCGAGGATACTTTGCATAAAGTGTCTCCTGGTTTGAAGATGGATTTTCCATGGTAAACACCGGATTGTTATCATGTACGTCAGCTACCATCATTGACCAGTCCAACTTGCCAACCGTAATGCTCCACCGCGCTCCAACTTCGGGGCTATCCCATGATGTTCCTGGACGGTCGTCTATAATGCTTGGCGGATTTGGTGGTGTTGATGGAGGAAATGAATCTGCTGGAGCATAGGGGTGACCCGGCAATGCCAGGTCATTCACCTTGATATAAGGTGTTACGATCAGCGACCATCTATGCTGTGCTTGTGTAGCCATATTCTGGTAATAAGCATCAGCCACAAACATATCCTGGCCAATTCTAGCATCCTCCACAGAGGTAAACACCAGCTCGGTCAAGTCTCGTGGGCTCATAATATCAGTCACTATTCCGCCGTCGGCTTTTCCCCATACAACAAGCTGGCGGCCCAGTTTAGCGCTAAATGGCCCTTTACTGGCTTGAATGTAGAATTCTCGCACTTCGCTTTGGTGGTTGTATCTTTCTCTAACCTCGTCTGGGTAATCGTTGCTGTTATAAACGAAATCTTTGTCGGTTTTGCCGTCGAAGCGCACAAAAAAATTGCCTTTGCTTTGCTCCCATTGCATTCGTAGAGATGGGCGATTGATTACAAGTGCATTCGGCTCGTCGATACCATAAGCCAGTTCGTAGCGCAGGGTAAAATATGCGGATGACAAAAGTGGGTGTTGCCTTAACGAAGTGAAACTGTTGGTTATATCATCACCCTCGTCAATCTCGGTGGAATCATCATCGATAAAAAATGACCCCTCCATATCAAACGGTTGTTCTACAAACTCTTCCGTGGATGCTTCTGAATCATCTTGAGTGGTCAGTGTGTCTTCGGGCTGTGCTGCGGTGTCAAGAGACACCAGCAGCAAGCTAAACACGATCAGTATAAGCGAGTTTCTCATCGCTATTATTCGATAAAGGTACGGAATGTATTAAGTCGCTGCTCGCGAAAAGCAACATCAGTCAAGGTGCGAAGATTTAAAAAGTCGTCTTGAACGCTGATGTTTAAAGCGGTCTTCTCGATTTTTAAAGTCGTCATTCGGTTGGTTTGAACGTTGTCCATATTTAGGATCATAGGAACCCAGACGCCATCAATCTTTCTAATATCGTGAGATATGAGCTGCTTAACTTTTTTACCTTGGCGATCATATAAAATAGTTTTAAGCGCTATATGACGTTCTTTATCTATCCAATTGATAGACTTCTGGTAATTGCTTTTCCGTGCGTGCTCCTCTGTAGGCGTAATCTCGAGAACCCAGCATGGTCGATCTTTATACGTAACACTTTTGAGTACTTCGTAAGAGTAATCTTCCAGGTAGCGTTGCTCGAGGTCTTCGTAGCTGAATTCAGATCCGAAGAAACTGCCTTGCTTAGGTTCGTTGTCATTGCCAGATACAATACGCTTTACTTTACCTAATGCAGAAAGGTACATCCATTGGTCCGCGTCTTTGTCAGGATTCTCGTAATCATACTGGAGAAAGCCGACGCCACGTTCGGCGGCGGGACTCTTCACGATAGACACGGTTTTAACATCTTTTTGCTTCTCACCGTAATCTTTACGAACTGATTCAATGACGTTACTGCGTGGTTTTTCAATGCAGCGTTTTCTGTTGTTTTTCATTGCGTATCGACAGCTGCTGAGCTTTTGTAACGAAATCTGACTGATGCCATCGTCTCGGTCGTACATTTGTTTTGCGATCTCTTGGGCGCTGATTGCGGCGTTTGGTTCAGCCGCCGATTTTTTGCTCGGCTCCTCGCAGAAGCCGGGCATAGATATACTACAGCCTAAAAGACATGCTATGGTAAATCGATTGTACATAAGGTGAACTCCAGTTATTTCAGCTTATTGTGCAGTTGTCACTTGTGAGTTTTTTTCAGCTGAAGCAATACGCTTAAAATCAGCTTTAAATAGCACGCACAACGCTGGCAATAACAATAGATCGGTCACTAATGCCATCAATATTGATATGGCGCTGAGGATGCCAAAGTTGGCCATTGATAGTTGTGACGAGAAAATGAATACGAAAAACCCAACGGCCAATACCACTGAGGTGAAAGTTATTGCCTGCCCTACTTCACGTATTGTTTGTTGAATGGCTTCTTTAATGTTTTCAGTTTGTAGCACGCAGACACGGAAGTGTGACAAATAATGGATGGTATCATCCACTGCGATACCAATGAGAATGGGAGCAACCAGCAACGTATCTGTATTCAATGGCATATTCAGATAGCCCATGAGTCCAAATGCGCAGATAATTGGCATTAAGTTTGGAATCACGGCAATTAAGCCAATGCGTGCGGAGCCGAAAACGAGCAGCAACAGTACGGATATTACCGCCAATGCAACGCCAAAGCTTTCAATTTGAGACCAGCTGATGTAATCGACAACTCTTGTCATGAGTGACATACCACCGGTGACTTGTATTGTCAGTTCTGGGTAATCCGATTTTACGTCTTTAAAGAGCGAATCGATTTTATTGTTAATATCGTCGATCATTGGTACATAAATATAGGAACCCGCAGACTTCAGGGTAATGGTCATTCTTGCGTTGCTATAGTCATCAGAGACAAGCTTACGACGATCTTCCGGATTTGCGTTGTTAAACATAAACAATGTTTGTGACAGTACACGCGGATCCTGTGGTATGCGATAGAATTCCTGTTTATCTTCGTTTAGTGCTTTAAAAGCGTCTTTACTGACGTTTACCAGTGATCCAGTATCGCCGACCAACTCGCCGTATTCAGACTCCATAAATTGTTGTAGCGACTCCATGCGATTGAGTAAGCGAGGATCTTTAAACGCGTCTGATTTACCTGCGTCAAACAGTATGTCCATGACTACCGTGCCTGCCATACTATCGTCGACAACAGCGACGTCTTTGCGAACCGAACTCTCGTGAGGCAGAATCTCAATAATATTTGAATCGACTTTGATGAGCGGAATGCCAAATAAAAGCACGATACTCAACACGGAGAACGTCGCTACAACGCTTTTAGGGTAGGTGTAACCAACATGCTCAACCTGTCTTAACAAGCGCTGAAGTTTATGCGGTTTGCTGTTCTCTTCGATCTTCTTTTTCTTGCTGACAGGCGCCCACATATCCAGCATTAGCGGTAACATTACAACGGTTAGTAAGAAAGCTACGAGAACCCCAATGGCAGCAAAGATACCGAAATTCTTAATGGGCACGATGGGCGTTAAGGCTAACGAGAACAAGCCTATAGCGGTGGTCAAACTCGTTAGAAAACAAGCCAGTCCAGATTTTTTAAGAACCGACCGCAATGCAGCTCGGTGGTCTTCCCCGGCTTCTCTAAAATACAGATAGCCAGATAGAATGTGGATTGCATTGGCAATACCCACCGCAATGATCAGGAACACAATAATATTGATCATGATCGTCATAACAGCACCCGACCAACCTACCAATCCAAGTGTTGACATGAACGAAAAAATAACAATGCACATGGACCAGACTACTGCGCTAAAGGAATGAAATAATACCCACAAAAGAATCATAATGAGGACGATTAAGCCAGTTATGACGATACCCATTTGCGGCAGTATTTCGTCATTCAAAAATGCTGTAGTGGCAGAAACACCCGTTGGATGGAACTCAAGATGATCTGCATATTCCGCTTTACCAGTGACTTCTTTAATGGCATTGATAAACGCAGAGTATTCGGTGACATCCGCCTGACGGAACTTCGGAATTTCTTCGTCGCCAGTGAACATGTTTTCATCCCATGCTGCTTCCACATCCACTACGGTCTCTTCGTCCCACTCCTGCTCAGCACTCAGATCATCAGTCTTACTTTCGCTGTCCGTTTGATCAAGTTGAGCTGCGAGATCTGTTTCGATCACTAACGCACCGAAGCGTGAATCTTCAGAAAGGTAAACCCCTTTAAAGTCTGGGTGATTTAATGCTTTCTTTCTTAACTCTTCACGAACTTTATCATTTTTTGGAAGTTGGTCTCCGATAAAAGGCCTTGATAGCAACACACCTTCGCTAGCTTCCATATACGAAACATTAATGAGGCTTGTGACATCCGTAATGTGATCCAATCCGGATTGAGAGTCTTCTTGGGCGCTTAAATGATATTCGCTTAATTCGGTGTGCAGCGATTGGAGAGCTTTTAAGGATTGATCCGAGAATATATCGCCATCTCGTGCTTGAAACGTAAGAAATAATACTTCATCACTGCCAAACTCAGCACGGAATTTATCGTAAGCTAATTTAGCGGGATCATTTTTTTTAAAATATGCTTCCATGGTTAAGTCAATATTAACCTTTGGAAGACCGGCAAGAATTACCGCAATGATCACAAAAAAACTTAACCAGATGAAGAGCCGATAGCGGCGTACTGTGTCAGGGAGATGTTCGAAGAAAATATTGGTCTGCAGTAAAATTTTTTCCATGGGTTTCCCATTTGCTGAGCAGGTTGAATTTAAAGAAATGGATCATTGTAAGTGCGCGGTATTATTACAAATGTCCGTTGATGGTTCTAGAGAATTTTACAAACTTCGGCGTTTTAGTTTATTGAAATAAATAATGATTTTGCGATGCTTTAATGGTTTCCAGTTCTTGTATCCGACGCCTTGTCGCTAAGCAAGTTGTAACGTCGTTTATTGTGGTGTTTGTTTACAGTTTTAACAGTTTCTAAGAAAAAGGTATGGATCTTGCATTACTATCAAGCCTTTATTTCCGCATAAAAAGTGAAATAACTTCATCTTGCTGAGAATCCTGTTTTAAATTGTAATGGCAAAAATTCGTGGGATGAATAACGCGCCGTTGAGGAAAAAATGTTTCTTTGATGAAGATTATGGTGGATTGTTTGTTCATGCTAAACTTGTGTTCCAGTCGTTTTATCCAAATATTAAAACCGCTCGACCAGGCTAATTGTTTAAGTCTAATCGAGTGGTTTTCTTCGGGATTTTTTTCTTAGTTAGAAATGTTCACATCTAAAGAACTTACATCGTCCTGAGAATAAGGATTAGACACCAACCAATTCCTAAGCTGATGAATCGTTTGTTCAACGCTCGTAACACATAGGATCAACCGTTCTTCCATTTCGACACGCCCTGTTTGTAGCGTATATGCGAGTGACATCAGGTCCGTCTGCGGATGACCTTCCAAATATGAAAGCATTCTTTTTGCGTATTCATGCAAAGACTGATGATTCTTTGCAGATATCGGTAAAAGGACACCACCCTCAACACGCGACTGGGATGGGCGAGCATCTATCTCAGGAGAAGTAAACTCTTCGAGAATGATGTGCGCATTAGAACCCGTCGCTCCGAATGAACTGATGCCAGCTCGCCGAATACTGGTTTCTGACAACTCCCATTTCTCGGTCTCTCTTTGAACATAGAAGGGAGAGGAAGCTAAATCCAAATACGGGTTGATAACCTCGGAGTGTAGAGATTTAACCAGCGTTTTGTGATGCAACTGTAAAATAGTTTTAGTTAAACCACTGATGCCGGCGGCACCTTCCGCATGCCCCATATTGGATTTTACTGATCCTAAAGCACAATACTGCTTTTTATCCGTGTGTTCTCTGAATGCTCTGTTAAGCCCCTGGATTTCAATCGGGTCACCCAATGAGGTACCCGTTCCATGTGCTTCGATATACGTAATGGTTGCGGGATCTATCCCGGTTTTTTCCAGGCAATCCGCAATCATTTCACCTTGCGCGATTGGTGATGGTATTGTGAAGCCCCCGTTCGTGCCACCGTGATTGATAGTGCTTCCTTTCAAAACTGCATAGACAGAATCTCCGTCTGCTACTGCTTGTTGTAATGGCTTCAGCAAGATAGCACCGACGCCTTCTGCCGAGACATAGCCATCACCACCCTCTCCAAATGTGTGGCAATGGTTGTCACTTCCATGAATGTCCGCGATGCCATATGTGAGATATTTATTGGGATGCAATGAAAGATTAACTCCGCCTGCCAGCGCAATTTTACTTTCGCCTCTATGCAAACTTTCCATTGCCAGATGAACCGCTGTTAGCGACGACGAACACATTGTGTCTACCGCCATCGAGGGGCCATGGAAATTGCATAAATAGGATATGCGGTTGGCAATGGAAGCATCGTTGAGCGTAAGCGGTATTCTCTGTCCTTCATACACTGCCTCGTTTTGCATATAGCTGTAATCTTTATGCATAACGCCAACGAATACACCAACAGGTCGCCTGTGGTTGCTTCCTTCTGGCGAGACAATATTCTCAGGAGTATAACCGGCGTCTTCCATAGATTCCCAGCACACTTCTAAGAACAAGCGCTCTTGCGGATCTAACGTCTCCGCTTCTTTCGCTGTTATTCTAAAGAACTTATTATCGAAGCAATATGGATCTTCAATGAATCCGCCCCACTTCGATATGGATTTACCGGACGGAAATGTTAATCCGTCAAAATAGTTTATATCCCAGCGATCTTCAGGAATTTCCGTAACACAATCTTTACCCTCTTTCAGGTTTTCCCAAAACTCAGCGATGTTAGCTGCGTGAGGATAACGACCGGACATGCCTATTACTGCGATGTCGGTGGTCAGAGGTTTTTCAATCTCGACCACATTTTTTGTTTCGGTCACTTCCTGCGGTAAGAATCGTGAATGCGTGGTGTCTGCCAGCGGCTCAGAATCTTTAGGAGCCGCTTCGTTTCCGCAAGAAACTACCACATTCTCTTTGTGGTCTGTCAGATCGTTATTGTAAACCGATTGCAGAGATTTAACCGAATCAGACATTCTAGGAAGTTCGTAATTGTTTTCGAGGAACTCGGCAAGTGCAGCTATAGTTGTATATTCAAACAATAAGGTCGGGGATAAACTTGTCGCTAAAATTGATTCCAGCAATTTCGACACCTCCAAGAGCACAATAGAGTTGAGGCCAAGCTCGTAGTATCCACGATCGACTGCAATATCTTGCGTGTCGACTTCAAGTTTAGACGCGACGATAGATTGCACCAATGAACTCATCGAACTAAAAGATAAATCCACGTGTTGCGAAGCTTTTGGTTTTGTAGCTTCTGTCCGTGGCGCATCTGTGTGTTGTATCTGACGGCCCGGATTAATCAGACCTTCATTGCGTACAAGTTTGTTTTTGAAATTTTTCAGCTCGCCTATTTTTCTACCGTCAGGAGAGAAAAACTCCATTGAAATACTCAGCAGTTCTTCTTTAACTTCAACAGAAGATTTCTTGATACGCGTGTAGCATTCGTTTCCAAAGCACTCTGAAGCGATGAAGGATTCATAGAACAGGGGCAAGAACAGACGATCTTCATTTTCCGCGAAGCCTGAGAATAAACTTTCAGTTCCTACACCGCTGCCATCGACCAGCGCCGGATGAAACTGATAGTGATGCACGCTATTAGGTGAGGAACCATCCAGTTTTACGTGCACCCAAATAGCATCACCGGCGTCATATACCGAGCCCTTCACCTTCATGATATCGGAGTGAATCAATTCCCGACTTTGGCAGTGTTGATATATTTCATCGATGTCGGTTTTTGCATATTGCGATGACGCGATATCCTGAATATGCACACGCTCATCAACCAAAGGCGAAGAGACTGAATGCATTTCAGCCGTAATGTAAAGTGACTTTTTGTCATCTTCTGAAATTGTATCGAGCGAGTCTCTGACTTGAATTCGCCAGACACCTTCATTGGTTTCTGTTGCCTCAACGAGGAGATTCACTGGCTTTGCTTTAGCAACTATCAATGGTCGATAAATAGCAAGGTTCTTAAGGGCTAGTGTTTTGAAGCTATTTCCTGCTTCAGCAAACCACTGGTATAGAAAATCTATCCATGCCAAGCCTGGTAGCAAGTCTTGATCATATACTTTGTGGTTCGCGAGAATGGGATGATCGCTGGTTAATGTCAGCCCCCACTCCTTCGATCGTCCGAAATCGTGACTCAAAAAGCCCAGCTCGGAATTATAGAATGACTTACTTTCCGTTATGAGTGGTTCAAAGGTCCGAACATCAACTCGTTGCAACGCTGGAGATGGCAGCGGCTTACGATTCACGGTTGTAGCTTGCAGTGCGTCTTGCTGCAAAATAACGTGCGCGTTAGTACCTCCATCTGCAAAGCAGTTTAATGCCGCATACTTCAGCTCCTTCGATTCTGCTTGTCGTGGGAAGCTGAAACCTGATTGTTCAATCGCATAGTGTTTAAGCGGTTTTTGTCCGGATAAAAATGGTACCAGCTGTTGACGGTTCAGCATTAATGCCACTTTAATAAAGCTGGCAATCCCTTCGGCGCATAGAGGGTGGCCGATATTAGGTTTCATTGCGCCGAGATACATTGGTGAAGTAGCTTCACGCTTGTAAACGGAGGCAACGGCCTTGATTTCAAGCAGGTCGGTAACTTCCGATCCAGAACCATTCACATCCAAATAGCCTACGTCATCAATTGAACACTGACTTTGTTTTAACGCAGATTTCATGACAGCAGCCTGTGCCTCCATGTTTGGTGTCGCTGGGCCTGCCGTTCTGCCATCGTTGTTAATACCAATGCCGGCAATCACGGCGTAAATACTATCGCCGTCCTGCTTGGCTTTCTCCAATGGTTTCAGGTAAACCATCCCACAGCCTTCACCCAGCACGATTCCTGATGCACGTTGATCCATAATATGAAACTGACCTTCAGCTTGTAAGAGATTTCGCTTCGAGAACATTTCATGTGCGGATGGACTGGTAAGCAAGCTCACACCGCCGACAAGTGCGGATTCGATTGTTCCAGATCTCATGGCTTCAACAGCCATGTTCATTGCTACGAGCGAAGACGAACATGCGGTATCGAGGACTAAGGATGGTCCTCGTAGATTGAAAAATTGTGAAATATTCGCCGCGAGATAATTCTGCCCTACTATCATGATAGGGTTGCGACTTTTCTCGATTTGAGAAGGATCTGCCGACTGGCTACGCGCACCAATATAAACGCCAACATCTTTCCCGGCGAGTTCCTGGTGGGTGTAGCCTGCGTGATAGATTACGTTAAGACTTTCCTCTAGTAACACCAGCGCCTGTGGATCCATCGCCTGAGCATCTTCATTTGGAATCATGAAGAACTTCGGATCGAATCCGTAGATATTGTCGAGTAAGCCTCCATAGTAATCGGTTTTAACACCCCAGCAATCTTCTGGAATAGCGGCGATAGCACTTTCACCCCTGAATAAAAGATCCCAGTATTCCTCAATGTTTGATGCTCCAGGAAAACGGCATGCCATACCAACCACCGCGATTTGTTCAGCGGAATTTCGCGTGTTTCGAGCGCGCGATGGTCTTTTCATGCTGCTTGCGATGGTGTTGAGAGTTGTTCTGGATTTTGCGATAGCGGCAGCCACGGTATTGGTCTTCTCAGCCGCATTGTCGTTTCGTCTTTGACTATCTGCTGCATTAGAAGATGCTGCGCTGTTGAGTGGCAGATGCTGAGCGAGTACATCCAGGTAGTTATTCTGGAGCCATAGCGATAATGCATCTAGTGAAGAATGCTCTAACAGTATTGACGGTTCGAGATCCAGACTCAGTTCGCGATTTAATCGTTTAAGAAGCTGAGCAAGAAGGATTGAGTCCACGCCGTAATCGGCGAAGACTGAACTTGCGTCAATCTGACCTGGGTTTAACTTTAACTCCGATTCAAATATGGATTGGAGCCATGCATCAACGATCTGCCGTTCATTATCCTTCAGGGTTTCGCTTTCAAGAGTCTTTGCAAACTGTTTTGCAATGACGGGTACTGGTGCTGAATCTGTCGAAGAAGTTTGTACATCAGATTGCATCAGTTCTATAGCATTAAATTTGGTGTCGTCCACTACCAATGGCATGATGACCGAATCATGCAGATTAGCCAACACCTGATCTAATAACTCGCGGCCTTCGTTATCGGTAATGGTCAAGAGCCCAGTATTGTTGTATATCGCACCCGTTGCTTCGCCCATACCAGTTTCTTTCCAGCTTGGCCATTGAATACTTACGATGGGCGCGGAGCCTTGTGCCATAACATAGTAATCCATGTAGGCGTTCGCCATTGCATAGTCACTTTGGCCAGTGCCAAGTCGTGGTATCAAAGCGGATACTGATGAGAACAGCAGTGTGAACCGAAGCTGGTTTATATCGACCAGTTGCATAAGGTTCTGTAGGCCATCGACTTTCGGAGACATGACACGAGCAATGCTTTCTTCAGTTTTACGGATAAACGCAGGGTTTTCACCATCCGCTAAACCGGCAGCGTGAATGACACCTACAATATTGCCATCAGAGACTTGAGCGGCATCGTATTGCTTTTTAAGTTCTAGAGGATTATGAAGAGGGAATGGAATCACCTTGACCTCAACACCTTTTTGCTGAAGCATTTGTATCTTCCTGATTTTGTCCTGAACTGAAATTGGAAATTTCTCAAGCGATGACCATTCGTTTTGCTCGGGAAGCTTCTCCCTTCCAGTCAAAATAAGGCGCTTCAAACCATAGGTCGCCACCAGGTGTTGTGCGCATAACAACCCTACACCACGCGTTCCGCCTGTGACCAAGACCACGTCTGAATCATTGAAATTCGTGAAACGAGAGCTTGTATTGCGAAGTGTGGTTTCATGCAGTTGGCTGATGAATCGAGATTCATTTCGATAACAACATTCAACCTCACGAGAGTGGCTTGCGCTTTCGGTCAAAATGGCGTTCGCCAGCTGCTCCAATTGATGAGCATTCGGATCTAGATCGAGATGGCGTGAAGACAGGCCTGAATACTCGCTTTGCAGCATGCGATACAGACCCACTCTCGTGGCTCCGGAAAGCTCGATTGACGTATTTTTGTGAAGTTCGAGACCTTGCGTAACGTAAAGAAGCCTCACATTATTGGTTCGATTTTTTTCAATAACCGTTTGTAACAATGAAATCCATTTGTTACCGGTTTTGTTGTGCAATGTATCGCCCGCTATCCCGGTCAAGTCCATCCATACGTCGCAATCCTCAACGGATTCTGTAAACTCTGTGTGTTCAAGTTCGTATTCAGGAATTAAGCGTGCATGTTCCGCTGTTGCTTGGATAATGTCGGCCAACGCTTTGGTTTCCACATTGTGGAGCACGATGATGGAACCAGGAGAATTGTTTTTCGCTTGTAGCTCGGAAGGCGTCCACATCTTTTTAAGGAATGTCATTCGACGTTCCTTACTTTCCACACGCCCATCTGTAACCGCGTGGCTGACGCCCGTATTATCGAATTCGATACCGCGTAGCTCGATACATGGCACGCCAACACTGGAGTATATGTCTATATCTACGCAGATGGGGGAACCAGAGTTCTGCTTCGTTTTGTCTGCCTTCGAGAATCTTACCCAGGCGTACATTTCTTCGTAACATCCGCCCTTAATGCTGAGCGATGCTAAGTTTGCTAAGAAATCTACATGGGCGAGGTTTAATTCAGTGGCGAGTGCTCCGTCTTTAATCCACAAACCTACGGAGGATCTAATCGCAGCGTTCACGATTGCTGGATGTAATTCGTAATCCTCTTTGGTACTGACGAGTGATGCAGGTAAACACAATTTAGCAAGAAGCTCTCGATCACCCTGATATATTTCCTGAATCGTCTGAAGTTTGTCATTAAGCTCGAATCCCATTTCATGGAATATCGCATTGTAGGCCTCTTTAGTAAGTGGTCCATGAACCATCTGGGATTGAAGGAGGCTGATGTTAATCGACGCAGGCTGTTCATCTGAATGAAACTCAGCACAGCCCTTGAAGTGAACAACAGGACTCTCAGGATCATCAGTTTCACTGTAAATTTCATAGTGCAGCCGCCCATCATTTTCCTCATATAGACCGATGTGCGTATCGATACTGGGATCTTCGATAAGTGCTGGCTGCCCCCAGCTCATTTCAGAAAGTTTGACTGCGGATTCATGACCCTGCCTTCTGGAAGCTACGCATACCGCAGCTCGCGCCATTTCAAGATGGGCAGCCGTTGAAAGTAACCTTTCACCTGAAATAGCGGTACGATTAATGAAGAATTCCGCACCAGTAAATCGGGAAGTAAAACGCTGTTCTAGTAAATCAGATGTGTTCTGATGCAACAACGGATGAATGGTCGATACGTTTGATCCCGCATGCGACATAAGGCCAGTGGCCGGTGTTTCCGAGTACCAATATTTTTCTTTTGCAAATGGATAGCTTGGAAGACTGATACGTCGAGGCTTGAACTCTGTGTATAAACGATTCCAATCTAAACGGAAGCCTTTTACCCAAAGATCAACTAATTTGGAAATCTTCTTACGTTCGATCCATTTTTCGATCGCTTCCTGTAACTCTTCGTCACCGGCGAACACGGCTAGCGCTTCTTTATTGCGCTTTACTTGTCCTTGGTAAACCTCGTCAATATCTTGCTCGCCATTTATATAAGCCTTGAGCTTCTCACAAAGCTCATCGACTGAGCTTACGATTAAGCCCAATCGTTCTTCCATTGCTTCGCGACCTGTCTGTAGCGTATAAGCAATATTCTCCAACTGCGCACCTGACCGGTTATTACTTCTTTCGTGAGATATAAAATCGAGTAGATTCTGCGCAGACATTACCAGTTGGTCCTGTGTTCTTGCGGAAAGTGGGATCACAACCGGAGTAAAAACGGATTGTTGAATCGCCGGTGTTACGTCTTGGTATTCTGTGACTATCAGATGTGCGTTACTCCCACCAGCGCCAAAAGATGACACCGCAGCAACGAGCGGAATATTTGTATTATCTTGTTTGGTTGGCTGCCAGTCATTGAGTTCCTGATTGACGATGAATGGCGTTTGTGGAAAATCGATATTGGAATTTAATACCGACGAATGCAAGGAAGGCACGATTTTTCTATGCTTCATTTGCAACAGAATTTTTGTTAAACCGGCAATACCCGCTGCACCCTCACAATGGCCAATATTGGATTTCGTGGAGCCGATGCGACAGAAGCCTTTTTCATTCGTGTGCTTGCCGAAGGCCTGGGACAGTGCCGCAATTTCGATTGGGTCTCCAAGCTTGGTGCCTGTTCCGTGGGCTTCAATGTAGCTGATGCTATCTGGTGTTATTTTCGCTTCAGATAGCGCCATCTCGATAACACTGCGCTGAGCTTTCGGATTAGGCACGGTATAGCCGTTGGTCTTACCGCCGTGATTAATTGCACTGCCGAGAATAACACCGTAAATATGATCTTCATCCTTAACCGCATCTTCCAGGCGTTTTAATAATACAACGCCAACCCCTTCTCCAGGTATGTAGCCTTCACCTCCCTCTCCGAAACTTTCGCAGCGGCCTTTAGCAGAAATGAAGCCCGTGGCACTCAAGCCTAAATATTTATTAGGGTGAATTGTGACGTTCACACCACCTGCAATTCCTATATCAGTTTTGCGGTGTTTTAAATCCTGACATGCCAAGTGAATTGAAGTTAAAGACGATGAGCACATAGTGTCAATAGTCATGCTCGGGCCGTGCAAATTTAATACGTACGATACCCTGTTCGCAATACTCGCTAAGCTGCCAGCAATAGCACGGCGATTACCGCGTAAACTTTCTTCCGCACCAAACAATTGGTATTCGCTGTACATCACCCCAGCGTAAACACCAATTTGAGCGACTAGATCGTCATGCTGAACACTGTGTAAAGTTTCACGGGTATATCCGGCATCTTCGATTGCCATCCATGCGTGCTGCAGGAATAAGCGCTCTTGAGGGTCCATTGCCATCGCTTCGATTGGCGTAATGTTAAAAAACAGCGGATCGAATTCATCGACACCCTCGATAAACCCTCCCCATTTACTGTAGTGCATTCCGTTTTTACTGCGATCTTCAGTGTAATAATCTTGCCAATCCCAGCGCTCTTCCGGAATCTCGGTTATACAATCCACACCGCTTTGTAACTTTTCCCAATATTCTTGAAGGTTACGGGACTGTGGATAACGGCCACTTAAACCAACAATCGCAATATCCAAAGCCGTGTTTTTGCTTGTGTGGTGGTTTACTTGCTGAGTTGCTGTGAAGCGTCTTCGTTTTCTGTTGTTGAGTTTAGCTGTCTTAATTACTGGCTCAGCTGCAGATTTGGAAGAGGCCGCCATAAACGAGGATGTAGCATTGCTGTTATATAGTGATTGCAAGGTCGCTTCGTACGATTGCAGGAAATAATTGCTCAGTTCAGAGATCGTCTGATACTCAAAAAATAAAGTTTTCGGTAGTGAGCCAAAGGTTTTTTCCAGTTGGTTCGTCAGGTTAATAGCAAGGATTGAATCCATTCCATATTGCTCCAAGGGGGCTTCGGTATCGATCTTTTGCATGGAAAGTTTTAATACAGACGAGAATTGCTTTTTAAGGTACTGCTGAGCTTTCTCTTCGAGAGTTTTAGCATCTATTACAGAGCTTGGAGCTGTATCCTGCTGCAGCTCATTTCCTATCGTTTTAGAACCCAGTAATGTGCTATGCAATTTTTCAAGTTGACCTTCTGCAACAGAGACTTGCGCGTGGCCAGAACTCAAACCTTGATAAAACGCTCTCAAGCCTGTTTCTGTTTGCATGGGGATCATTCCGGTGGACTCAATCATCATTGCTTCACTGGCGGCATCAATTTGCATTCCACCATCTTTCCATAGCGGCCAATTGATCGAGAGCGTACGCCCTTGACGATTCTGTTTGAGCATTTCGGCACTTCGGTAGCTGGCAAAATGATCCATGAATGCATTGGCTGTCGCGTAGTCAGCCTGTCCGTAATTACCCAGAATCGCTGAAGTTGAGGAAAACAGCACGAAAAAGTCCAGGCTCATATCACTTGTCGCAGTATGCAGGTTAATCGTCCCTGTTACCTTTGCCGCTAGAACCTGTTCGAATTCTTGTTTTGTTTTCTTCAGGATAAAGTTGTCAGCAATCACGCCTGCGCAGTGAATAACGCCATCGAGTGCACGATGACTTTGCTGGATCGTGCTGAGCAAATGTTTGATCTCGCTTGGCTCTGAAACATCAAGCGAATAGTATTCAACGCGTCCACCAAGGATTTCCAGTTCAGTTAATACAGACTGCTTTTGTTGATCAAGCTGAGATCGACCTGTAAGAACCAATGTTACGTTATTGGTTTGCTTTAAAATCTCCCTGGCAAACTGTTGGCCTATTGCCCCCAAACCACCGGTAATCAGATAAATGCCTTCTTCTTTAAAGTGGCTGTCTGCCAAAGTTTTGTCAGGTGTAAACTCTTCTCGATGTAACACATAGCGTTTTTGGTTCTCGTATTTGACGCAACTATCTGTTGGATGCGACAAATTCTCCTTGAGGAGTTTGGCTAGGCGTTCTGTAGCCTGGTTAGTGTCAATCTGGATGACCTGCCCCGCTATCCGTGGGTTTTCCAAGGCTGCGGTTTTTAACAAACTCGACAAACCGAAATACACCGAATGTTCTGGCTGGTCTGGTATGACAATCTGTACAAACGCTTTTTCTTGAGATTTATCCCTGAGTAGGACTTGAAGGTGTTCGAAACATTGCGCTGCATATTCGGTGTATTGGCTTGCGATTGTGCTTGCAGTTGCCGCGTTTGCGACGAGTGCATGGCAATTACTACTTGGAAGTAAATTACCTAAGGCCTGAGCCTGAGAATCCTCAGGCTCACACATTAAAATCAGGTGTTTCCCATAAGAAGTCTGACTGTTCGATGAGGAAACGGTCGCTTCAACCCAAGACGGTGTCGTGAGTAAGGTACTGTGTTCTGGATTACCTGATGCAATATGGTTAGTCGATTCGCCCAAGCCAGCAGGATCGCTGTTGGTATCAAGTACTCGTGAGGAGAAACCGCGCATACTGACACAAAGTACGCCGTGTTCATCGTAAAGATCGATATCCAGCTTTTGTATCTTTTGCTTTGCTGGAGAATGCGCGCTAGTGTGACTTGAAGGTCGAACCCAGGCGAACATTTCTGATGTGCAAGCGGACTTCACGAGCAAGGATTCTAGAGCGAAAGGAAGGCGCGCTGTTAGCTGGGGTTTATCGCTATTAGTCTCGCTATGTTGTTCACTTGCTCCCTTTTCTTTTAATTCAGCCTCGATCATCAAACCGATGGAAGACTGAATGGCTGAATCCATTAAGCTTGGGTGAAGGGTGTATTCACTGGTACTCTCGTGCATTGTTACTGGAAGCGAGAGTTTGGCCAGTAGCTGTTGATCACCCTTAAAGATCTTTTCAATCGCTTGATGCGCTTCACCATAATTTATCCCCATTTCGGAAAACGCCGTGTAACAAGTTTCAGCGTCCAATATCCCTTGAGTCATCTGCGACTGTATTTCAGAAATGTCTATGCGCGTTGGGCGCAGTTCTTCATCGTCTTCCACTTCTATTGAGGATGTTCCTTGAGAGTGAATAATTTCTTCACCCTTTTCAGATTCGGTATAGATCTCGTAGTGAATTCGACCATCTTCAGCTTCGGCAAGTCCAATGTGTACGTCTTGAGGAGCGTCGTTCACTGCTATCGGCTGAGTCCAGACAATATTCTCAAGGACTATGCTGGCGTCAGTCTCCGCTAGTCCTGAAGACTTAACAACGGCCGCTCGAGCCATCTCAAGATAGCTAACACCCGGTAGTATCTTTTTACCATTAATGACATGGTCCCTTAAGAAAAATTCACCGCCACTAAATGTTGACGTAAATCGTTGTTCGGACAAGTCGGACGTGTTGCTGTGAAGCAGCGGGTGCATACTTGAAAATTGACTAGTTTCCCCCGACTTTTGCAAGGTGTTGTCTACCCAATAACGTTCTTTCGCAAAAGGATACCCTGGTGCACTGATGCGTTTCGGCTTTTGATTCTGATACAGTCTGCGCCAGTCGATATTCAGGCCTTTTACCCACAAATCGACAATTTTGTGATGTTTGGCTTTGGTGATCCAGGTTTCCACTATCAAACTCATATCTTCATCTGCAGTGAAAACGGATAAGAGATTTTTGTCTCTGTTGATGCCTCCTTGATAGACGCCTTCCAGCTTTTTGTGGTTATTTTTGTCGTTGCTTTTGTTGCTACTTAAATAACCTCTTAACTTTTCTAATAATTCCTTCGTAGAAGAAACCACCACTCCTAAACGTTCTTCTAAGGGTTCACGCCCAGTCTGCAGAGTAAAGGCAAGATTGGATAAGTTTATGCGATTGTCATTAGCTTCATTCTTTTGGATAAACTCAATCAGTGATTGCGCGTATTCTTTTAAACGATCCTGATTCTTGGCTGACAAAGGAATGATAACCTTTGATGGTTCAGGTGATTCTAGCGATTCACTTTCAACATACTCCTGGATAATCGCGTGTGCATTTGAACCTCCCGCGCCTAACGACGAGATGCAAGCGGTTCTTGGATATTCCTGAGGCTGTCCGTTTATATCGACAATTGGACGCTTCCAAGGGGTAAGCTGCTGTTGTACGTAGAATGGCGATTTATCAAAGTTGATATTGGGATTGAGCTGTTTGGAATGTAGCGATGGAACCAGTGTTTTATGTTTCATCTGCATTAGAATTTTGCTAATCCCGGCGATACCCGCAGCAGCTTCCGTGTGACCGATGTTGGATTTCGCAGATCCGATTGCACAGAACGCAGTTTTAGGTGTAAAGGTTCCGAATGCTTTGGTTAAGCCAGTAATTTCAATAGGGTCACCCAATGATGTCCCTGTGCCATGGGCTTCCACGTAGCTTATGCATTCCGGATTAATATTCGCGGTTTGCAGAGCATCAACAATCATCTCCGCATGTGCATTGGGGTTTGGTACTGTGTATCCGTGCGTCTTACCATCATTATTGATGGCAGTGCCCTTAATAACGGCATAAATATTGTCGCCGTCTGCAATTGATTGCCGCAACGGTTTAATAAACATCGCACCGACACCTTCGGATGCAACGAAGCCATCACCACCTTCGCCAAAACTGCGGCATCGTCCCTCGGATGACGACATATTGCCTTGAGCTTGCATAATGTATTTATTGGGGTGTATGGAAAGATTCACACCACCTACAACGGCTGCTTCACACTCGCCATTCTTAATGCTGTTAACTGCGATATGTAGAGCGGTCAATGACGACGAACACAAGGTGTCGATTGCCATACTTGGCCCGGTTAAATTTAATATATACGAAACACGATTAGCAATTGTTCCGTACGACGCACCGACAGCCATACTGTTACTTATTCTGTTTGTCGCACCACTAAACAGCTGGTACTCACCATACATAACACCTACAAACACACCAATCTTATGTCTGGCAATTTCCTTACTTGAAGGAGCGTAACCGGCGTCTTCGAATGTGTGCCAGACCGTTTGAAGAAACAAACGCTCCTGCGGATCCATGAACTCGGCTTCACGTGGTGAAATGTTGAAAAACAAGGGATCGAACTCGTCGATACCGCTTATAAATCCTCCCCATTTAGAATGTATTTTGCCTGGGATGGTCTTATCTTCTTCATAGTAATCTCGATAGTCCCAGCGATCTAAGGGTATTTCCGATACGCAATCTGTCGCGCTTTTCAAGTTATCCCAATATGCATCAATGCTGTCGGATTGAGGAAACTTCCCACTGAGGCCGACAATCGCAATGTCAGCGACGCGATAGGGGCGTTGCTCTAACATTGAAAGCTCATTGGCTTGACGGATGTTGGCCATCTGCTGACGATTGTCATGAGCAATATCGCTTGTCGCACTTGCGTTAACGCCGAGTAGCTTGTTTACTTGCTTGGTATGTTGATTGAGGAAATACTGCGATAGTTGGTGAATTGTCTGGTATTCAAAAAACAGCGTTTTAGACAGCTCTCCAAAATCCTTTTCAAGAGCAAAATTCAATTTGGTGATCATAAATGAATTAATGCCATAATGATCAAAGGTAGATGTCGAATCGATTTGTGATGCTGGGATTTCTGATACTTCGGATATTATGTCTTTCAGATATTCGGACACATCTGATAGCAATTGATCGTTTTCAGTATTAGCTACAGAATCACTGGAAGATGTAAGATGAGGCGTTCCGTTAAAAGCACCGTCATAAGTACCAGTCATCGATGCATGTTGGTCTATTACGTTGTTTTCTTTTTTGATCCAATGGCGTTCTTTGGCAAAAGGATAAGTTGGCAGTGGGGCGCGTTTCGACTTCGTTGGGGTTAATCCCTGCCATGAGAATTTCACGCCCCGCACCCAATCTTGGGCAAGTAAACCCAGGTTGGTTTGTTTCTCAAGGTGTTTAGCATCACTTGCTGATTTAGCTGTACCTCGATACATACCTGTTCTGTGTTCAGTTCCTTCGATGAAGTTTTGCAGCATTTGAGCAAGCTCCTGGTGAGATTTCACCACCATTGCAACACGTTCCAACATCTCGGTTCGCCCCATACGTAACGTGTGTGCAATGTCAGATAGAGGCGAAACGTTTGTGCTTTGCTTTAAATACTGCAGCAATCGTTGTGCGAGTTGCACTAATTGCGCTTCGGTAGCGGCAGATAGCAGGATAAGTTGATCTCCCGCTTGCTCCTGTTTACAGTGATTAGTGTACTCTTCTATTACAACATGCCCGCCCGAGCCTGTAGCGCCAAAGGCGTTAATGAGCGCTCTGCGCGGCTCTGATGTTGTTTGATGCGCGGAGCCGCCGTTTCGTTTCTCTGCCACTTGTTGTTTGGTGGGCTCCCATGGCATTAATTTTTGGCTGATTTCCAAACCACTATCTTTTAGTTGAATAAGCGGACTCACGGTACCAACATTGACCGTCGGGAAAATTATTTTGTGTTTCAACTGCAATAGCACTTTCATTAATTGCGACATTGCAGAAGCAGATTCAAGATGACCAATATTTGATTTGACACTGCCAATAAAAATACGTGAGTGTTCAGATGAATCTACACCGAACGCATCTTTCAGCGCTGTGATTTCTGTGGCATCGGCTAGGCTCGCGCCAGGCGCTGCAGTTTCTATGTACGAAATCGAACTTGCATCGATACCTGAATTTTCAATTGCGGTAAGGATGGACTCTTTCTGCAATTTAGGCTTGGAAGATCCCCCGCCAACCCCACGTCCGCTGAAGCCCACCGCAGAGCCTTTAATAACACCATGAATGTAATCGCCATCTCTTTCTGCATCAGCCAATGGTTTAATAAGTATCGCACCGACACCTTCTCCAACCACAAATCCACTTCCGTTCTTGCCAAATGGGTTTGAGCGTCCATCTTTCGAGAGTAAATCCAGGCCCTCTAAGGTACGGTGATGGTATGGATGACTCATAATATTTGCGCCGCCCACAACCGCCGCCCGACACTCGAGATTTTTTATACTGGTGCAGGCGTAATGAATGGCAGTCATCGCTGAGGAGCACGACGTATTAAGCGCGATACTTGGCCCGTTGAACTGGAAGAATTGAGAAATGTTATTAGCGATTGATGAATGCAACGAAATTACTGGGACATTCTGATCTGCCTTCTCGTTATTCGAACTATGGTGTTGGTAGTCGTCCCACATTGCGCCGACAAAAACACCGATTCTCTGTGAGGCGCGATTTAATTCCTGGCCGGTATACCCGCTATTCTCCAGGCATTCCCATACGACTTCTAGAAGTAAACGTTCTTGAGGATCGATACTTCTCGCTTCTAAGGGAGAGATGTTAAACAGGCGCGAATCAAAACAATCAATTTGATCGAGAAATGCAGCTTTGTGGCTGATGTTAGGCGAGCTGACTTCTGGCAGATCACTTCTCCGGTATTCTTCTTCGCGTTCAAACGAAAGCTCTTTGAAACTCTCTCTGCCCTGCTCGAGGTTTTTCCAGAACTGATCGAGTGTTTCAGCGCCGGGGAATCGACCGCTTATTCCCACAATTGCAATGTCCTGACGCAGGTTTACAGTTTGCTCATGTTGCGGTTGCGTAGCATGCTCTTCTAGTCCGTCGTTGTTAGGTTGACGACGGTTCTCCAAAAACTTCCAATCGGCAGGCATTTCCATCTCATAACCGCCGCATACCAAACTGTGAACGAGCTGATCGCCGTCTTCCAGGTGAAAATCGTCCCGGATCTTGTCAAATAATATTCCACCGATCGGGCAAACACCGATCTCAAACTCTGCTTGACGATCCATCAATAATTGACCGATATAGCCAGCATCAAGAAGCGCCAGATAGCGACTTTCGTTGTCGAAGTATGGTTTTAAATCTTTTTCAGGTGATACCAGGAAAACACAAAACTTAGAAGCTTTAAGCTGTTTTCGATTAAAAGGCGTGTAGCACGATTTCAGTTCGCTGGATAATTCTGACGTGACAAGTGCGAGTTTGTGTTGCTGCGCATAGTATTGATAAAGGCCTTTCGAAAGTCCTTCGACGCCATTTTCTTTAACATACACAAACACTTTAAGTGAATGACTTGCGGTGACAGAAGCGTACAGGTATTGATGACTGTTGCCAATGGTTTTTGGATCCAACAATGACAAAAACTTGCTTAGATTCTCGAACGGTACCGCGCTTTGAATATACTCACGTTTTGTGGAGCGAAGTTTATAGTATTGGCCAGGAAACTCTTTCTTCTTCAATGAAATGCCTGATCTATTGGTAGGTAAACGCCGTAAATTCGGATCGTTTTGAATGTTTTCTTTTTCTTCTTTTGTGGGAAATCTCGCCGTTTCGTGTAGTAGCGCCGTCATTGAGGGATGATTTAACGGGTTTGCCTGGCTTTGAATGCTTTTGTTCGTTTGACAGAGGTATTCAAAAAGGTTCTTGTCGGTAACGTTTTGTTGTTGAGAATTATCGGTGCTTAAGTTTTCAGCCAGCATACAGTGAATAAACGCATGGTTTTCATCAAGATCAAAATACTGGCTGATAGCGTTAAACTTAATACTGCTTATCGGTGATAGTGCTAAGCCAAAGTCCTCTTGCCTGCTTGCAAGTAATTGCCCCATATACCCCGCTTCGAGAACAGAAAGCGTCGCGCTTGTATCTTTGTAGATTGGAAGCAGAGATTTCATTTGAGCAATGAAAAAAATCGCAAAGCTCGAGTTTTTAAAGGTTTTATGATCGAATTCAAAAAACACACTTTGTTCGATGTTGGTTCCCGAGCTTACAGGAAAGAGCGAGTGATTTTTGGGGTGGTAATAATAAATGCCCTGAGTCAGCCCTTCAATTGCACTATCTTTGATGTATACATAAGTCTGAACAGGGTTGAGACCACCTGCCGATGCATACAAATATTTTCCTTCCTGATCGACCTTCTCTTGTCGAAGTAATGATAAAAACTCACCAAGGCGATCCAGTGATGAAGACTCCTCCGGAGTGGTTTGTGCCATAGATGATCCGATGTACGCAGAATCAATAAAATCGCTGTCTTTTAGCTTTATTCGCGCTGCGTTAGATGCAGCAGTTTGAAATTCCATTTGAATTGAAGAGCTCGCAGCTGACGAATTTATAATTGACGGCGATTTACTGTCCCTTTGCGTATTGGAAACCGTGGTCAGGCTAGCGTTATCCGTTTTAGTTTTGGCGAGTTCGTTCTGTAAATAGAGAGAAATGGCATCGACTGTTGGATTGTCTAAGAATACTTCAACAGGTACCATAACAAGCAGTTCCTCCTGGATCTTCTCTACCACTTGCACCATGGTGAATGACGTTGCTCCATGTTCGAATAAGTCATCGTCTACGGTTATGTCTGCGCTATCTAACAACTCAGTGAAGTAAGTGAGAACCTGAGCGTGTAAAGCATTCAGGCTAAGGGCTTCAAAAGTGTCGACTTCAGAACTGGATCGACCAGGCGCAGTGTGGTTTTCGGGATTAAGAACCAAACTTGTCGCGGCTGAATTACTATTGTTCGGCATAAGTTCAGCTACATATTTTGCAATCGCCTCCACTGAGGGAGAATCTAAAAATATCTCGACAGGAATAGTTATCGACAAATCATTTTGAACTCTCTCGACAACCTGCACCATTGTAAAAGATGTGGCGCCACACTCGAAAAGATCTTCATGTACAGTTAATTCATGTGTATCCAAAAGCTCACTGAAATGTTGCAATAGCATGGATTCAATCTCTGAGTTATCCAATGAGTATTGAAATCCGGCTTCTGACGATGATGATTCATTCTGAGCCGTTTGCTCTGTGCCTGCTGAGAGTACTCCGAACAAGTACGCGGCAATGGCCCGCATTGTTGGTGTATCTAAGAAGACCTCGACAGGTATTGTTGTGCCGTAATCATTTTGAATATTCTCCACCACTTGCACCATGGTGAAAGACGTTGCGCCGTGCTCAAACAGATCATCATTGAAACCAATGTCTCGGGCATCCAGTAAGTCTATAAAATATTTTTGTAGCGTCGAGCTGAGGGTATCAATGCTTTGGGCTGGTGTACTAGATGGGGTTATTGGTTTATCGGGTGCCTCAACGACAGGCTGCTGATCTCTGGTGCTTAGAGATGTTTCCAGATAATCTGCGATAGCGCTCACGGTGGGAGAATCGAGAAATACTTCTACTGGAATATTGATGTCATGACGGTCTTGTATTTTTTCAACCATTTGCACCATCGTAAATGATGTAGCACCTAGTTCAAACAAGTCTTCGTCGACTTCCAATACGTCGATATCCAACAATGACAAAAAGTCTGACCTTAGTTCGACTACTAGCTTTTGCTTTCTTTGTGACGATACTGATTCGCTTTGTTCTTGAGGTGTGTGTGTAATCTGGGCTTTGGCACCTTCGCCTTTTTCCTGCTTTTGTGTTAACTGGAGTAAGGCTTTCCGATCGACCTTTCCGTGCGTCGTCACCGGAATTTCATCGACGTGAACTACAGCATTTGGGAGCATGTAATCCGGTAAACTTGTTCGGAGAAATCCGCGGATTTGTTTTAGCGAAATAGTTTGTCGCGAAACAATAAAAGCCACTAGCTCCGGATTTATAGTTCCTTCCCCTTTCACCAATACTACAGAGTGTTCGATATCCTTATGTTGATTGATCGAATTTTCAATTTCCCCAAGTTCAATACGGAAGCCGCGAAGTTTAACTTGCGAATCAAGCCGTCCTAAGTACTCGATATTTCCGTCTGCCAGCAAACAGGCCTCGTCACCAGTTCGATAGAGCTGGGGGCTTCTACTTAATTGTGTCGGAAGAGGATTATTAATGAACGCTTTAGCGGTGATCTCATCGCGATTCAAATATCCCTTTGCTAACCCTACTCCGCCAATGTATAGCTCTCCACTCTCTCCAGGCGCAACTGGCGCAAAGTTTTCGTCGAGTATGAAGAGCTGAATATTGCTGATAGGACGTCCAATTGGCACTTTTTGATCTTCTCGGAGCTCACATTCCCAATAGCTCACATCCACCGCGGCTTCTGTTGGGCCATATAGGTTATGAAGCTTTGAGGGCATGGTTTCAATAAATTTTGTGGTTAACTCATAAGACAGCGCTTCTCCACTTGCGAAAACATGCTTAAGTGACTCGCATTGTGCAGCTGTCGGCTGGTTTAGAAAGAAACGCAGCATAGACGGCACGAAATGGCAGATCGTAATGTTTTCTTGTTGGATAAGGCTTATAAGATAGGCATTGTCTTTGTGTCCTTTCGGCTTGGCAAAAACAAGAGATGCTCCGGACAACATGGGAAGAAAGAGCTCCCATACTGATACATCAAAGGTGTACGGCGTCTTTTGTAAGATACGATCCCGGCTACTTACCTGGTACTGCTGCTTCATCCATAACAAACGATTACATATCGCACGATGAGGAAGCATGCAACCTTTAGGTTTTCCTGTCGAGCCAGAGGTATAAATAATGTAGGCCAGGTCCTCCGCTTGGTTGATATTGCTGAGATTCTCAGTATTGTAATGCGTAAGGCTACTCGAATCTGCATCGAGTGATAGGGTTTTTCCGCTAAAATTCCTTAGCAGGATGGAATGCTTCTGTTGGGTCAACACCACCGACACATTCGCATCTTGAAGTATAAAATCCAAACGATCCTGCGGTGTTTCGGGGTCTAATGGTAGATAGGCTCCCCCGGATTTTAGTATGCCTAGGAGCCCAACGGCCAGTTCCAAAGATCGATCCATCACTACTGCAACAATATTGTTACGATCCACATCGTAGTCTCTGAGCTGACGTGCTAGCTGATTAGCGCGTGCATTTAAACTATTGAACGACAGTCTTGCTCCTTCATAACAAACTGCTTCTGCATCAGGTGTTCTCGCTACTTGCTCTTCTATAAGGTCGTTCAACTTCAGATTCATAAAGGAATTATCATCAGTGTTGTTTATCGCTTGAAGACTTTCAATCTTGTTATACATTTTCAATCTCACTCTCACCGATCATGTTTGCAGAATGTGTGCTATGCGAAGTACCTGTATATTGTTCAGGTTGTGCATTGATTAAGTCGTTAAAGTTATGCTGATACCAGCTATGTTGGTTTTCGGAAAGAAGCTGTAAAACCCGTTGGTAGCCATCGAACATTTTCTGCATCATTCCTTCCGGGAATAAGCTGTTCGCCACATCCCAATGCAGGTATAAACTGGCGTTAGTCTCTGTGCTCATATTATCCATGTGGACTTGTGATGTTTGGCTTAGGGATTCTCCTTGTTTAAACCCGTCAGGCGCTTGGAAACCTGGTGAACTGCTCAGGTTGGTAAACACGATCGGAAAACTCAATATTTTGTTGCGTCGATTTTTAGTAGCCACGCGACGAAGTGCTCCCAATCCGCTCACAGCGCTATGGGAAAGATCTTCTTGTACCCGGTCATGATAAGAACGTGCTCTCTCAATAAATGTGTTGGTCTCGCGCTCGATTACCAGCCAGCTCATTGAGGTGAAGTCACCAGCAACTCGATCGATATCTGGATGAAGCGGTAATCTATCCCAGCTCGGAATCACAATTGAGAATGATTCTGACGAAGACCATTGAGCCAATACATCGGCGTAAACCGTCAATAGGATAATTCCTGGTGATATCGATAGATCTTTAGCGATATCTTTTATTACCTTCCATTGCGGAATCACGCCTTCAAATCTTTGGGTTTTATGTGTGGATGTTTGAGTTATCATCGGGAGTTCTGGTCCGGACGGGATGTCGATGAACTTGTTCTTCCAATACTCAAAACTGTTCTTATAACCATCAGTTTTCTTATATTGCTGCAACGACATAATATAATCGGCAAATGTCAGCTGTGGTTTTTCATTTTCCATATTCGGATTCTTATAAAATTCGAACATGTCATTGACCAGCACTACGATACTTGGACCGTCAGTAATAATTAAGTCTATACTGAAGTGTATTCTAAATGTCCGCTCGTCGATTTTTGAGACTTGTAAATCAAAGTAAGGCCACTCTCCTATAGGGCAAAGTCTTGTTACCATCGAAGAGGTTATATTGTTCAGTGCTTCTTGAACGTCATGCTTTCGTCCAGTTAAATCATTCACCTTCAACTTGTAGGTTGGTATTTTGTCCAGCATTATTTGAGTGCCGTCCTGTCTGATGATTGTGGAAAGCACCTCGTGGACCTGCATCACTTTTTGCCATGCATTCTCAAGTCGTTTCACATCCAGGTTCTCAACTTCAAAATAGGTATAGAACTGGGAGCTGACATTCGATCCAAATTTACTGCGACCGAAGGCATACGCTTGCTGCTGATCAGTCAGAGGAAAACTTGTTCCACTGTGTGGAAAGTGATGAAGCTTGAGATCTTTGTTAAGCGCCTGTTTAACATCAAGTTCAAATGCTTCTCTTGTGTTGTTGTTGGGTTTGATATTGCCAGTAAGTTGGTTTCTAAGTGTATTGTACCATTCAGCAGATTCCCACAGATCCAATCTCGACATAATAAAGTTAAGAACTCTCGAGTATTCAGCAAAAAGAGTTTCGATAGCCCCTGGTTCATAATATTCTTTTGCAATGTCCCATCTGAATTTTAATGATCCATCCTGCTCAAATATCTGATGATCAAAATAGATTTGAGGCGTTTGCGTAATAGAAAACGTAACGTTGTCCATGAAGCTCACGCTGTCATAGATGTCGTGTCCCAATAACGATGTAAAGACTACGGGAATAGACGATATATTGGCTATTTTTCGTCTCTTTTTAAGTTCTCGTAAAGCCCTTATGCCGCTGACATTATTATGATCCAGATCTTCGAAGAGATCCTTTTGTACTGATTGAATAGATTCTCTAAAGCTGCTGCTTTTACTGACTTTCGATACAAAAATATTAGTAGATGCAAATGGCGCTACGATCTTTTCAAGCTCGGGGTCAAGCAAACGATTGAAGAACGTAAGTATTATGGATAGTTGTTCCTGTTCACAGGATGCATGAAGTACCTGTGTAAAGACGCTTAAAAGGAATATCGTAGGCGAAACGTTGAGTTTTTCGAGTGTTCTTTTCAATGTTTGCCATTTCGCTTTTTCAATCGATCCAATGAGAGTGCTACGAAGGTATTGCTCGTTGCTTAAAACAGTATTGTGGCCTGTATTTATTGGCAGTGACGGGCCCTGTAGCACACCATCCAGTTTGTTTACCCAATACTCCAGATCGTTATTGAAATGCTCTGAGCCTTCAAAATCCCTTACCGCAGAGATGTAATCGCGGAAGGAAATGTCTGTGGACGGTATTGTCCATGTTGAATCAAGATACAGGCTTTGCCATTGTTGCAAGATGAGTTGTATGCTCAGAGCATCTACGATCAGTTCATCGATACTAAAATGAATAATAGTTTTATCAAAGCAAGCACTAACGCATATTTCGTAGAGAGGCCATTGCGTCGGTTCATATACTTTGTGAGACATCGCTTCTCGCGTTTTCGTCAGCGAGTACGGTTGCATCGCTTCATTACCCTTAAGATCTATCACATTGAAATCGTATCGCGGTACGTCTTTCAATATCTTTTGTTTGCCAATAGACAAAAATACAGCGCGAAGCATTTCATGATGTTCACTTAATTTGTTCCACGCGGTGTTTAAACGTGGAATATCCAGATTATCCATTTCTATTTCGAAGTAAATATGGCATCCCACTTTGTCGACACCAAGCTTGCGCCCAATAAAGAAAGACTCCTGAATATCGTTCAGTGGAAATGGCTCATGTCGTTCTAATGGATTGGAGATAATTGAGGGTGATTCCACATATAACTGACTCGGTGCTGCTCCCTTCACTTCAGATTCAGTTATTGTTGATTCAGTCGTGTGTGAAGCGCTGATATATTGATCTTCACCACGATCTATCTGTGAACCTTGGAGATCTTCCAGATCCAATTTTTCCAAGATTTGAGAATATTGGGCGACCAGATACGTCACGAGATCGGCTGGCGTAGAATACTCATAAAACGTCGTGGCGGAGAAGTTCTTGGTGACCTTCGCTTTGATTGCGTGTGTGATTTTCAACAAGTCGTGAGACGTTAACCCCATTTCGTAGTAACTTGAGTGGGTGTCTACTTTTAGCGGATCGATGTGAAGCTGTGTGGCAATCAGATGTTGAATCAGATACCTTGTTTTATCTAATGCATCCGAATCGTTACTTAGCCAGGCCGCGCTATTTAGGGGAGCGTCATAAGAACTCGATGCTTTGCTATCTGTGCGTGTCAAGTCCCCTTTTGTCGATGAGGTTTTTTGGTTTTCGGTAATCCAATAACGTTCTCTTGCGAAGGGGTACCCCGGCACTCCAGACAATCGTTTCACGAACGTACTGTCGTTCATATCGTTCCAGTTAATATGATTTCCTTTCACCCATAGATCCGCGATAGAGCTGTGCTTTTTGTTTACGACCAGGCTTTCGATGTAGTCAAGTCCGTCGCGAGTGCTGGAGATTAATGATTGTTTATCGCCTTGTTTTCCAGATACTATTCTCGAATCTGATTCGCGACACTTGAATTTTTGTAACAGTGTTACAAGCTCCTGAGAAGTCGAAGCAATGATGGCCATACGGTACTGCATGGCATGTCTACCGGTTTGCAGCGTGAATGCAAGGTCAGATAGTGTAATCTCAGGATTATGACTAAGATATTGAAGCAGATTCTCTGTTGAAGTCGTCAACTGAATTTCCGATCTAGCAGAAAGTGGGATCACAGCCGGCTCATTAACGGGTGTATTTGCTCGAGGAATACCATCCTCTTCCGCCGACTTTTCGGAGATGACGATATGCGCATTAGTGCCATTTAATCCAAATGAGCTAACCGCTGCCTGTCGAAAACCTGTGCTTGGTGTTTCCCACTTTTGGGGCCTCGTGTTAATGTAAAAAGGACTTTCGTCAAGCTCAATGTGTTCGTTTAACGCATCGAAATTGATGGAAGGAGGAAGTGTCTCGTGTTTTAGAGCCAGTAGTAATTTGATGACACCCGAAATACCTGAAGCATGCAATAAATGTCCGATGTTACTCTTGATTGAGCCCAGTGCGCAGAAATTCTGAGCTTGAGTGTATTGTTTAAATGAGTCTTTTAAACCTTCTATCTCAATCGCGTCCCCCATTTTTGTTCCTGTACCATGAGCTTCAATTAGCTGAATGTGCGACGGATTAATTCCGTGGTTTTGATATATCTCTGTCTGCAAGCGAGTCTGCGCTTTCGGGTTGGGCGCGGTGAGACCGTTGGTTTTTCCATCCTGGTTTACACCCCAACCTTGAATGACACCGTAAATTGAATCTCCGTCTTGCTTGGCTTTATGCAAAGGTTTTAGATATACCACTCCTACACCTTCGCCGGGGACGAAACCATCGGCTCGTTGATCGAAAGTAAAGCAGCGGCCTGATTTAGATAACATACCTGCATGTGATGTCATGATATGCAAGGACGGTCCAGACATGACGCACACCCCACCCGCCAGAGCCAGATCACTGTTTCCCGTTACTAAACTGTCACATGCGCTTGCGATGGCCACGAGCGAGGATGAACACGCTGTATCGATAGATAAACATGGACCTTGCAGGTTTAGGAAGTATGAAATACGTGCGGCGAGTACCGCAGTAGTACCGCCCATCAGCCCTTCCGCTGTTAAGCCTGAATTCTCGATGAGGCGACTATAGTCTCCAGGTCCGCATCCGACGAAAACGCCGCACTTTCTCCAGGATAGAGTCATTGGGTTATACCCCGCATCTTCGATGCAGTGCCAGCATGCCTCTAAAAATAGCCTCTGCTGTGGGTCCATCGCGTTGGCTTCTTGCGCTGAAATATTAAAGAAGGATGGATCAAACAGATCATACTCTTCCAGAGCTCCCATCCATTTACAATCTGTTTTCCCGGGCTTTTTGCTTTCAGTACTGTAATAATCGTTGATATTCCAGCGCTGCGCGGGAACCTCTGTAACACAATTTTGGCCGGATTTAATGTTCTCCCAATAGTCTTCCAGATTTTTAGATTTTGGAAACTTTCCTGCCATACCGATGATCGCAATCGCAGTTTTTTGTATGGGTTCAGCTGACTTGCCCGAATCGTTTTCTGTAGTGGATTCGCGATATATCTTTTGCTGAACCGGTGTTGAGTGCGCGATGGTTTCGCGCGATAAATTTGCATTTTGTTCAGACTGTGCGGTGACTGCTTGCGGGTTGATTTCCACAAGGATTTTCGGTGTTACAGACATCTGATGTGAGAGTTCGATAGCGTGAGGATTGCCTTGGGGTGCAGAAAACTGGGGTGCTGTGTTTTCTGCGGCAGGACTTTCAGCTGCAGTAGTTTTGGTTCCCTGAGTATTCCTGTCTTTACGATTAGACAAAGTATTTACTGAACCATCGTCGAGGCCTCCTGCTCCTGTCTGATAACTCGTTTCGCCCGCTACATATGGTGTGAGTTCTTCGAGGGTTGGCAGACTATAAATTTTTGTGACCGGGATGTTGATGCCAAAAGCTCGGTTAATTTTCTTCACCCAGGTGACGCCTGTGATGGAGTCTAAGCCCAGGTCCAGAAACTGCGCGTCGTCGTCGATTTTGCCTGCGTCGAGGAAGAGTTCGTCGGCTAAAAGTTGCTTGAGAGTGGACATAACCGCCGATAAATCTGTTTGCTGCAAGAAGTTGTTATCAGACTCAGTTTTTTGACCTACCTCATTGATCTGAACTCGACTGTTCTCGTGACGGGTATCTTGATTACGGTTTAAGTGCCCCAGTGCATCGCCAGTTAATGCACTATTGTCCAACGCGATGCGTGGTTTGGTCTTCTGTTCCTTTACCTGTACCTGTAAAACAGGCTCTTCCTTAACTGCTGCAGTATTGTTTACAGGCGTAGTGCTTACGTTATGCGGTTGTTTTATCTTCTCAAGTTCGCTGATGATAAAAGGCGTTAGATCAGCCATTGTCGGCAAACTGTAGATTTTAGTCACAGGAATATCGATCTGATACAGCTGGTTAATTTTCTTCACCCAGGTGACACAGGTAATAGAATCTAACCCTAGATCGATGAACTTGGAATCATGATCAATCTTTGCTTCATCCAAGAATAATTCAGCCGCAAGAAGCTTTGTTAACGCGGCTGCAATTGAGTCTGGATCAATTGATTCTTCAACGGTATTTTGTTGCGCGGACGATGAATTGTCTTGTTTTACCTCGAGGTGCATCGCGTGCGCGCTGTTTTGAAGCGCTTTATGAACTTCAGGTTCTATATTCTGGGCTGGAGCTATGTGGTTATCTGATACATGATGAGTTGTAGCTGTATTGTGCAACAGGATTTCGATATAGGGAGCCAGCTCGTAGATAGTGGGAAGGCTGTAGATTTTTGTGACTGGAATGTCAATGCCGTACTCCTGATTAATCTTCTTAACCCAGATAACGCCAGTTATAGAATCGAGTCCCAAATCCAAAAACTGCGATTCTTCTTCTATCTTTTCCTCTTCAAGGAATAGTTCTGTTGCCAATAGCTTCTTCAGTGTGGATATCACCGAACTCAAAGTAGTTTCTGTTGGTAATTCATTTGAACTCTCTATTTCGTTGATAGACATAGAATTCTCTTCTGCATTTTCATGAAAGCTTTGTGTTATTTGAGATAAAGCGCCGGGGTTGTTAACAAATGTTTTTCCGTGCATGGCGAGCTCAAGCCGATAAATTTCTTCCAGTCGGCCGGTAAGAACTCGGTTGAACTGTTGTTTGAGGGCCAGCAGTGTAGTGCGTGGAAGCTTCTCAATTTCTTTGGCCAGATCCAGTGCAAATTCCAGTACCTCGTGGCGACGAAGCACGGGTAGTTTGATTCCGCGATGGCTAATGTCGTTACCCTTATACTCATTTGCGGTCATTAAGACTTCTCTGGCGAAGTCCATTCCGATCTGATGTGGAAAAAGCAGTGTCGAACCGGCTCCAGGCGTAAACCCGTAACTCATAAAGCGTGTGGAATAGATGCTTTCTTTACTGAGAAATGTGAAGTCTGAGAACATTCCAAGCGTCCAGCCTGCGCCAATGCCATGGCCTTGCATGGCCGATATAACTGGAAGACTGCAGCGTATCGGCAGTTCGTATATCGGAGCATCAGAGTATTTTAAACGCCCTTCCTGGATCGCAATCAATCCCTCTTTCGTGCCTCCTGAAGCGAAGTATGAATCGTATCCAGTGAGGACAACGACCTTGTAGTCCTTACTTTTTTCGATATGTTGGAAAGCTTCGTTGATACCTGCAATGAATGCTTCAGAGAACATATTTCTCGCTTGGCGATCAACCATCTTAATGACTACGATGCCTCTGGAATATACGGTGGCTTCGACGACTTTGGACTCGAGTGGAATACGCGAGGGTTCTGTCCAAATTTGATCGAGTTCGTCAGTCAGTTGCAATGACTCTGGTATGTGACCCCTGTTTTCTTCTACATGCGCTTGAAAAATATCTGAGTCTGCTGTAATGGAAATGAGCGACTGCTTTCTCGACGTTAGCGTTAACAATGCTTTCGGTGATTGTACCGCCCATTTTTTTGCTAACGCTAAAGCCGTCGGGAATACATTTTCAGAATCGGTTGAGATTAATGCTCTTTGCTGCTGACTTAGATCACTCCCTGTAAATTCAGACTCTGTAAAGAGAATTCGCTTAGCCAGGCGGTGACCAAATTCCCGCGTAAACAGTGCGACGGTATCATTTATAGGAATCGCACTGTCTGTAACGCTATTAGCACTGTATACGCCGTCGGTACAATAAATGGAGGTGTCACCACATAAGCTGATAAGCCAGGGCAGTCCTCTTGCATTCGCTTCTAATGCGCATATGACAGGTATTGTGGAGTTTAGGAAAAGTCTCTCCAAACGCGGAAGAATATTTTGGTATGAGCGTTCGTTGATTGGCAGGAAATTTTCGTCTGAGCTGCTAAATACGATCACCTTGTGGTGATTCGACGCACTCACGTCGAAAAATAGTTGCTCCAACGCAGACACTAGATCTTCAATTTGCTGAGGCTCGCAAGGTAAAGCCTTAACAAGAAGAATCTTATCCTCATAAGTCTCCACGCCAATGAGATTTGAGGAGCACGAGATTTGAGCATTATTTCGAGTAGAGAAGTTTTGTGGCTGCTCTGGAGAGTTATATGTTTCGAAAAAGTGTTGATTCTTAACGTTGAGGTCGTCAAGGAGCTGAAGACTGTCTCTAATGAGGTGTAGTTTAAGTTCGCGCAGAGAAACCAGTGGCATGCCCGCTAAATGATGTGCCAGTTCGTTCACGATGGCCTCATGTTGGTCTTTGCTGACAAATTGACAGCCCACGCCTTTCTCTTTCAGAGCTCTGGCGGTTGGAAGGCCGATACCATAGAGCAGATCTTTGGTGATGACCTCTCCAAATCTTTGTGTAAAAAATGCATACTCAGCATCTGTCGCAAATAAATCTTCCCGCACATCAGAAAAACCATAGTTTCCTTCCATATTGAAGACAATAAAATCGCAAAGGCAAGCAACAAAGAAACCTGCTCCAGTGGCATCGCCTTTCATGGAAGCTATTACGGGATAAGGTAGCTCTGCGAGTTTCTTATGTAGTCCTTGTGCAACAAGTTCATCTTGTTCTGCTCTTCCTCCAGTCAAAAATGTTTTCTCGATCCCTGAGATGATCAATACTTTCACTTCGCTTTGTTGTCCGATCTCTTCCAGCGTAATCAGCATCTCTGACACGAAATGGCTGTTAAGTCGATTGTCAGCGTTTTCGCTGGATATGTTTAAAACATATATACCCTCTCCTTTATCAGTCCAGCTGGCGCTTGAGGAGCCTGACAGTAATTGTTTTTTTACCGCGGAGCGAGAAGCTAACTTGATTAGACTAACATTGGACGTTTTACGAAGGTTATGTGACGACTTCGATATAGCAGCGTTAACCGATGTCGACTTGGTCAAACTGATACCGTCTGGTTTTGCGCTTATGACACTATTGAGATCGATTAACTGGTGGGCTTGATTAAGCCCAGGCGTAACTTCTATGTCTCGAGTTTGGTCGATTGTAACAACGGTGCTTTTATCCGCGTTGGAGATTTTTTGGGTATCAGTATTCTGCTTAGTGAACGTCTTTTCTGCTTGCACTACAGCTTTCGATACAATCGAAGTATTTTGCCTCTTGATGATATCCCCTACCCAGTAACGCTCTTTCGCAAAAGGATAGGTTGGCAGATTAATGCGTCGTGGTTTCTCATCGCTATAAAGCTTCTCCCAGTCCAAGTTTATGCCTTTCACCCAAAGATCCAGAACATTCTCCAGATTTCCATCAGTAAGCCATGTATCTACCTGACTTTGCCAATCGTCATTGGATTTAAACTCCAACAGTGCTTTCTTGCTGTTTTTAACTTGTCCGGTGAATAACTTCTCGTCGTTGTTTGTTCCCTCAATATAGCTGCACAAATAAGCTTCGAGCTCTTGCATATCCTGAACAATGAACGCCACGCGTTCTTCCATGCCTTCTCTGCCTACCTGCAGCGTGTAAGCGATGGACTCAAGTGAGAAAGACTCGGACTTAACAGTCGTTTTCAGATCCACAGCGCGTTGTATTAATTGATCTTTGGTTCTAGCAGACAGTGGGATAGCAATCGGTTTTTTTGATTTTGGCCCATTATCATTTCTATCGTCAGTCATAGAATAATTTTCCAAGATGAGATGAGCGTTGGCACCGCCCGCGCCAAATGATGAGATTCCCGCGAGAAGTGGTTGTGTGACATTTTCAAGCTTTGGTGCTTCCCAGTCAGTTAATTCTTGATTCACTATGAACGGGGTTTTCTCAAATGTAATGTTGGGGTTCAATACATCGGAGTGCAGGCTTGGTGCGATTTTTCGATGTTTCATCTGCAGAATGATTTTTGTAAGACCAGCGATTCCGGCGGCAGCTTCGAGATGCCCAATGTTAGATTTTACAGATCCGATTTTGCAGAACTCGATATCTTGCGTATCGTGTTCGAATGCCTGCGACAAACCTGTGATTTCGATTGGATCGCCTAGCGCTGTGCCAGTACCGTGGGCTTCGATATAGCTGATGTTCCTCGCGTTGATACCCGCTTTATCTAATGTGGTACGAATTAATTCCGCTTGTGCTTTGGGGTTGGGAACTGTATAGCCGTTTGTCTTTCCTCCATGATTAATGTGAGTTGCGCGTATCACAGCATGAATCGTGTCTTTGTCTTTTATCGCATCATCGAGCGACTTTAAAAGAACAGCGCCAGCGCCCTCTCCAGGCACAAAGCCATTTCCGTCGGCGCCGAAACTCTTACACTTTCCATCCTGTGAGAGCATCTTTTGTGCACACAAACCTACGTAACTTGATGGGTGCAGATAGAGGTTCACCCCACCAGCCAAGGCCAGGGTACAATCGCCGCGGCGAATATATTCACAAGCTTCATGAATTGCGGTTAATGATGAGGAGCACATAGTGTCGACTGGCATACTCGGCCCCTGAACATTCAGGAAATACGAAAGACGATTGGCTACGGAACTGAATGATGTTAGCGGGAGAAGGCGTTTGTCATTATTCCATACCTCGGGTCCGTAAAGATTAAATCCCGTTTTTGTGATGCCGGCGAAAACACCAAGTTTTTGCTGATACTTTTCTTTGATTAATGAACGTGTATATCCAGCGTCTTCCAACGTGTTCCACGCAACTTGTAGAAACAGCCTCTCTTGAGGATCGGTGTTTATCGCCTCTCGTGGTGATATATTGAAAAATAGCGAATCGAACTCGGCAAAGGTGTCGACAAAGCCGCCCCACTTGCTGTAGCTCTTGCCTTGCTTTATTGCTTCATCCGGGTCTGAATTAAAAAAACCGTTTAATGACCAGCGATCTCCAGGTACTTCCGTAATTGAGTTTTTGCCCTGCTGTAGATTCTCCCAATATTGCTCTAACGTGCTTGCGTCAGGATAGATCCCGCTCAAGCCAATAATAGCGATGGAATCTGACTTCTGAATTTCGTGTAAACGTCGTGATCGCGTCACCTTTTCGGGTTGTTGTACCGTTAATGATGACAGTTTTGGCCAAGATACATTAGCGGTTGAGTCACTTACTGAAGGCACCGTCGGGGTCCCAGTTTGGCTGTTGGCTTTTTCGATTAAGTCTCTATTAATTTCAGTCCAAACTAAACATTCCCGGGGGTATTGCTTCACGAAATAGCGCGTCAAGAGATCCAGCGACTCGTATTCAAAAAACAAGGTCTTGGATATGTCGCCAAAAATGGTCGTCAATTGTTGATTGAGTTTGGTAATCATAACGGAATCAATACCGTAAGTTTCTAGTACCTCACTTTCATCAATTTTCTCAACAGGTAGTTTGGTAATTTCACCAAACAGCCCCTTGATCTTGCTCAGCGTTTCTTTGTGGAGCATTAAGAAATCAATATCTTCCAGGTTAATATTGGTCGATTGTGTTTTATGGGGCTCCTGTTGTGGGACTTCTGATGTATTCTCAGAGCCGCTGAAAAGCGTGTTTCTAATCTTTCGTGTTTCACCCTCCATTACGAGAAGTTGCGAAGACGAGGAACTCAAGGCTTGGTGGAAAGCAGCAATACCCACTTCGGTGCGCATGGCAACCAGGCCGGTGGTTTCTTTCATTAAGGTTTCGCTGGCGCTATCGATATGCATTCCACCCTCTTTCCAGAGGGGCCAGTTAATGGACACGGTATGCCCCCGGCGCAGTTGCGAGCTAGTAAGTTCGTTACGGTAGTGAGCAAACTGATCCATAAAGCCGTTTGCTGCTGCGTAGTCCGCTTGTCCGACATTTCCTATTGCGCTGCTACCCGAGGAAAACAGAACGAAGAAATCCAGCGAAAGATCTTTTGTGGCCGCATCCAGGTTTAATGTCCCCGCCACTTTGGCGGACAGTACCCGTTTAAATTCATCAGCAGGTTTATTGAGAATGAAATTATCGGAAATAATACCGGCACTGTGAATTATGCCATCCAGAGACTTATGGCTGTGTTTGATAGATTCAATTAACTCCGTCACTTGATGGGAATTCGAAACGTCAACGGCTCGGTAGTCAATACGTCCGCCGGCAGCTTCAAGTTTTTTAATCAAATCTTGCTTATCTTGGTTTAGTTCGGATCTACCTGTGAGAATCAAGGTTGCATGGTTGGTTTTAAGCAGGATCTCTTCTGCGAATAAATACCCGAGCCCACCAAGGCCGCCCGTAATGAGATAAACACCATTTTCTTTGAAATGATCTGCAGGATTTTTACTATTGAATTCAACATCATCCCAATCCAACACTAACCTGGATTCACCTGAATACTGAATAACCGCGTCGTTAGGCCGTTGCAGGTTTTGTGTGAGTTTAAACGCGAGGCTGTCAACAGAATCATTCGCATTCACAAGTACAATTTGACCCATGAATTTGGGATTCTCCAAGTTGGCGCTCTTGAGAAGCCCTGATAACCCTGTAAATACTGAGTTTTCAAGTGTAGCAGGCAGCGCGAGCTGGACAATCGACCTTCCCTCTGGTTTGGCTTGCAGAATACCCTTGATGAGTTCAAAACACTTTACAGCGTAATCTGTATAGCGTGATGTGAGTGTTAGATCGGTCGCGCTGAGGATGGAACATCGGCTTGCACCGGTGCTTTTTGCTAGTTGCTCAGACGAGATATTTTCCAATTCAAGTAATACAATGTTATGTTCTGCATAAGTGTATTGGTTTTGGTAATTCGATGGTATTGGCATTGCATGCCATGCAGGGTTCATCAACAGCGTATCCAATACCTGATGGTATCCTGTTTCCCGCGTGTTTTCATGTTCGATTTCTTGATCGTTTGCTTCTCGTTTTTGTGTTGTGCCACTGTTGCCACTCAAGGTTAAAAACGAGAGGTTTCTCAAACTAATACAGATGTTCCCACTCTCGTCAAAAAGGTCTATATCGACAGAGCTCGGACTATCTGTAGATTGTTGCGGATCAACGTAACGGACCCAGGCGTGCATATGGGTTTTAATCGAAGCCAGTATTTTGAGGGATTCCAGGCTCGAAGGTTGGAATGCAAGATGCTCTTTATCTTTTTCAGAATATGAATTCAGCTTTAAGCTTAGGCAAGCTTGAAAAGCCGCTACCAATAAACCGGTGTAGAGATCTTCGGCATTTGATGGAAGCACGATATCTGCAAGAATTTGATTGTCGCCCGAGAGAATGCGCTCAATACTTTGGAAGGAAGAACCATATTGTGCTCCCATTTTCTCAAAGGTTTGATAACAAATTTCAGCGCTCAGATGTCCTTGAGTCAAACGAGATGTCAGGTTCTCTATCTCGATTCTGGCAGATTCTTTTGGTTTAAATTCAGAAGTCCCTTGGAAATGAATCAAATTCCCTGAGTCGATTTCGGAACCACTGTAAATCTCGTAGTGTATTTGCTCTGAATTGTTATCAAATAAACGGATGTGCACTTCTTTGGCTGTGCCAGTGACGACCAGTGGCTCACCCCAGACCATATCCTTAAGGGTGACGGATAAGCGTGTGTCTGACATTGTAGCTGCCCTGCTAATAGCAGCGCGTGCGATTTCAAGATACCCTAAGCCAGGAAGTACTTTTTCGCCGTTTACCCTATGATCCGTCAGGAATGCTTCACTCCCCGTGAACTTTGAGCTGAAACGCTGTTCCAACAAATTGGAGGTGTTTTCATGTAATAACGGATGTATCAGGCTTCGTGTTGCGATAACAGGTGCTGTCAAATTACCCGCGGTACTGGTAATCCAGTACTTCTCTTTGTCAAATGGGTATGTTGGTAAACTAATGCGTTTAGGTGTTTGGTCTCCGTAAAGTTTTTTCCAATCAAAGCTCAGCCCTTTCACCCATAGATCAAGGATATTCGAAATTTTATTTGGACTGATCCATTTATCCAAAGCTTCATTGAGATCTTTATCCTGATTAAAGATTGATAAGGTTTCATGGTTGTTTTTAACTACACCGTGATACACATTTTCGATCTCTTCCTCACCGTTAATATAGGCTTGCAGTTTATGTTTCAACTGATCAATCGAGGTTACGATAAAGCCTACCCGATAGCTCATTACTTCACGTCCTACCTGAAGCGTGTATGCAAGATCAAACAAGTTGGGCGTTTCTGTTGTAGTATCGGAATTGGTGATGAAATCCAGTAACCGTTGTGCGTAACGCGACAGTTGGTTTTTGCTTTTTGCGGACAATGGAACAATGACCGGGCTCGCCGCCGCACTATTATTGACTGAAGTCTGAACCGATCGGTCGTTTGTAGTCGCTAAATATTCAGAAATAATCAGGTGCGCATTACTACCGCCTGCTCCGAACGACGAGACCCCCGCAATGAATGGAGAAATGCGATTATCTTTGACCGATCGTTTCCAATCCTGTAACTCCTGATTAACAATAAACGGCGTTGTATTGAAGTCAATATTAGGATTTAAGGTTGTAGAGTGTAGTGATGGTACGATTTTCTCGTATTTCATTTGCAACAGGACTTTGGTTAGTCCTGCGATTCCTGCAGCTCCCTCACAGTGACCGATGTTAGATTTTGCCGAGCCTATAAGGCAAAAACCTGTTTTTTGCGTGTGCTGTGCAAAAGCCTGATTTAATGCAGATATTTCAATGGGATCACCGAGTTTAGTTCCTGTTCCGTGCGCTTCGATATAACTAATAGCTTGAGTGTCGATTCCAGACTCTGAAATCGCCACCTCAATAGCGCTACGTTGCGCTTTCGGGTTGGGAACCGTGTAACCGTTGGTTTTTCCTCCATGGTTAATGGCGCTGCCAAGAATTACGCCATAGATATGATCTTCATCCTCAACTGCATCCTGTAATCGTTTTAAAAGAACGACACCGACACCTTCTCCAGGAATATATCCGTCGCCTCCTTCTCCAAAGCTTTCACAATGCCCCTTGGTTGAAATGAATTGTCCAGAGCTAAGCATCAGGTATTTATTTGGATGAATGGAGACGTTGACTCCGCCGGCAATACCCAGATCGGTTTTATGAAGTTTAAGGTCCTGGCAAGCTAAATGGATTGCAGTTAATGACGACGAGCACATGGTATCCACAGTCATGCTGGGTCCATGCAGGTTTAGGATGTACGATACGCGATTCGCAATACTCGCATAACTTCCGGGAATGGCTGTACGATTTCCTTTCAGACTTTCTTCGATGCCCAGGAACTGGTATTCGCCATACATTACCCCGGCATATACGCCGATTTGTCTAGCAAGCTGACTCCGGTTGGATTGGCTTAGAGTGTCTCGCGTATAGCCCGCATCTTCCATTGCGATCCATACATGTTCCAGGAAGAGACGTTCCTGCGGGTCCATTCTGATTGCTTCTACTGGTGTAATGTTGAAAAATAATGGATCAAACTCGTCTACACCTTCAATAAAGCCACCCCACTTGCTGTAGTGAGCGCCTTCTTTGCTTCGATCTTCACTGTAGTAGTCGGTCCAATCCCAACGTTCTTTGGGAACCTCAGTCACACAGTCGTGACCGGCTTGTAGATTTTCCCAATATTCTTTCAGGTTTTCTGATTGCGGGTAGCGACCACTTAAGCCAATAATCGCAACATCCAACGCCCCACTGTCTTCGCTATAGTAGATGGCTTTCGCCGAAGCAGTCGACTTTCTCCTACGAATTTTTGTTAGAGGCGTTTTCGTCAAATTTGCATTTGATGTTATCTTTTGTGGAGCTTGAGAATCGTGGTTAAACAAACTGAGAAGTTTCGCCTGGTATGCCTCTAGGAAAAAATCCGTGAGCTCTGCAATGCTCTGATATTCAAAAAAAAGTGTTTTGGGAAGAGAACCTAATGTTTTTTCTAATTGGTTTGTCAGACTCACCGCGAGAATAGAATCCATCCCGTATTGTTCCAACGGAGCTTTGGAGTCAATCTTGTGTGCCACCAATTTTAATACAGAAGAGAACTCACCTTTCAAATAATGCTCGGTTTTCTCTCGAAACGCTGAAGTATCCAGATCAAGCCTTGCAGGCTCATCTTCTATCATTGAAGACTCGACATTCGAGGATTGAGATATCAGCAAATTGGTTTTCCTGGGTTCTAAAAAGATATCGCGCATCTGTTTAAGCAATCCTTCCACCACCAACACTTGGGTGTGCCCGGAGTTAATACTTTGATAAAACGCATTAATGCCTGTTTCGGTTTGCATGGCCGTCATGCCCGTGGCTTCTTTTATCATGTGTTCACGGGTTTGATCGACCTGCATGCCACCTTCTTTCCATAGCGGCCAGTTAATAGAGAGCGTATGTCCACTACGCTGATGATTGTCCACCAAGTTATTCCGGTGATGCGCAAACTGATCCATAAACGCATTGGCAACTGCATAGTCGGACTGACCTAAATTGCCAACAACACTTGAGGTTGACGAGAAAAGGACGAAGAAATCAAGCGGTATATCCCGTGTCGCTGAATCAAGGTTGAGGGTTCCCGAAACTTTAGGCGAGAGTACGCGCTTAAATTCATCGGTAGTTTTCTTAAAAATAAAATCATCCGAAACAACACCAGCACAATGCATTACACCGCTGAGTTTCTCATGATGACGAAAGATACTATCTACCAGGGTACGTACTTGATCAGCTTGCGCGACGTCAGCTACAAGGTATTCAATCTGATGTTTCTCATTGATCAAACTGTTCAGCAAGTTTTGCTTTTCGGTGGATAGTTCACTGCGACCCACTAAAATTACTCTGGCGTGTTTTGCTTGTTTCAATATTTCCTTAGCAAATAGAAATCCTAGACCTCCGAAACCTCCCGTTACTAGGTAAACCCCATCGTCCTTGAAAGTGTTTGTGATTTGGGCGTGAGTCACCTTAGGGGGGTGTGGCAGCTCGTCCCAGGTTAAAATCTGACGTTCCGAATGATGGTAACGAACTTCAAAGTCATTAGGATGATGTGCATTTTCTTCGAGTTTCTGAGCGAGTTCGGTGATCGACTCGTCTGATTCAACCTGTATCACCTGACCTTCAATCTTCGGATTCTCCAAAGCGGCGGTTTTAAGTAAAGCCGACAAACCTGCAAACAGAGACTGTTCTGAGGTATTGGGTAAAAGAATCTGTACGAAGGTTTTTGATTGTGATTTTTCCGCAATGATGTTTTGGATCATTTCGAAACAAAAAACCGCATAGTCCGTATAGCGGGATCCAATAGATTCCTCTTTCGCCCGAAAATTCAGGCATTGGCTGATGGGAACTTGCTTTTGCAATTCAGTAGAATCAATGCTATCCAATTCGCATAGCAAAATTCGATGTGCGGAATACGCCGGATTCATTTGGCTGGTTGATACGGGCAGCGTTTTCCACGTCGGTGTCGCCAGTAAAATTTCAGTCGAAGCGACATGTACTTCATGTTGGAGTTCACCGTGGAGTCCTTTGCTGAGTGAATCTGAAATATCCCCCTCTAATATTCGAGATGAAAAGCCCTTCATCTGAATGCAAACCCTGCCCACCTCATCACACAAATCTACATCGAGTTTTTGCAGCTTAGATGATGCGATCCCTGATTGAGAATTTTGAGAAAAGCGTACCCATGCAAACATGTGAGACGTACACGGGCCAATAAACTCCACTGAATCCAATGCAAATGGCAGGCTTGCTTTGCGTAAAGTATCTCCCTGATTTAATTCAGTGTTCTTGAGTGTCAGAGCAATTGAGGATTGCAGCGCGGCATCCATCAAACATGGGTGAAGGGTAAATTCTTGGAGAGTCTGCACCACATGCGATGGAAGAGCAAGTTCAGTTAAGACCTCGCCTTCTCCAGTATAGATCACACTGATCGCTCGGTAACTTTCTCCATAATCGAGCCCCATGCTCTGGAAGATCGGATAGCAAGATTCGCCATGTAAAGACTCATCGCCCAATCTGGATCGAAGCGCATCGATGTCGAGGAATATCGACTTTTGTTCGCTTCCAAATTCTGCTACACCCTGCGAATGAATAGTCTCCTCTTTCGTTTTTGACTCGCTATAAATTTCAAATCGGATGTTCTCATCATCGCCATCAATGGCACGTACATGAACGTCAACAGGGTTTTCTTTCACTACGATCGGTTGCGTCCATACGACATTTCGCAAAATCAGGGAATAATCTGAATTCAAGCCTTCGATGGATTCGTCTACAGCAGCTCGAGCCATTTCAAGATAAGCAACACCTGGAAATACTTTTTCACCCTTCACCTTGTGGTCCGCTAAGAAAAACTCTGTTCCCGTGAATCGTGAGCTAAAGCGTTGTTCGGCTAAACTGGAAGTGTTTTGCTGGATCAATGGGTGAACTGCAGACGGCCCAGAACTTGAGTTCCATGAAGCTGAGTTTTTTGATCTCTCGAAAATCGGATATTTTTCCTTGGCAAACGGATAGCACGGTAAGCCAGGTAAAGATTTTATGACGTGGCTGTCATACAGCTCTTCCCAACGAATGTTGATACCTTGAACCCATGACTCCGCCAGTTTCTGGTTATTGTCATTGGGTTTAGCTTCATTGTTTATAGCGCTGCCGATTGAGCCAATTCCATCTACGCTACCTGGGACTACCTGCTTTCTATCTACAGTGCCTTTAAATATGAAGGACGTAGTTTCGCCCGTGAGTGCTTTTCGCAATTCATTAATGAGTTGATCTCGGTCGCGCACCACAATAGCTAAACGGTGAGTCATGGGTTCGCGTCCTACCTGAAAGGTATAACACAAACCTGTAAGGTCAATATTTTGCTGCTTCTCTACGAAAGCAAGAATGTTGTCGAGATAACTGTTAAGTTCACTCGTTGTTTTTGCAGATATCGTTAAAAGGTTTTCCGGTAGAACGGGGTTAGTTACCTGCCTGTTACGATACTCTTCAATGACCACATGCACGTTAGTGCCGCTTCGACCAAATGAACTGACCGCACCTAATCTGGAACCCTGTTCATTTACTTCCCAATCTCGATTGGTTTTATTAACGAAAAACGGACTGTCCTGCCACTCAATGAACTCATTTTCATCGGCGCAATGCAAACTTGCAGGAATGACGCGCTGTTTAAGGGCGTAAAGTAAATTAACAACGCTTACAAGGCCGGAAGCCGCTAAGGTGTGTCCCATATTAGGTTTGTTACTTGTGAGCGCACAAAATTGTTGCTGGCTGGTTTTTTCTTTGAAAACTTCGGAAAGTGCATTTACCTCGACCGGATCACCTAACTTGGTGCCTGTTCCATGAGTGACAATATAGCCGAGTTGTTCCACATTGATATTTTTGCGTTCGTATAGATCTTTTACTAATGCAGACTGCGCCTCGCCACTTGGCGCGGTGACGCCATTGGTTTTGCCATCGAAATTCATCCCGCTGGCTTTTACCGTTCCATAGATGTGGTCATTATTTTTTTCTGCATCTTGAAGCCGTTTTAGAAGAAGAACTACAACGGACTCACCACCGACGATGCCATTCGCATCTTTGGAGAATGCGTGGCATTTTCCATCAACTGAAAGCATCCTGCCCTGACTCATCATGACATAGCTGGAGGGATAGCTTAGGACTGAAATTCCACCGGCAATGGCGATGTCACTTTCGTAATTTTGCAGACTCATACATGCTTGATGAAAAACCACTAAACTTGATGAGCAAGCGGTATTGGTGGCGACAACTGGTCCTCGAAAATTTAAGAAATATGACAGTCGCGATGAAATCATCGCTCCTCCGCTACTGGTTAACGCCAATCCAGCAGTACCGGCTGATCCCTCTGCTTCAACCTGAAGCCCTTGATAACCGCTCTCTTCCTCCATTCCCAGAAATACGCCGACCTTCATTTTGTTGAGTGAAACGGGATTAATTCCCGCATCTTCCATTGCGTGGTAGGCTTCCATCAGGAACAGACGTTCCTCCGGCGGCATGTACGCGGCTTCTCTCGGTGATATTTCAAAGAACAGCGGATCAAATGTATCGACATCCGCAATCATACCCGCCCATTTTGAATACGATTTGTTGGGGTCCTTTCCGGTTGGATCGTAATACTCATCTACGTTTCCCCAGCGCGATTGAGGAATTTCAGTAACGGTTGTTTGTCCTGAAACTAATACATCCCATAGTGCCTCGGCCGATTCAGCTCCTGGAAACCTGCCGCTAAGACCGACAATGGCGACGTCCTCTTTTGGACCTGCAATCGTTGCATTTCGCCGACTCCGACTAGCGCGAGAAAGTGGTCGGATGTCTCGTGTAGTTACGTGTGTAATCTGAGAAACAGACTTGGCATCAGGGTTCCGGTTTTCACCTGTTGGTGACTCATACAACTTTCCAAGCTCTGTTGCGTGTTTAGTTAGCAGATAATCCCGTAGTTGCGCAATCGTAGAAAAGCTGAAGAAAACTGCTGGAGTAATCTCAACTTCGAAAACCTCATTCAGCGCACGAGAAAACTTAGTCAGTCCCACAGAGTCGAAGCCGAAGTCCGAGAAGTTTTGCGTTTCGTCCTGTTGTTGAGAAGGAACTTTTAATATGCGTTCTACAATAGATTTGAGGTCATTCGCCACACATTGCGCAAGATCGTGACTTCCTTTCTCGGAACGCCAGAGTTGACTTTTCGAAGTGGTATTGTTGTTTAGACGTCCGTTATGATTATTTTCTTGATCGTTATTTCGGGCGCTATCGAGAATTTCACCAACGTTGCTGGTGTACATATAGGCGACAGATTTTTGATCCTGTACGTCAATCCATTCTGGTCGATACTTTCTTTCAAGAAAACCTGTTATGCGTTGATGATCGCCTATCATGGCGAGGGTCTGGGAATATCCTTTCGCCAAAACCTCTTCAAATACCGAGATCCCGTGTTCTGTGGTTAGCAAGGACTGTCCACTGCTCTTAAGATAAAGCTCTGTAGCGGCTTGATCGCTGACGAGCATTCCACCCTCTTTCCACAGAGGCCAATTTATCGCGATATATTTTGGTCGGGGTTGCGATGAGCGCTCATGCTTCTGAGCTTGAAGTTGACTTAAAGCCATTTGATAGCGCTTGCCGACAGAGTAAGAGCAACTACCAAGATCGCCAATAATGGCGGAGGATGAGCTAAAATAGCAGATCCACTCGCATTGATTAAATACTGAATTTATTGCATCTGTGCCGTCGATATTAGCGGAAAGTATAGCGTTAAATTCTTTCCAGTCTGCCTCGACAATACTTTGCTTAGTCTCAATACCTGCAGAATGAATGACACCGTCAATCTCTATGTTTTGTGATTCAAGATATCCTGCGAGTGTACGCAACGCTTCTTTATTTGAAATATCGATTGATTCGTAACGAACAGATGAAGCGCCCTCCGCTTTAAGCTTCTCAATTGCCGATTGGTGTTGACGATTCTTCGGTGAACGCCCAAGTAAGATAAGATTTGCATGATATTTTTGGCTCATATAAGAGGCAAATATCCTCCCTAAGCCACCGAATCCACCTGTAATAAGGTAGGTGCCTTTTTCTTTAAGCGGGATATATTCTACTGACTCATCAGTGTTGATTGGATGAGCTTCGCAAGATAATTGCTCTAGCTCATTGTTGGTATATTGGAATACACCACCTTTTCCGAAGGTTTGCACGATGGCATTAGCGGTAAGTACATCGTATACAACAGTAATTTGTAAGTTGGGAGCTGATAGGCCAATGGACCGCTCGAAACCGATCCACGCTTGATGGTAGGCGGATGCGCCATCACCGACGAGTAGTAGCTGCTTTATTGAAGAGCTACCTGCTTTTAGAAGGTTAAAGATATCCTTGATGGAGTCAGCATTATTCCCGTGAACTGGACGATAGACGACAATCAAATTATCGTCGTTCTGATGCGACGTTTCTATTGCGTGAATAGCATCTTCCAGTCTTTCCATAAACCTCGTGGTATTAAACTTGCCACTTGTCTTCAGGTTAAGGTCTTTCTGGATATCGTCATGATCTCCTATATAGAGAAGATTCTCATTTTCCACTTTTAGTGATGAAGTCGCGGTAGACACTTTTTCCCAGCTTTCGTGATACAGATTTAATACAGGTTTGGTTGTCTCACTGTCGGGTTTCGGCATGGCATCTTTTCTGTTCCAATCTTCGAAAGTAACGCCGACCATCTGTACACAGATATTACCCTCTTCGTCCATAAGATCGATGTTTAGTTTTAGTAATGAATCTGAATCATTTGCTGGTGTTGGACGGATCCATGCATACATTACTGCAGTGCATTGACGTAAAACCGAGACCGACTCAAGACTTGTGGCCAGCTTTGGTTTAACACCGTCGGTGATGACTGAATCCAGATTAAGGTGTCTGTCTTGGAATCCGTGACTCAACCCACCACCAAATGCATTATCGCCGATAGTTAGCGCTATGACAGACTGCAGCGCTGCATCAACAATACAAGGGTTAAGTGTAAATTCGTGAATGGCCTTTTTCACACCGTTAGCCATGTTGGCTGGCAATGATAGTTTAGCCAGCAATTGATTTACACCCTTATGTATTTCATCGATACCCTGTTGTTCTTTGCGGTATTCCATTCCCATTAATGCGTGTAAACGATAAACCATTTCACCACTTATCGTTCCCTGATTAATTCGAGATTTCAGGGTTACAAGATTGTGACTCACTTGTTGGTCTGTGGATGCAATTTCCGCTACCCCGTTAAAATGAATGATGTCTTCTTCGGTTTGCGAGTGCGAATAGGTTTCAAACTGGAGATCGCCATTACTTTCCTCGAACAGGCCAATGCTTATTTCCTTTGCATTGCCTTCGAGGATGAATGGTTCGCACCAATTGATATTCTTCATTCTAATTGCCGGTAGATCATCAATATCGCACGAAGCTTTGACGACAGCAGCATGTGCCATTTCTAAATAGCCAGCTTGTGAGATTGTTTTTCTTCCATCTCGGGAGTAGCTATGCAGAATAGATTCTGATCCATTAAAACACGAAGTGAAGCGCTGCTCTCTCATGTTTGAAGTATTTTCATGGAGGAATGGATGTAAGGCTTGAGGCACTAATGATGTTGAACCGAATCCATTTATGTCACGCTCGTTAAGTGAGGAATCACCGGCTACGCGATAGATATCTCTCGCAAATGGATAGGTTGGCAGGTGGAGACGTTGTACGGATCCTTCCTCGTAAAGTCCTTGCCATTTTATGGAATAGCCTTGCATCCAGAGATCGGCGATTTTAGTCAACTTACCCTTTGCAATCCACTGCGCCATCGCTTCCTGCAGATCCGAATCGGTACTAAAAATATCCGCACTTCCAGATTTTAACTTCACTCGTCCATGCAGTGCATTCGGAGTGCTTTCGTCTGCCATCCACATCTTTAGACTTTCAATTGCTTCACTGATGCTAGTGACGAGCAGAACCAAACGATGTTCCAACACAATTCGACCAGTCTGAAACGTATACGCCAGTGACGGGAGATCCGTGCTGGGATGGTGTTGTAAGAACGCGACGATTCTGGCGGCATAATCCTTTAGTTGTTGACTAGTTCTGGCAGACACCGTCAACAAAACACCACCTTCAACATGTGTACGTGGCGCTAGATCTGTTAAGGAGTCATTACCAAGATCATTCGCAACATATTCTTCAATAATGACATGAGCATTAGAACCTGTAGCACCGAACGAACTGACGCCTGCTCGACGCGGTGTATTATCTGGTGATGTCCATTTTTCCGTGGATGTCTGCACGTAGAATGGTGAATTGGGTAGATCCAGATAGGGATTTACAATAGTCGAATGCAGGGATTTAACTAAGGTTTTATGATGCAACTGCAGAATGGTTTTCGTCAGTCCACTTATCCCCGCTGCTCCCTCTGCGTGCCCGATATTGGATTTAACAGAGCCTAAAGCACAAAACTGTTTTCCTGTTGTAAATTCTCTGAAAGCACGATTAAGTCCCTGAATTTCAATCGGGTCGCCAAGAGACGTTCCTGTTCCATGCGCTTCGATGTAGCTGATAGATTCAGGATCGATACCTGTTTTGCGTAAGCAATCGGCGATCATTGCGCCTTGTGCAACAGGTGACGGCACTGTGAAACCGCTGACGGTTCCCACATGATTGACGGTGCTTCCCTTCAATACCGCGTAAATACTATCGCCATCATCGACTGCATGCTGCAAAGGCTTCAATAAAATGGCACCAACACCTTCGGCAGACACATAACCGTCACCACCTTCTCCAAAGGTGTGACAAAAGCCATCGCTTGAGTGCATATCCATCATGCTGTAAGTGCGGTATTTGCCTGGGTGTAAAGAAAGGTTGACGCCCCCAGCGAAAGCCACTTTGCTTTCTCCTTTGATAAGACTATCCATTGCAAGGTGGACCGCATTTAATGATGCAGAACACACTGTATCAATCACCATCGATGGTCCGTGGAAATTACAGAAGTAAGAAACTCGGTTAGCGATAGGCGCGTAGCTTAAGGACATGGGAATTTCATGACCCAAGTGCACTGCCTCGTTTTGTAGCAAGGTGTAATCTTTATGCATAACACCCACAAAAACAGCGACGGGACGTCGGTTGTCTTCGCCTTCTGGTGTCACAATGTTATCGGGTGTATAACCCGCATCTTCCATCGTTTCCCAGCAGACTTCCAAAAATTGACGTTCCTGAGGGTCCATCCACTCAGCTTCCTGAGGGGATACTCTGAAGAATGTAGGATCAAAACAGTACGCTTCGCCAATGAAACCACCCCATTTCGAAATAGGTTTTCCGGATGGGGATTCACGATCGCTGTAGCCAGTATTTTGAATATCCCAACGATCCAGAGGTACTTCTGAAATGCTGTCTATTCCGTTCGTGAGATTCTCCCAAAACTCCTCAAGATTCGAAGCTTGCGGGTACCGGCCGGACATACCGATAACAGCAATGTCTGAGGTTTGTAGATACCCTGCGCCACTAGTGTTTCGGCTCAGGCGTTGAACGGCTCCCGTAGAAAATCCAGGTGTATGAGTGGTTTTTTTAGTAAAAGAACGTCTCTTATGAGATTTCTTGGGTTCCTGTGCAGTGTTAGTTGTTAGCTTGGCAACGACGGAACCTGGAAGCGCGTAATGTTTTTCGAGGTAATCGGACAACGATGCGATAGTCGTATATTCGAAAAGCAAGGTCGGTGACAGGGTGGTGGAAAGTAATGACTCTATTGTCTTGGCGACATCTAGCAGCATAATCGAATTCAAACCGAGCTCGTAGTAACCTGAATCCACGGCAATATCATTGGCATTGCACTGTAACTTAGACGCTACGATCGATTGTAATAATGCGGACATCGAATCGGTCGACAAGCTAAATTCTTGCTGCATTGTAGAGTTTGTTGATGTCTTATTGTGATGGGTATTGTCGGTGTTCACGACCCGATCCGGATTAATCAGACCTTCATTACGCACTAGTTTATATTTAAAGTTCCTAAGCTCACCGACTTTTTTACCTTGCGGTGTAAAAAACTCCATTGTAATGCTGAGAAGTTCTTGTTTCGTCTCAACGGATGATTTTTTAATTCGAGTAAAGCATTCTCTACCAAGCTCTTGTGTTGCATAGAATGATTCGTAAAAAAAAGGTAAGAACAGACGCTGTTCATTTGCCTCTTGCTGGGCAAAAAGTGTTCCGGCACCAACAGCACTCGCGTCAATTAATGCGGGATGGAAAACGAATTCGTTATCGCTGGTTTTTTCTGAATTATTGCTAACGGTTGCCAGCAGATTATTGGCGACCACATGTATCCAACTAGCATCAGGAGTGTCGAACACACTGCCGTTTGCTTTCATCAGACCTGAATGGATTAGCTCGCGTTTTTGATAATGCTGGTATATATCGTTCAATTCACTAGCGGAAATCGATGATTCAGCAATGCTCGCCACATCAAAGCACTCATCGATTGCGGTAGCAGAAACCGGGTGCATTTCGGCCGTGATATAAAGTGAACTATGATTTTGATCTGCCGCCACATCCAGAGAGTCTCTGGCTTCAATTTTCCAAATACCCTGCTCTGTCTCTGCAGCCTCTACTAATAAGCTCACAGGTTTTGCATCTGAAACGATTAATGGTCGATAGATCGATAGATTTTTCAGCTCCAGTCCTGTGTGGTGATGCCCCGCCTCTGCAAACCATTGGTAAAGAAAATCAATCCAGGCAAGCCCAGGTAATAACTCTTTGCCGTAGACTTTGTGGTTCGCAAGAATTGGGTGATCGCTGGTTAATGTCAGGCTCCATTCCTTTGAGTGATTAAAATCATGGCTTAAGAATCCGAGTTTAGAATTGTATAAACCGTTGTTATTTGCTTCGTTGATTTGTTCTAAAGGCTCAAGGGTACGAACGTCAATACGGTTTAGTTCAGGCAAGGTCAAAGAATGACGTTTCACTTTCACTGGTTTTACGGGTTCCTGACGTAAAATAACATGCGCATTTGTACCCCCGTCAGCAAAACAGTTCAACGCAGCGTATTTCATGTCGACAGCTTGATTTTGTCTCGGGAAGCTAAAGCCGGCATCCTCTACCGAAAAATGCTTTAGAGGCTCTTTACCCGACAAGAATGGCACCAATTGCTGATGGTGCAACATTAATGCGACTTTTATAAAACTGGCGATGCCCTCGGCGCAAAGTGGATGACCGATGTTCGGTTTCATAGCGCCAATATACATCGGAGAATGTTCATCGCGGCTATATACCGAAGCAACCGCTTTAATTTCTAACAGGTCAGTCACTTCTGAACCTGAACCGTTTACATCTAAGTAATCAACGTCGTGGCTTGCACATTGGCTCTGTTGCAATGCGGATTGCATAACCGCGGCCTGAGCTTCCATATTGGGTGTCGCAGGCCCAGCCGTTCGCCCATCGTTGTTGATGCTAATACCGGCAATGACAGCATATATCGCATCACCATCCGTTTTTGCTTTTTCCAGAGGTTTGAGGTAAACCATGCCGCAACCCTCACCCAGTACGACGCCTGATGCACGTTGATCCCAAATATGAAACGTCCCGTCTGTTTGCAGCAAGTTTCGTTTTTCAAACATTTCGTGATACGACGGAGTCGTCAACAAACTCACACCACCCACCAAAGCCGACTCTATCGTGCCAGAACGCATGGCTTCGACAGCCATATTCATCGCGACCAATGACGATGAACACGCAGTATCTAACACGAGTGAAGGACCTCGTAAGTTTAAGAATTGCGAGATGTTAGCTGCGAGGTAGTTTTGCCCCATCACCATGATCGGGTTACGGCTGTTGCCAAGCTGAGACACGTCTACACTCTGACTGCGAGCTCCAACATAAACACCAATATTCTTACCGGCTAACTCTTGGTGAGCATATCCTGCGTGGTAGATGGTTTTAAGACTTTCCTCCAACAATACCAGAGCCTGCGGATCCATTACCTGCGCGTCTTCTGTCGGGATCATAAAGAAATCAGGATCGAAGCCATATATATCTTCGAGCAATCCTGCGAAGTAATTAGATTTAATTCCCCAGCAGTCCTCTGGCACTGCGCTAATAGCGCTTTCACCCTTGGATAAAAGATCCCAGTATTCTTCTACATTGGAAGCACCCGGGAAACGGCAAGCCATACCGACGACTGCTATCTTGTCGTTGGATTGACGAGCGGCTCTACCACGTCGTAGTTTTGCCGAAGTGTTATAACGAGCGTTTCGCGTAGTATCTTTTGCTGAATCTGGGGTGCCGTGGCTTAGAAGCGATACATTGTGTGAGCGGCGTCCACCATCTACAGAGGCCGATGTGTTCTGGTTGGTCTCATCTCGTTCATTTGATTGCTTGGTTTCCGCTGCAAAATGCGTATTGATGACTTCGGGTTCATTCTCTATAAGCCATACGGCAAGTGCCTGTACGGTCGAATATTCCAATAGAATGGACGGTTCGAGTTCTACGGCTAGCTCGCGTCTTAGACGTTGCAGGAGTTGAGCGAGTAAAATCGAATCCATGCCGAAATCTGCAAATGGCGTTTGCACGTCCAGTTGGTTGGCTTTAAGTTTTAACTCGGATTCAAACAGTGAGCCCAGCCATTTTTCTACAACGTGGTTGACCGACGTAGCCGTTTCACTACTGACTGAAACTGACTTTCCTGCGCTTTGTTTTGTTGCCACGCTATTCGCAAAATTCTCTGTCTGCTTGTTGTTGGATGCCTTGTGTTGTGAGGCATGCTCAGTGCGAACATTTTCAATATCTTCTGTCAGTAACAGCCGACTCGAATCGAACTTCTGGTTATCGACCACCAGTGGCATCAATACCGATATGCTGTAAGGATTTGCAAGAACCTGATCGAGGAACTCGCAACCTTCAACGTCGGTAATGCTGAGTAGACCTGTCTTGCCATACGCTGGTACAGTGACTTCTCCCATACCTGATTCTTTCCAGCTCGGCCATTGGATACTAACTAATGGTGTTTCGCTGTGAGCCATCGCGTAATAGTCCATATACGCATTCGCCATTGTATAGTCGCTGATGCCAGAGCCGAGACTTGGAATCACTGCAGATACCGATGAAAACAATAATACAAACCGCAACTCATTGACGTCACGTAGCTGCATTAAATTTCTGAGACCGTCAGTTTTCGGCGAGGTAATCTTTGCGATACTTTCGGGGGTTTTGCGGATGAAGGCTGGATTTTCGTTGTCGACCAAACCTGCGGCATGAATAATCCCGCAGATCTGACCCATTGATGACTCAATTGCAGTATGTTGCTGTTTAAGTTCTTCAAGGTTATCCAATGGAAATGCGAAAACCTGAACGTCGGCACCAAGAGCTTGTAGTTCTTGAATATTTTTAATCTTTTGTTGAACCGATGGAGAGGAATTCTGCAGATTTCCCCATTCTTCTTGCGGCGGCATAGCTTCTTTACCGGTTAGCACCACACGCTTTAAGCCATAGTTCTTTATCAAATGATGAGCGCATAACATCCCTACTCCACGGGTTCCGCCTGTCACGAGCACAACATCGGACTCATTGAAGCTCGCGATTTGAGATTCCGAAATTCCCGGCTGGAGTTCTCGCTGACTCTCCATAAGCTGGCTTACGAAACGTTGACCATCACGGTAACAGCATTCTATCTCGGTTGAATCGCTCGATAACTCCGCTAAAATTTGTTCGGCTTGTTGTGTAAGGTCATTGGTGTTTCCATCGAGATCCACGTGCCTTGAAGAAAGACTGGAGTATTCGCTTTGCAACATGCGATACAATCCGACTCGTTCGGCGCCGGAAAGCTGGATATTTTCGTTCTGGTGGGCTTCCAGACCCTGGGTGACATAAAGTAAACGAATGTTATTGAAGCGATTCGCTTCTATTGTTTCCTGCAGTAGTCCAATCCATTGTGAGGAAGCAACGTCTTTACCGATTCCAGTCAGATCAATCCAGGATTTACAACCATTTATGACTTGTGAAAACCTTTCTTTTTCTTGCAGTTCATCGTCCCGAATCAGCCTTATTTGCTTGGATTCTTGCGCGATGATTTCAGCCAGTGCTTTAGTTGTCTCGTTATGAAGTACAACTAGTGGCATGGTTACACGGCTGGAGCTTGAAACAGGTACGAGGTTCCAACCTTTTTTAACTAATGTAACGCGACGTTGCTTTTCGTCGTTGGCTTGGAATGGCCCGAGTTCTAGTCCTTTCATCGATACGCAAAGAATCCCGTCTTCATCAAACAGGTCTATATCCCACACCTGAGCATCTGAGTCTTCGTGACCGGAAATGTTTGTATCGGCAACCTGACGTACCCACACCCAAAGGTTCGTTGGGAACGCGTTTAGAATATCTATGGAACCAAGCGTAGCAGCAAAGTTAAGCTGGAGCTTATTTTGTGCCGATGGACTATCACTTGAAATTTGTTGGCTATAGATAGCGCACTGAAGTGCTGCATCGATTAAGCTTGGGTGAAGAACGTAAGCCTGGTGCTGGTTTGCGAGTGAAGACGGTAGCCCTATTTTAGCCAGAACCTGGTTTCCACCCTTATATAACTCTTGAATCGCATGATGGGCTTCACCATATTGAAGCCCAATCTCATTCAAACTTGCATAGATTTGGTCAATATTGAACGATTCCTGATTCATCATTAACTGAATTTCAGCTATATCAATCCGCAAAGATCCTTCGAAAACTTCCATAGGTTCAAACGAAGCGATACCGTATGAATGAATACGCGGTTCATCTTCCTCATCTACTTCACTATGAATTTCAAAGTGAATGATATCGTCGTCATCGCTAAACAAGCTGATGTGAGTATCATGGCTTTCATCATTGACGATGATAGGTTCATCCCATACCACGTTCTGAATAGAAAGGAATTTATCAGATTGACGCTTTCCCGATGCTTTTTCGATAGCCGCACGTGCCATCTCAAGTAGACTCAATGCAGGAAGAGCTTGTTTGCCATTGATCTTGTGATCTACCAAAAATGATTCGGAGCCCGAGAATGTTGAGGTAAAACGCTGTTCCAAAAGGTCTGAGGTGTTCTCGTGCAATAGAGGATGTAGCGCTTTAACATTCTTTGAATTTTGTTGCAGCTCTCCATGTGCTCTTCCTTTTTGATTGGGTTCTCCGCTATCACTTCGGTATATTTCCCTTGCGAATGGGTATGTAGGTGCATGAATGCGCTGCATCGCTTTGTTGTGATATAGCTCCTGCCATTTCACCGTGTAACCCTGGATCCAGAGTTCAGCGATCTTCTTCAATTTCCCTTTTGCCACCCACTGGGCGATGGCATCTTGTAAGTCGGCGTCCGTATTAAAAATATCGCCATTACCAGAGTGCAATCTAACGTGGCCGTACCATGCATTGGACGAGATTGAACCGTCGAGCCAGACTTTTAGACTTTCGATTGCATTGTCAATACTGGTAACAAACATTATTAATCTTTGTTCAAGGAGAATTCTTCCTGTTTGCAATGTGAATGCAAGTGATGGCAGATCTGTTTCCGTATGGGTTTCCAGAAAGTGCAGCATTTTCTGTGCGTATTCTTTTAAGCGATCCTCGTTCTGCGCAGAGATCGGTAATAAAACGCCACCTTTTACTCGTGTTTGCGGAGCAGCGCCTTCATGCGGGAATTCTTCCAAAATGACATGAGCATTGGAACCTGTTGCACCAAATGAGCTAACACCGGCTCGGCGAGGTGCGTTCTCAATCGGAGCCCATTCTTTGGTGTCTGTTTGCAAGTAGAATGGTGAGGACGGTAAATCTAGATAGGGATTAACCACATTCGAATGCAGAGATTTCACCAAAGTTCTGTGATGTATCTGTAGAATTGTTTTGGTTAAACCACTGATACCTGCCGCAGATTCTGCATGGCCAATGTTTGATTTTACGGAACCCAAGGCACAAAACTGTTTATTCGTTGTGAATTCTCGGAATGCGCGATTTAGACCTTGTATTTCAATTGGGTCGCCCAAGGAAGTGCCTGTACCATGCGCTTCAATGTAGCTGATGGTTTCGGGATCAATACCTGTTTTTCTAAAACAGTCAGCAATCATGTCCCCTTGAGCAACCGGAGACGGCACTGTGAATCCACTCACTGTACCAACATGGTTGACGGAGCTGCCTTTTAGCACCGCGTAAATGCTGTCGCCATCTGAAATCGCTTGATCCAAGGGTTTTAGAAGAACGGCGCCTACACCTTCGGCGGATACATAGCCATCACCACCGTCGCCAAAAGAATGACAATAGCCATCTGTGGAATGCATGTTCATCATTCCATACGTTTGGTATTTTTTAGGATGCAACGAGAGGTTTACGCCACCTGCAAAGGCTACCTTACATTCACCTTTTATGAGACTGTCGATAGCCAGGTGTACGGCTGTTAGCGATGCTGAACAAACTGTATCGATCGCCATGGAAGGGCCGTGAAAATTACAAAGATAAGATACTCTGTTTGCTATTGGTGCAAAGCTTAAAAAGGTTAGCGGAAACTTTTGATGTGTATCTGAGTTCTGATTCTTCGACACTTCGTTTTGCAGTAATACATAGTCTTTATGCATTACCCCTGCAAAAACAGCCACAGGCCGTCGCTTATTTTCTCCTTCTGGTTCAACAATGTTATCAGGTGTGTAACCGGCGTCTTCCATTGTTTCCCAACACACTTCAAGAAACAAACGCTCCTGAGGATCCATCCATTCTGCTTCTTGTGGTGAAACTTTGAAGAAAGAGGGATCAAAGCAATAGGCTTCGTTAATGAAACCGCCCCACTTTGACATGGATTTACCGGTGGGAGACACCAAATCACTATAACTGCTAACGCTGATATCCCATCTATCTTGTGGAATTTCTGTGATGCAGTCCTTGCCCTCCTTTAGATTTTCCCAAAACTCTTCAAGATTGGAGGCTTGAGGATAACGACCCGCCATGCCGATTACGGCAATATCCGAGGTTCTCGGATATGCGGCACCGTTTGCAGTAGCGCCTGTGTTAGGTGCAATTAAAGGAGAATGAGTCGTTTTGGTTGAGGTCAAATAATTCTGTTTCGGACGCTCGGGCTGTTTCTGGTTGTCCTCATCTGCGACAGTCTCCGCTTCCCCCGGTAGCGTATAGTTTGCTTCGAGATACTCAGATAGCTCTGCAATGGTGGTGTATTCGAATAATAGTGTTGGGGATAAAGTTACAGAGAGTACAGATTCCACTGTCCGGGCAACACTTAACAACATAAGTGAATTAAGCCCCAGTTCATAATAGCCTCGATCTAATGCAACATCTTTTGGATGGCTATCCAGTTTTGAAGCAATAATAGATGCAAGTAAAGCACTCATTGAATCAACGGAAAGATTGGCTAGTTCAGGTTCTTTATTCTGTTTTTCTGCACCACTCGGCTTTTCTTCGATATCACTATTTCTTGTAGGATCGATAAGTCCGGCGTTGCGAACAAGTTTGTTCTTATAGTTCTTCACCTCTCCAATCTTCTTGCCTTCAGGCGTAAAGAATTCAAGCGTCATGCTACGCAGTTCTTCTTTCGAATCTCGTGAGGAGTGTTTTATCCGCGTGTAACATTCGCTTCTGAATCTCTCTGATGCACGAAACGACTCGTAAAATAACGGCAAATATAATCGCTTGTCGTCATCGGATGATTTCGAAAACAACCCCCCGGAACCGACCGCGCTGCTGTCAATAATGGCCGGATGAAATATATAACCGTGTTCAGGATCTTGCAGCGCTTCATTGACTTTAATATGAAGCCACCTTGCATCTTTTGTGTCATACACATTACCGTCAACGTTCATGACACCTAGGTGTAGCAGTTCTCGTGTTACACATTCCTCGTAAACACTGGCAATGGAGCTTTGTGTGCAGTCTCTTGAAAGAGTTTCGTTGATGTCGACCTGATCATCGAAAATGACAGAGTCGATCAAATGCATTTCTGCAGTAATGTAAAGATTCTTTTTAAGGTTCTCTCTATGGCCATCTCTAACATCCTCTCCAGCGTTTGAGGCTGTTTCCGCTGAAGCGTCTCCGATCTCTATTCGCCAGAACCCTTCTTTACTTTCGGTCGCTTCCACCAAAAGATTCACTGGCTTTTCAGTGGATACGATTAAGGGGCGGTAAATAGAAAGGTTTTTAAGCTCAAGGTTTTCAAAACCATAACCACCTTCAGTAAACCATTGGTAGAGAAAATCTATCCATGCCAGGCCTGGCAATAGTTTCTGCCCGTATACTTTATGATTGGAAAGAACGGGATGGTCGCTCGTAAGAGTGAGCCTCCACTCTTTAGACTTGTCAAAGGAATGATTTAAAACACTAAGGTTCTTAGTTGCCGTTTCGCTACCGCCGCTATTTTCAGGCGTGGATTTCCCGAGCGGTTCGAGAGTGCGCACATCGACTCTTTCCAGTGTGGGGATCGGAAGTGATTTGCGCACAGCTTTTTTGGAGTTCGTTGGCTCGTGCTGCAAAATAACGTGCGCATTCGTTCCCCCATCAGCAAAACAGTTCAAGGCAGCATATTTCATCTCCAGAGCCTGTTTTTTTCTGGGAAAAGTAAAGCCTGCTTCTTCTACGGAAAAATGTTTTAGTGGTTCCTGGCCTGACAAAAACGGCACGAGTTGCTGCTGGTGTAACATCAGCGCGACTTTAATAAAACTTGCGATCCCCTCTGCGCACAAGGGGTGACCAATGTTAGGCTTCATCGCTCCGATATACATGGAAGCATTTTCTTGGCGAGCATAGACAGACGCGACGGCTTTGATTTCGAGTAAGTCGGTTACTTCTGATCCCGAGCCATTCACGTCCAGATAGTCAACCTCATGACTCTCGCATTGACTTTGTTTTAAAGCGGACTGCATTACAGCGGCTTGCGCTTCAATGTTGGGTGTCGCTGGACCCGCAGTACGACCGTCATTATTTATGCCGATGCCTGCGATTACGGCATAAATGCTATCGCCATCTTGTCGGGCTTTCGCGAGAGGCTTTAGATACACCATACCGCAGCCTTCACCTAAGACGACACCAGACGCACGTTGATCTAGAATATGAAACGCACCGTCATTTTGCAGTAGATTACGTTTTTCGAACATTTCGTGATACGACGGACTGGTTAACAAACTCACACCACCAACCAGAGCAGAATCTATTGTGCCTGCGCGCATCGCTTCAATGGCCATGTTCATGGCGACCAATGATGAAGAACAAGCCGTATCCAGAACCAGCGAAGGTCCACGAACATTAAAGAATTGAGAAATATTGGCAGCCAGATAGTTTTGCCCCATTACCATAATAGGGTTACGGCTATTGCCCGTTTGTGCGAGGCTCACATTTAGGCTGCGGGCGCCAAGGTATACACCGATGTTCTTCCCCGCTAACTCCTGGTGCGGATACCCAGCGTGATAAACGGCCTTGAGGCTTTCTTCAAGTAAGACGAGGGCCTGAGGATCCATTACCTGAGCATCTTCTGTCGGTATCATGAAAAACTTAGGATCGAATCCATAAATATCTTCAAGTAAACCAGCGTAATAGTTGGACTTAATTCCCCAACAGTCTTCCGGGACGGGTCCGATCGCACTCCTGCCATTGGCTAATAAGTTCCAATATTCTTCGATACTGACGGCACCGGGAAAACGACATGCCATACCGATTACGGCGATTGCCTTATTGACCTGTTTATTTGAACGTCCACGCTTAAAGCGATTAGAACTTTTCGCCACTACTGTATTGGTGCGCTCTTCACGCATAATACCATTGGCTTTATCTGAACCTGCCAAGATATTTGATTGATGGCTATCTTGAGTCTGCTGTGCTCTATCGGTCTGTGAAGCAACAGCCTCTTCAGAAATTTCAAACAAAAAGTGATCACTCAATTTTTCACGATGGTGCTGAAGCATCCAGCATGCGAACGACTCAAGTCGGGAATGCTCTAATAGAATTGAGGGAGCGAGTTCTATTTCAAACTTTTGTCTAATTTTTTTGATGACCTGCGCCAGCAGAATAGAATCTACGCCGTAATCTGCAAATGGCGTTTGTGGATCCAGTTCCCCGGGTTGAAGTCTTAATTCTAATTCAAATAATGCTGCTAGATTCTCTTGAACTATATGCAGGTTGTGTTGACTGGTATTGGTGTCAGTCATTTCCTTTATTGTTTCTGTGATCGTTTGTCTGTTTCTCTGTCCACTCGCTTCTCCACTTTTTTCTAAGGTAGAAATAGACTGACTGTCGCTGCTTGAATTAGCGCTGTTTTTCTCTGTGCGCATTAAAGATGATGCATTAAATTTAACGGGATTTATGACGAGCGGCATAATAACCGGTGTACTTTGGTCTGCTAGTATGCTGTCCAGAAAGTCACATCCTTCGGCATCAGTGATACTGTTCAGGCCTATATTGTGATAAGCAGGGCCGGTCACATCGCCCATTCCAGATTCTTTCCAGCTTGGCCACTGAATACTTACAATAGGTAGCGTGTCCCGCGCGCTTGCACAGTAATCCATGAACGCGTTTGCCATCGCGTAATCACTCAATCCGGCTCCTAAATCAGGTATGACCGCGGACACTGACGAGAAAAGCAGGATGAAACGCAGTTCTTGCACTTCGGCAAGCTGAATTATATTTTTCAGTCCTTCGATTTTTGGTGACGTAATTGTAGAAATACTTTCAGTTGTTTTACGGATGAAGGCAGGGTTTTCGTTGTCCACTAATCCCGCCGCATGAATTATCCCTGCTACGCCACCCACAGTTGCCTTAATAGTTGCATATTGCTGTTGAAGTTCGGCTGAATTATCCAATGGGAAAGTGAAGACATGAACATCCACATCTGATGCTCGTAGCTGTTGAATGTTCTTAATTTTGTGTTGAATAGATGAAGAAAAGTCTTCAGGATTGTTCCATTGATCCTGAGGTGGCATTGATTCTTTGCCTGTAAGCACCAAACGCTTGAGTTCGTAGTTTCTCACAAGATGCTGGGCACACAGCATTCCAACGCCACGAGTCCCGCCCGTAATAATCACAACATCTGAATCAGAGAAATTCGCCATTTTGGCTTTTGTATTGTGGCGTGTCGTTTCTTTTAATTCACTCACGAAACGCTGCTCATTGCGGAAGCACGATTCCACATCATTCGATTTAGACATTAACTCAGCGAGTATCTGGTCAGCCTGTTGTCCAAGGTCGTGAGTGTTAGGATCCAAATCGACATGGCGTGACGTAAGGTTTGAGTATTCGCTTTGGAGCATGCGGTATAAGCCTACTTTTTCAGCACCGCTAAGCTGAATTGCAGAATTTTCATGTGATTCAAGCCCCTGTGTGACACAAAGAAGTTGTAGGTGGTTAGATCGATTAAGCTCGATCATCTCCTGCAAAAACCCAATCCAACCGGAGCCCGTGGCTTCCTGTTTCATTCCGGCTAAATCGATCCATGCTTTACTTGTTTGTATGGCTTGCGCAAGCTCAGCTCTTGTTGCGTCGTCGTGTTGCAGTGCTTCAACTTGAATCAGGGATACGTGTTCTATTTTTTCTGCAATGAATTCTGCCAGTGCCAAGGTATTTTTGTTGTGCAGAACGATAACAGGGCAAGAAATTGCTTGAGCTGCCGGTAACGAAGAGATTTGCCAGCCTTTCTTCAAGAAAGTCACACATCTCTCTTCAGATTCATCCTCAGAGAAATGCTTCGACAATACGTCTAAATTTCCCAGTTCGAGGGCTTTTATTCGGACGCATACCTTGCCGTATCGATCACAAAGATCAATATCCCAGTCGGACTGATTGCTTGATGCTCGAGTCCAGGCAAACACTGTTGAATCACAAGAAGCGAGGATTTCTACAGATTCAATGAAGACCGGAAATAATATTTCGGTATTATGTGATGACCCCGACTCTTCCTGGGAAAGCTGTTGAATAAGAATACTTTGAATAGCAGCATCGAGCACGCTGGGATGAAGCACATAAGCACTTTGTGAGGCTGCTATCGATGAAGGCAGTGATATAGATGCAAGCGCTTCTCCCTTCCCTTGGTAGATTTGCTGAATTCCTTGAAGTGCCGCGCCATAGGTGAGTCCTGTTCTGCCAAGCGTCTCGTAGCACAACGGGGCTTCTATAATACCGTGTGTCATCTGTGCTTGAATGTCGGCGATATTCAATGATGAACGCTCTTGACTTGCAAAATACTGAGCTAGACCTTGGGCGTGAATAACACTCTCATCTGATTGAGGCGAATTGCTGTAAATTTCAAAGTGAATGGTGTCGCTATCATCGATAAATAAACTGACGTGAATTTCGTTAGCAGCTTCATTCAATGTGATGGGATTTTCCCAGGATATGCGTTCAATATGCAGCTCTGTGTCGGAGCTCGGTTTACCGTTCGCCTTTTCTATCGCGACTCGGGCCATTTCTAGATAGGCTACGGGCACAAGAGTAGGCTGCCCCATGACCTCATGATCTTTGAAGAAAAACTCTGAGCCTGAAAAACTTGATGTAAAGCGCTGTTCCAGCAAATCAGAGGTGTTCTCATGTACTAAGGGATGGATAATATTCTTTGTTTGGGTACTTACAGTTTCCGCCTGTCCGCGTACACGCTCAATCCAGTATTCATTGCGCGCAAATGGATAGCTCGGCACTGGAATTCTGTGTGGCGTAGCTTCATACAAGTTTTTCCATGATATTTCGATACCAGAAGTCCACAGGATGGCAATTTGTTCCAGGTTCTTTTCTTCAACGACCACGTCGGTGACCTGTTGTCCAACCTTCCCTCCGAATAAAGTTTCTATTTCGGCACGACTTGCATTGGCGTTTTTCTGCCAACTATCATTTGTCGCGCTACTACCGGATATCCATCGCGATAATTTATCTTTCAGATCTGCGTAGTTCTTTACTTTAATAGCCAGTCGCTCTTGCATGGGTGTTCGAGCGGCTTGCAGGGTATAGATAAAGTTGCTAAATGAAATCAGCGGAGATCTTTCAAGAAACGTGAGCATCGATTCGGCGTACCGATTCAGGCTTTCTGAATTCCTGGCAGAAAGAACGAATAAATACTCATCCTGGACGAATCCTGATTTCGACTCAGAATTATATTCTGCTAACACGACATGAGCATTGGTGCCGCCCGACCCAAAGCTGCTAACACCTGCCACGCGGTTTTGATGCCCTGCAGGTTGCCATGACTGGTGTTTTGACACGATGTAAAGTCGCGATGCATCGAGATCAATCTTGGGGTTCAAGGTATGAAAATGTATGCTCCGAGGAAGTTGCTTTTTCTGAAAACATAGTACTGTTTTGAGTAACCCAAGAATGCCGGCGGCAGCTTCCAGATGCCCTAAATTGCTTTTAATTGACGCGATTCCACAGTGCGTAGTAGTTGCGAAACCTTCAGCGGAGAAGTTAGCGAAAGCCTCTCGCATACCCTGAATCTCTATAGGATCGCCCAACGAGGTACCAGTGCCATGTGCCTCAAGGTAACTAAGATCAGCTGGATCGATATTGGCATTTTTCCATGCCGAAATAAGTAGCTCTGCTTGCTTCTGAGGGTTTGGTACTGTTAGGCCCCCTGCGAGCCCCCCGTGGTTGGTTGCACTTCCTTTAATCAGTGCATGAATAACGTCCTGATCAGCTTCGGCTTTTTCTAATGGCTTGAGTAGTAGAGTCACAGCGCCTTCAGATCGAACATAACCGTTTGCTGACGCGTCGAAGGTTTTACACCGGCCATCTGCTGCGAGCATTCCGGCGTGATAATAAGCCATGGTGTTTGCTGGATGGCAGATGAGGTTGATTCCTCCGACTAAGGCCATTGAGCACTCGCCTCTTTGCAACGACTGCATGGCGGAATGGATCGCCACTAATGAAGAGGAGCAGGCTGTGTCGATTTGTAAACTCGGCCCGGAGAAATCGAAAAAATAGGAAATTCTATTCGCGAGAACAGCCAGCGAGCTACCCGTACCATGATGAGCTTCGACCTCCACTCCGGCCTTATTCTGTAAGTGTGCATAGTCTGAACCGCTAGCACCGATGAATACGCCTACATCACGAGATGTCAATTTTTCCGGGAGTATCGCTGCATTCTCAAAACATTCCCATGCAAGCTCCAGAAGTATTCTTTGTTGCGGATCCATGCTTACCGCTTCTTTGGGAGAAATTCGGAAAAAAGGTGCATCAAAACTTGCGATATTCTCAACGAAACCGCCACAATTAATTCCACGATGTGTGTTTGTCGGATCGATCCCTGGCGGCCAATCGAATCTTTGTTCAGGCAACTCCCCTATCGCACACTCACCGTTCGCCAGTGTTTCCCAGAGTTTTTCAACGGAATCTATGCCTCCGGGAAGTTTGCATGACAAACCAATAATCGCGACATTTTGCACAGAAAATTGACATTTTTGTTTTGCAGTAAGATCTTGGTTTACTGGTAGACGGTCTGAAGTTTTTTGCGTGCTCGGAGTGTTGATGATACGTGACTCGTGGGCAACACTATGGATTGGATTGCTTTCCGCTGGTGAGCTGCTTGCTATTGGTTGTGACACCGAGCGATCCTCACTCAGTTGTGAGACGAGATATTTCAGGACTTTTTTCGGGGTGTTGTATTCAAAGAAAAAAGTAGATCTCAGATTAATGACGTATTCATTACAGATCTTCTCCTGAAGCTTCAACAGATCTGCCGAGTCAAACCCTATTTCCATTAATGGACGATCAAAATCATCATCTTGATGGTGCTCACCTAGGATATTTAAAAGATTGAGTTGCAAAAAATCAGCTATAGCAGCAGAAGGTATGGTTGTTTTGTTGGTGTTGGTGTTTGTGGCTGCGCTTTCTGTAACCGGTGACGATGAAGTACCGTCTTGTAAAGAAAGCGGCACTCTATGATGAATGTCATAGTGAACCAATACGCCGAACCCTTCATTAGTGACATCCGCAGGTCGATACTGAGGCATCTCTTTTAAGATAGTGGCACCGTGGCGCTGGTGAAAATATAAAATGGGATCTCTGATCCGACCTTGCTCATCCGATTGACGAATGTAATCGGTAAATGAGTATGCATCATTAGCTTCATAATTCTTGCAAAGCGTTACTCCAACGACGGTATCTACATTTTCGGTGAGAACGCATCTTTGTAGCATAAACTCGAGAAGCTGATCACCTAACTTTAGATTTTGTACTTTGGGGTGAATATTGACTGCCAAGAGCTGTACAATCTCCCCTGAGTCTCGGTGGCAATGGTGAACATAGGCAGCACTTTGGCCTTCAAGATGCTCGATACTTTCGATTCGCTGGCTGTACACAACCCCTACCACTTCGCCGTCTCGCTCGAGTACAAACTGTCCTGCGGGATATTGCTGCAGGCGAGACTCAATTTGTGCATCTGATGTTTTGATTTCCTCCTTCCAACATAGGCGCTCCAACTCAAATAGTTTGGGCAGATCATTGGAGCATGCATGACGCACAATATAGTCACGCCTTTCAAAACGATTTAATGTTAAGCGACATGTGTCGGCGCTTACGGGGAAACGCTTCGGAGGGACTTTACCAAAAAGACCGAGGTTCGCTGCAATGATGACAAATGATTCAGCACTTATGAGGTAATGAAGTGACAGACTGGACACTAAGTCCAAAAAGCCATCACCACTTAATTCACCATTTTGCGTAGCAGTAAAATCCTTATTCCTATGTAATTCCAACGTTAATAGATTGCCATCAACGGCTGTATCCACTAGTGTTCTTAGATACGATTTCCAGGCATTCAAGACCTGTAGACTTTCCAGCTTTCTGCCTTGTCGTGAAATATATACTCCTGATTCGGCCTCCACCAGAACAGAAAGTGTTTGATCTTCGTGTTGATAGCCTTCGGGGTCAATCAGTTGGCCAGCAAACTTGTAGATAGACAGCATATCTCTCGAATCAGAGTACCCAAGGTTCAGACATCCCTGTCGAATAAGTTCTGGAGAGTGGCGCGCGCTGAGAAGCGTATGATGCGGAAGTTGATTAAGGGCGGACGTTGTATTTTCGAGAGATCGCTCATTATTGCATACGGCCATAAGCGTTAGTGGATAGCTCTCGATATTCCTTCCACGCTGTGTCTTTTCGCGAATCGAATGATACAAACTAGTTAAAAGCGATCCATCCTTGCATCCTATATCTACCAGTAATTTTGGCTGCTTTTCAACAGGAAGGTGATCAAAAATACTCACTACTAACTCAGCGATGCTGTCCGCCATCACAGGGTTAACGAAGTCGATATTATTCTCGCGTCCATCCAGAAAGTCTTGCACATTGTATGTCTGCTCATCGGCAAACAGTAGAGTCTCAATATTGAAAAGTGTTTTGCGGTGATCCGCGATATCCGCATGGATATCGATACTTTTCAAGAATTCATGCGCCGCTTCGGTGATCTCCCATTTGTGTCCAGGGTGACTAAGCCAGGTATGTTTTACGAGGAAATTTTCGACGGGATGTAGAAATGTTTGAGGAAAGGCCTCCAGGTTTTGGCGGGAATGGAATACGCCAAGCTGATGTAAGCCGATTATGAGTTTAGTGAATATCGCACCGGATACCAGACGTGAAGCAATGGCGTCTGAGTTTTCTTCGATACCAGAGATCAATTCTATTTTACTGGTAATATTTTGCTGGTAAGTCTCTTGTTGAAAAAAATCTATCGGAGCTGCTTCATAAAGACTCTTGAGGTCTAAGAAAAGAAAACGGGAATCAAATTGGGAAGTCAATCTAAATGCATCTTCCTCGTTTCTCTCCGCTAAGCCAAAATAGACGAGCATTTGCAAAGTGATGGCGAGATATCCTTCATTGGCGTTTAATTCTGTAGCGAGCGTTTGCCTAGGAGTGAAAACCTGCAAATCCAGCAGGTCGAATAGCCCTCGCTTTTGACAAGCTTCCAGCATCGGAACAGCTACATAACCAAAAAAATACTGATTAAACATGCTAAACATCTTCAAGAACTCCCGAAAGTTTCCACAACGCGTCTTCGGACGCGCTTGAAAATGTGGATTGTTTAAATTTAGTTATCACTTTCCACCGTTCTCTGATGGAAATAGAAAAGAATCAGGTGACGTTAAGCTGGGTCGACATCAGCTTTACTTTTGCGCCCCGTAATATTGGAAAGCAGCCGGGAAATAAAACCCGATCTGGAATAATCATCAGGCGAATGTTGCAGAACGCCGTGCTGTTCCTTTAATTGCTGTTTGAAAGTCTCAAGAGATTTGTCCGTGATGCCCTTTTGCGAGTAAAGACCGTGACAAAACTCGGTAATCGTTTTATAAACATGATCTTCCAACAGAAAGTTCATGTGATTTGGTGTGTCGACATCCAAGATATGAAAGTCATGGAGGTTTTCCTCCCATTCATGCCAATAGTTGGTTTTATCCACTCGGCTCTTATCGCTTGAAATCGTGAAGTATGGCTCCAACTCACCGAAGAATAGCCCGCTCTTATTGCGGAAGTAATAGCATCTCACGTCGCGAGGCGATCGCAGCGGCGCAACAGTATAATGATCGACGTTATAATCTTCCTCTTCCCCTGCCATCTCTTCGACTTTTTCCTGTATGTGTTTCCTAGAAATCAGGCCTTTCTTTTCTGCTATATCGAGCAACTGCTCTTTGAATTTCTTAGGGTCTAACGATTCATCGAGTTCGTTATGATGGATCAGTGCTTCGCTGAATTTTCTTGGGTCATGCATAACTCTTGACGCTAAGGTAAGATTGACATAAAGAAGCTGCTGACTTTTAATGGAACTCCTCACTTTCTCCAAGCCAGAGGTGTCGAGCGTATCGAGCATGACAATCGAGGAAACTTTGTCTCCGTTGCGTTGAAGTTGGCGAGTAATTTCATAGCAAATTAATCCACCGAGCGAATAGCCTCCCAGATCATATGGGCCTTGCGGCTGTACTGACTTAATTATGCGAATGTAGTATGCCGCTACCGATTTCATGCTGGAGGTGGATGTCCTGATCTTGCCCTTTGCTTGAATACCATAGAATGGACGCTGCAACCCTTCGGCTATATAGTAGTATGGCTGTACGCCACCTATTCCCCCGTGAATCCAAAATACAGGCCGGCCCTGATTTGCTTTATTCAGATGAATAAGTTCGGGGAATTTGCTGGTACTTTTTGCACGGCTATCTTTGAGGGGGGCGTTCTTGGTAACAGCAGCTTTCGCCGTGCTCTTTTTAGCTGTTCTCGGTGATCTTTCAAGCTCAGACTCAGACTTGCCAAGGCGTGTGTTTTTAGATGTTGTAGTGTCGACGGTACTATTTTTCGACGTCGTGCTCTTGTCTTTAATTGATTTTAATTCCGGTGTGACTGCCGGCTTATTTTCGTCAACCGATGGTTTTTCTTTCTCTTCCTGTGTTTCTACAGCAGCGCCTGCAAACGTCTCGGGAGCGGACCAGTGTTGAAACTGCTCTTCATACTTTTCGTGTAAGTATCCAGATAGCTGATCGATGGTTACGTATTCAAAAAGCTTTTCTGGAGGCAGTTTTTCTCCAATAACGTTTTGAATCTTTTCGATAAGCATAAGAAAACCAAGTGAATCCAATCCCAACTCAAAGTACCCTCGAGTAGAATCGACATCGGTGACCGAAAGCGCTAATTGCTCAGCTATTTCGATTTTCAGGAATAATGAAATTTTCTCGATGATAGGCAGCTCGTATGATGGCTCTTCTGATTCAGGAGTTTCTACCAAAGTTGTTTTTGTTGATGGTGTTTCTGTATGTAGCTCTTCACGTGATAGTTGTTCTGCTAAATTTGCCGAGATCTTGTCAGTCCCTCTAGCAGTATTCTCTGCTTGAGATTGCTTGTTGTCTGCTAGCGAAGTTTCGGCACTTCTCTCCCTTGCAATGCAGAAGCGCTCCTTCTCAAACGGATAGGTGGGCAAATGAAGTTTCTGTGGTGTTGTTTCCTGATGAAGGTTTTTCCAGTCTACGCGACCGCCATTGACCCAATGTTCAGCGATTTCATTCAGTTGCTCACTAGTGATGGTCTTACCATTAGATTGCTGCGGGCGTGCTTCAATCTCCTTGCCTTTACCCCTCACAGAAGTTAAATCACTGCGAGAATGCCAGATTTTCGCTTGTGATATTCCGGCTTGCATTTTTTCGGCTTCATATTTGGCAAGCTTACTTTGAATCTCCAAAGTCATTAACTCATTTACTGGCTTCAGAAAATGCATCACACTCCAAACCAGCTCTGCAACTTGGGTATCGTGAATGGCTAGTTCCCATATTCGCTCCATGAATTTGGTTCTTACTTCAATTTCGTTCTTGAGTGTTGGATTTTCGTCTAAAGTGTCACTCCATCTTAGATCATCCATCGTTCCCCTTTGCCAAATTTGTATATTCACTTCTGCAAGTTTTTTGTGAAAGATTCCAGCTAAGTGTGGGGTGTCTTTGGGGTGATCGGCAAAGGTCTCTCCTAAGGTGACGGCTCCCAATACTGCGGATGTCATGCCTTGCCCATACACAGGATTATAAGAACAAACTGTATCGCCTACAGCAAAGAACTTTTCAGGGCGCTTATCGAGTTTTTCAAAGTGATTTATTCGACTTACGGTTTTACGTCTTGTATATACCGATGAGATAGGTTCTGCGTATTTTATTGCATTATACAAATCGGGTGATGGTAAGCTTCGCGCGAACTCAAGGAAGAGTGAATCATCTCGCGATAGGGCCTGCCCTACTCCCCAAAGTGTCACCATCCATTGATCATTCTCGATGGGGTTAACAAAGCCGCCACTAGAGCTGCCAACATCGTCAGGATAAACCGCTAAAAGCTTCCAGTCCGATTTGAAATTAGCTGGTTTTTTGAAAGCGCGGCAACTATACACCACAGGTGGCTGTATGATGGTTTCTTCGGGTTTGTCAAAACCGAGTGCTTCAAACCATTTTAGAGTTTTTGCGGTTCGCCCTCCTGAATCAACCACTATGTCTGCAACTACATCGTGTTGTGCGTCTTTATTCTGCTGAAGGGACACACCTGTAACGCAATTTGTGTCGCGATCGTAGAGCAAAGATTTTACTTCACTTTGCTCCATAATCTGAATATTGGAGATCGCTGTAAGTTGCTGATGAATATGCCACTCAAGCAACGGGCGACTGCAGCCATATAGCCAAATATCGGATTGGTACCGTGGTATCCTTCCGTTTGACATCTTGGCTGCAATGTCCTGCCCTACGTTGAACCTAACCGCCCCGGCCGATTCCAATGAAGAGAATAGTTCTGGGAATAAATCGTCGAGAACGCGGACACCTTTTGCTAAAAGAATGTGAAGAAAGTGACCTTGCGGAACACTTTTGCGAGTGGCGGGAGACTCCGGCAGCGGATCTTTTTCGATGATCGTGACTTTAGAAAAATGTTCGCTTAGGACACGCGCGCACACCATACCACCCATACCGCTTCCAATGACAATAGCATGGTCTCTGCCTGGGTAATTCTTCATATGCAAAACCTCATAATTAAATTCTGAAATCACAGGTGACTTTGGTTTATAAGCTAATTTTTTTGAACTGGTGTGGCCCTTGTCTAAGTATCGGTAACAGCTTTTGAATGTGAGCGTGTTACTGTGATTCCAAACAACTCATTGCCGAGAGTTATATTTTTTTACGAGCTGGAGATACCAGCGATATTTCGCGTTATTCCATTCAAAACCATTTAATATTTCATCGAGTCGGTAGGCTTCTTGTTCGCGATCCGACATCCTCTCAATTTTTTCACGCTGTTTTTCTGGCAATATGTGTTTATATATTTCCAGGTTATATGCAAGACCGTAAGGTTCTAATCGGTTGTGGTGATGAATTGCGTGCTGTGAACGACCTGGATTTTTTTGCTTAGGGAAGATTCCGGGAATGTACTGGTGATCAGTGACATTCTTCCAGATGCTGTTGGTATAGAAGATAAAAGCCATTAGCGGATTGAACATAGCTATTGGCCTGCCTAGCATTTGTCGGATAATCCCCTCGAGAAATCCACTTTCATCGGCTGCTAGCAGAGCACTTGGGATGGCATCGTGATGCGCGCCGTGCAGATAGATAAATTCCAGCTCTGAGTTATGTGCTAACCAATGATCTCGGTAATACCAACGCAAAATACCCGCGAGACTCTTAGAAAAAACAACATAGTTTGCCACGCAAATTATGGGAATAAAAATGATAGAAAAATCGAAATAGCTTACAACCAGGAACCAAGGGATCAGCATCATTATATGTGCGAGTATTCCCGTGAAATAGCTGTGAAATATTTCGAGAAACATACTCGGGTGCTTCACTACCACACGCTTCCATGGCGTTTCCAGTAGTACCTCTTTTGCAAGATTTCGTTTGTACAAGTGTGCGGCAAGGATTGCTGTTCTATAAATCGTTATAATCGCGAAATTAAGGTATATAAGGTAAAAACCAACTTGACGAACGAGCTCAACTTTATGAGGCAGCTGTGGCGTAAAGTAAATTGCAACGTTCTCTAGTATAAGAATAGCCGCAGCGATGAGGATGATGGGCTCAAGGTTCGTCAGTCTGTAGACCACCATATATAGAATGTCTTGGGGCCGCTTCACGATCAATGGCGTTTTCAATTTAAAACCATGTCTAAGCGGAAAGTTAATGATCATTAAGGCACACGCGACTAGACCTATCTGTGTTAAAAGGTTGTCTATGCCATAAATGCAAACCAAAGCGATTCCGCAGAGACAGATCATAATCACATAATCGAGAAAGTCACCATCACGAAAAGTCATCCTTCTGCTCTGTACGCCAATTAAATGATGATACCGGTCTGCTTCAGATTTCTTCATTGTTAATTACTCATTTGATCATTGATCATTTTTAATAACTCATTCAAAGATGAGTTCATCGAGTGAAAAATACCCGTAATAACCTTTCATGTAGACAACCGCATTATTCTCAGATAAGGCCTTAGCTGGTGATCTTGTTTCCAGTTGTTGAAACTGTGCGTGTATTGAATTTACTTTTGTACCGATGGGATGTTGATTATTCCAGTCTATAATCAGAGTATTAGTTGCAGCATTGGACTTGTTTGGATCAGATTCCGTGCTAGTGGATTTTTCGGTTATTGGCACTTTGTTCTTGATGGTACGAAGCAACTTGGTGAGCACCTCTCCATGACCTATTTCTTCGAAATCCATAGGGATTCCGTTGTCTCTGTTTAGATTAAGAAGATATTCGATGCCATCTGACCAATAAACACAGCTTTTTAATTGCTCACAGAGGTTCTTGACGATGTCCTCACTTTCATAGGGTCTGGCAGTGACGTTCGAGATGACAGGAAATCTTGGTTGGGAAAACGTAAAACCCTGTAAATAATCGAAGAAGAGCTCACTTGCAGGTTGCATAAAGCGAGAATGAAATGCTCCGCTCGTGTTAAGAGGGTAATAGATTGCACCTGCATCTTCGAAATGCTGTTGTGCCTGAATGATCTCTGCTTGAGCACCAGAGATCACGATTTGAGACGGCGTATTGTAATTGGCTAAATCTACATTGTTTAATCCATGAAATTCCAATATAGATTCTATTTCTGATTTTGATGCGTTAAGAATCGCGGCCATCGCTCCTTGTGGAGCTTGGCTCATAAGCTCACCACGTTTCTTTACAAGTTGTAGTCCTGTATCAAAGTCGTAGCATCCCGCAGCCAGAAGCGCATTAAATTCCCCTAAGCTGTGCCCAATCGCATAATCCGGCTCTGTATGATCATTTTGCAGCTTATCGAAATAGGACAGTGCGTTTACTACATACAGAGCGGGCTGAGTGAACTGTGTGTTATTTAGCTCGTTTCTTTCATCACATAAACAAAGTGCTTTAATTGAGTATCCGAGAATTTGATCAGCTTTCTCAGTTAAATCGGCAAACTTGTCGAACAAAGATGCTCCCATCCCTTTGGATTGAGAGCCTTGGCCTGGAAACATATATGTCTTCATCTGAATCCCCTTTGCTAACTGAGAGACACTACGAAAGTTCGATCTGATTCATAGCTATCGTTGGGTTATTACACATTGCTATTTTCGCTTTATAGGCTTTCTTGAAGTGCGAACCTGAATAATTTTCGGAATTAGAAAATTTTGAGCACAAGGGAGCTCATGAGAACAACTTGTATGTTCTCACCGATGCGTACCAGTAAGCAAAAAGTCTAAATTTCGTTACTTTTTGGGCGGAAAACGAGCGCTTTCTGTTACTTCTATTTCAGCTGCTCGAATAAACGCTTCTCTCTTTTTCAATCGTAAAATATACTCCTGCACAGCGCCTTCTTTTGGAATTACGCCTAGCATCTGTCCAAATCTAAGCGTTGAACCGACAAGAACATCTGCTGACGAAAAAGTGTCACCGACGAGCCATTTGTTGTCCGACACTGCTTGCGTAACAACGTCAAGCATCTGATCAAAAGATCCCCATGCAATACTTTTTGCGGGAATGTCCCATTCATACATTTTTTGTACGAACGCAGGCTCCATAATCGCACTTGAGAAAAATATCCATCGCAGGTATTCGGATCTCAATGGTTCTTGCATAGACGGACATAGCTGAGCTTTAGGATATGCGTCGGAAAGATAAATCGCGACAGCTCCGAGTTCGGCGACCGGCACATCACCATGTAAGACAAGTGGAACTTTACCCATAGGGTTAAGCGCCAGGTAGTCGAACTCTTTGTGACGGCCGGATTCAATATCAAAGCTTTCTATTTGGTACTTCTCACCAAGTTCTTCCAGTAGCCATAATGCAGAAAATGATCTGGTTCTCGGTGCGTAAAATAAGGTTAGTTTCATCGGGAGTTCTTAAGCTGGCTTATTCAATTGAATATTAACGGGATAAATATAAAGACTTATGCTTGCGATGCGGTTGATAGCTAAGTAACATAAAATCACATTTCGAATATCTACAAGAAATCATAAATATTCGTTGCACATGCTACTACCCTATAGTTACTTCTATGACGTTTCGTATTGAGTTATCTATATCGATTTTTTGAGCTATAGTTAAATCTGGCGTATAGAAGCCATCTAGCAACGTTCTGTTTTCGATCTTTCTTGCACGTCATTAATGAATTTTCTTTCGCCGATAACATCCGCTATTAACTCGTAACCATGAAGCCGACGCCACTTTGATTGCACCACTTCAATTAATATAAACACCATTGATAATGTGGTTTATCAGCTACCACCGTTCTTTTTTTTGGTGTTCCTTAATCTCACGGTCACAAACACCGACCCAATGTGATTCGTGGTCCGGAGATACATGCAATGCTCTGATGGGAACTCATAGAACGTTAGAAAACATTCTTTGTATTTTTGTAAAAGCAATGGTCGTCGACCCGACACAATCAACCAGCAGCTTACACCGCTTTCTTCTTATCGGATACACCAGAAATTATCATAGCGTCTATTATTTCTGTTTCATATTCAATACTGTTACAAACCTAGAAAATGATATATTTGAATATAGCTTTTCGATATGCAGACTCGTAGCATGATATTAACGACCAGATATCTCGAAGTCCACCACTTATATGTAAAATATGTTTAATTCCACGTGTCTATTTCCTTCTTTTTTTCCTGTGTGTCGCAATAAAAAAACAATTTGCACCCATTTCCTCTTGATGGCGCCCATATGGATGTTATTTTTAAGATTATCATTGCCATTCTGACACGAATAATTGTTAATGAAAAATGTGTCGTGAGGCTTTCGCGATATTTATTTTTACAGCGATTACGGAGAAGAATCATTTGGTGAAAAAAAGGCGACAAGTTATGCCAATTCGAAAATTACACAGAGTGTAAGTGTCCGCGCATTCCACCGGTCAGGCTATGTCATATTCTGTTCAATGACTCTACAAAGCAGCGAGTACGACACACGCCATCTTTTATCCAGTGATTAAATCGTGGCTTTTTTCTGGTTAAGCCTGACGACGCAACCATGCTTCTTCATACCCGCCCGATCAACAAAGCCTACGCTATCGCCAATACTGAGTTCGTATTTTTTCAAGCCTTCCACCTCGGGCTGGACGATACGCGTGTCCGTGCCTCGGATATTGATCGCGCACAAGGGGATCTGCCAGCGTTTTCCATCGCGTAGGTTTTTCATCACCGCTTTCGTTTCCTTTATATTCTCAACAATCGCTGGCTCAATGCGATTGGCGGACGCTTCGTAGTAGTCGATCATTTGCCCTAAGAGCAACGCCTTTTTAATTTCAATCATACGCTTTGATTCATAAATCAAATGTTCAATGGCGCGCTGCAAGCGATATAAATCAGAGGCGCTTGCATGATCTAGCGCTTGGATAATATCGGCGTAGTTCATGACAAGGGTTTCTGCCAATGATAGGGCAACAGGGTTTCTAAATCGTTCTCGCTTGCTGTGATAGGCAAACGCTTGAGTATATAATTTAAATAGTCGTAGACATTTATTTGATTAATTTTGGCCGACTCCACCAGGCTGTACAAAATGTCCGCCGCCTTCTGATCCGGTAAATAAATAACTTTTCGCCCTAGGGCAACAGGGCGCATTTCGCGCTCGCTGAAGTTGTTATCTATCTCTAAATACGCCGAATCGCAATAGCGCGTTAAGGCCGACCAGTGATTGAGGGCATATTGCACAGCTTGGCCAAGTTTATTTTTGGGTAGGTGCTCGCAGGCTTTATGCTCAAGCCAACGTTTAAGCTTCCGTAATATCGGTTTGGCCAAACGCTGTCGCATTTTTTTGCGCTTTTTATCGTTTATATGTTTGGCATCTCGCTCAATGTTACATAGCTGCTTCATCACGCAAAGTGCTTGATGTGCAGGACCAAACGTCTCCTCAAGCAAGGCGGCTTTTTGAAAATACCGCCGCCAATGTGCCATGCTCTTGGCGCGTTAGGAACATGGCGTCTTCATCGTGTTTTGGCCACTTAAAACGGCCTCGCTCTAGGCGCTTGTGCACGATCACCAGGCCGTTGCGATGCCAGTACATCAGCTTGATTTTATCGCCGCTGTTGTTGCGAAAAATAAACAGACCATCGTTGAGCGGGTTGCGCTGTAAAAACGAGGTAGCATAGACGGACGAACCGTCGAAGCTTTTGCGCATGTCGATGGGCTTAACAGCTAACCATACAGGCAATTGTGCGGGAACTTTTAGCATGACGGGGCCGAGGACAAGGCTTTTGTCACGCTGGCTACTGATGTCGCATCGCTTTCTAGCGTCGCCTGGATGTTGTACGGCAAATCTAGTGATAGCCTGACATTTAGGGGCTTCATTGTTGATGATTCCCCAGTGACGCTCAGCGCGATAAAGTTCGACACCAAAGCATCGTCAGGCATCGATGATGATTGCCTCTTGAGCCGGCTTTTCCATTGGTTGAAGTTCCGATAGCACAGCCCTTGGGCCTCACAAAAAGCTTTTTGTGTTTGACCGGAGGCATCCCACGGAATAATCAGGGTTCTCCAGTCGCTCTGCGTTCGGCGCTGGCGTGCTAGTTTTATTGAGGTGGGAGCGGTTGTCTCCGGTTTAAGTGCGAATTCATAGTTATCATCTCCAGCTGAATTGGAGAAGATAATCTAATCAATTGTAGCTGAGATTTTTAAGTGTGGTTGGTCGGACACTTACGATAGAGTGGTGTAAAGCAAGTGCCCATTTCTAAACGTACTTCCCCTATTCGGATTTCGCAGATTGCGGCCCTGGAAAAGAAGAAATACGATGATGAAGCCAGCGGCGAAATAGAGACTCACCACCCCCGGTATCTGGGCTCTGAGGACACGTTTTACGTGGGCAATATGAAGCGTGTAGGTCGGATATATCAGCAAACCTTTATTGATACTTATAGTAAAGTAGCCTTTGCAAAACTGTATACAACCAAAACGCCAATCATATCAGCAGACACGTTGAATGACAGGGGATTACCATTCCTTGAAGAACAGGAAGTGCCGGTTCTTCGCATACTGACCGACCAGGGAACCGAGTATTGTGGCCGTGTTGAGCAACATGATTATCAGCTATATCTAGCCATAAACAACATTGACCATACAAAGACCATACAAAGACCATACAAAGACCATACAAAGACCATACAAAGACCATACAAAGACCAAAGCGATGTCACCACAAACGAACGGAATCTGCGAGCGCTTTCATAAAACTGTATTAAATGAATTTTACCAGGTCACTTTCCGTAAAAGGCTGTACGCTACAATGGAAGAACTACAAACTGATCTGGACGTGTGGATGGAAAAGTATAGCAATGAACGTACCCATCAGGGTAAAATGTGTTGCGGTCGAACAACCATGGAAACATTTCTTGATGGCAAACGAATTTGGGCAGAGAAAAATCTAGCTCAAATGTAAACTGACAGCACCGATAGAAAAACGGGTAACTGTCAGATTAAGTCTGAGCTAGTACACGTTAGATCATTGGTATTTCCAACACTGTAATTATTTTATCATACCTTTTACAGAATTTTCCTGTCAACAACATGCCGCACTGATATTCATCGCATAAATTATCGTTCAACTCAAAATTCACAGAACCCTGACTGTCGTCGCTCCATGCAATACGGGTAACACTAACGGCTGAGAAGTCAAAGCACTTTTGTACTCGAGGATACGCTGCCTTAAAAAGACTTTCTTTTATAGAAAAACATATGGTAAAAATATCATCGAAATTTTCTTTATGAGCATAGCGCCGATCCTCGCTCTGCGTTAGGATCTGGGACCTCAACCGGTTGGCGGTATCTAACGCTACAAGCGTTTCAACATCGACTCCAACGCCCATATACTGTGAGGCATCGGCGACAATAGCGATAGCGTAGGTGTTTGAATGGCTAATAGCCCCAACCAGGCCTGAAGGCCACAACGGCTCCCTATTCTGTCCGGCTTTAACGACATAGTCTTCAATAGCCCACTGGCGCAAACACAGATTCGCACAATGCCGACCCGCTAGAAATTCCGCTTTACGCTTTACAACCGCTTTGGAACTGACCAAATGAAAAGGGATTTCACAAATATCGTAAAGTTCGTCCTGGTAGCTCTCAACATCGAACTCGCAAGCAATCCCTCGGATATTTTCATAGAAAATATCGGGCGGAGCTACGACCTTTAAAAAATCTTCCATCGAATAATTGCTCTTGCTTTGTGTTACTAATGTATGGAAAACTCTTGCGTCAGTGGACTTGGTGACGATTCATCAAGATATTCAGCCAACAACAACTCCAAGCGTTCACGGCCAAGATTGGTTTCGAACACCTTAAACCGTGCTTTTAACTGTTCTATTTGAGCTGGTGACTGTGCACTTAACGAACGTTCCCACAACTTGCAAAAATAAGGCAGCGCTTCAAAGTATTCACCCTTTTGACAGCGTAAATCTGCCTCCACGCCATCGAGGAGTTCTGCCATTGGAGTGCTATCCTTCCTTGATTTAATCTCATGAAACAACGATTCGGCCAATTCGAAATTCTGTCTCGCCATACGCATCAATAAAACATCTACCATTTGCTGAATCTGGAATCCGGCTGGAGCGTCATCATAAGCGATTTCTTCAAGTATTTTCCGTTCGTAGTTTTCAACATCATCCGTGTTGTTTAGATCAAAAGCGTTAACAGCCAAGATTTTTAACATGGCAATAACGCCATGCCAGGCCTGAAATTTGAAGTACACCTCATAGGCTTTTAGACATAGATTACTACTTGTTTCTGTATCAGCGTTGAGTTTAGCGTAATGATTTAGAAAATTGACCACCATTTGAAAACGAGCTAAATCTTTTTCTTCGATAGTGTCGCTCTGGTCAACAAACCAATCTCGCCACACCCCAGCCCCTTTTTCCAGCCCGCTGTTCTCTTTTGCTGTACTGGAAAAGCTAAGAGTCTCGACAGCTAAACCAAGCCATGCCACCGCAAATCCGGTATTTTCAATTTTTTGAGGGCTAATCTCTGTACGTGTTAACAAGTCCCCACTCCACTCTACCAGCTCATGCTGCAGTTTTGCCTGGGTTAAAAGCTGCTGAAATGATTTCCTGACAGCCATGAACCTGGCGTAATCGTCATGAAACCAGAGTCTTTCGAAATGTTTCACCCAATGCTTTCGATTCGAGATTAAGTTATTCGACATCGGAGGGTTTGGGTTCTTTAACACAAACTGACTCAAGCGTAATACACCTTGCGAGATCACTTGGCTAAACAGAAAGTTAAGCTCATCCGTGATTTTTGAGTCAAATTCAGACTTGTACTGCTTGTCTTTCACAAAATGCAGGGCTTTGTTTTCAACCATATGACCATGAGGTAATAACTTGGTAAAGCCCGCCGCCGACAGACGTTGGAGTCCCTCTTTTACTTTAGCGCTCTCATCGCCCAATAAAGCAAATAGTTTTCTGGAGGGTGAATCAGCTTCTTGCTCCTGGTCTGCTGCAATCATTACCATTTCTAATAACAATCCCGGCATTTCACCGCAGAGTGTCAGAAAGTTCTGCCAAACATCTGGTAATTCCTGCCATTGCCATTGGTCGATTACATCCAAAGGAGTATCGCTGGTGAGACTGGCCTTGCTCACATGGCTCAAAATATCCTCGATGGCGTAACGCGATAAAAGAGGAGTTAACCGTTGAATGACACTCGGGTTTCCCTGTGAATATCTGACCAGTTTTTCCCATGCTTCTTGCGCTACGACATTCTCGTTATCGGGCGTCGCATCAGAATTTTGGGTGACCAACGAAAGGCTCGCTTTTTCCAGCGCTAAACTGCCGACAATTCTGCCAGGGAGATTGGGAAGACCCGCAAGCTCTACACTCAAATCAATCAAGGGTTTATCGTCTTCTACAAAATAATCCCTCAGGGCTGACTCGTGTTGATTTAAGTTGCCAACAAGGAATACGCAATGTTCTTGTTGCTTCAGTTCAACAAACAGATTCCTAAAAGCTTGTATCCGTTGGGTATCGTGGCTCTGCAACAACACATCTAGATCGTCAAAAATAAAGGCGCATGGCACAGTCTTAAGTCGCTCAAGTACATCTGCCGCTTTGGTCTGAAGGACAGGCGCTATCATGTCGGCAATGTCTTCAGCTGTATAACCCTCATCCGCAAACGAAAAGTTGAAGCTGTAATAATATTGCTGCTTCAGACTTAGATAAAAACAAGCGAAATACGCATGATGGGTTTTCCCGACCCCCTGCTGGCCAGTTACGCTGATAATCTTACCACTTCTTCTATCGGCGATTTCAGTGCTTTCGATTTCTCTTCTTTGGGGTTCAGTTGCATCGATCAGGCGACTCTTGTTCTTTGCTGAATTATCCGTATTCCTAGTAACATCAGATTGAACGTAAGCAATGATATCTGATAGGGATTGGTCACTGACACTAAACGCTAAGGGAGGCAATTTTTCGCCACGAAAACCAAACATAGTCGCATGAGCGGCATTAAGCGGATTTATCTCGGTGCCCTCTTGGCTTAGCTGAGGCGCCGCAAAGAATTGGATATGTTGTGCCCCATAATGCTGAAGCAATAACCAGGCCGGAAAGTGATTGAAGTCATCCAGGCTGTAGCGATTCTTGTTCTGCATTTGAAGTAATTTTCGCGCTTCTACTACAGCAGTCGAAATATCATGCCCTGCCAAAATCTGTCTATAGATTTCCGAAAAACAGGCTTCACTTAACCAAGGCAGGGTTTGATGAGATAGTCCCACTATATTTGTAATCCCAACGTGCTGTGCTATCTGTGCAACTTCTGCCAGGCCACGTGAGTTTTCTTCTATACAATCGTTACTTCTACACTCTGCAATGTCTAAAAACAATACTCGTATACCATCACCAGCAGCACACTCAAATAATTCTTTGAGGTCAATATGTTGTTCCGAATTTGAACTTCCATACATAAGACTGGCTCTACCTTCTTCAAAGCTTACAACCCCCTGAAGATGAAGAATATGGTATTGCTCGCCTTCACCCTGAGCAAACTGTGTAGAAAGCGTATGCTTTAAATCACTCACGTCTCTCAGATAACAAAGGTTTACATCTAAGGCACTATTGAGTTCGTTGAGAGTTAAACATGCCTGCACATTATTTCGTAGAGGTGCCCGTACAGTGTCATATTTAGCAAAAGGCGTGGCATATATCACACGCAAAGGATTGTTTTCTTTAGAGCCAGTGGTTTCGCTACCGTTATTCAATAACTGATTAATTTCGTCCTGATGTGGTGGTGTGACATTGAGCTGGTATTCGACTGTGGGCAACGACTCTTGATGTCGCCTATCGAACACTCTTGAAAATCGCTTTACTTGCGTAGCAAAAAGGTACTTAGCATCATGCAACACTGCGGCCTCCCAGAATTCACTAAAGAACTCGGGGCGCGTGGAGACAATACTCACCTCAAGTTTTTCGTAACCCTCCCGCTCGATGATGCTTAAAAGTCGGAGCAGTTCATGATCTTCCCCTAACAGAGAATCACCTAAAGCATGACCAAGGCGGAAAAATTTCTCCATCGGAGCTTGTACTTTCAACTTTGTATTATCTGAAACGATACGGCCGAAAAGAAAATACTGAAGATTCTTACGAAACTGTGCGGTGAAAGGCGATTCTTCATAATCACATACGTATTCTTCCGAAACCGCATCGCCACTCAACACCATTTTTATAACATTATTTTCACCGGATTCGTTGTCGGAACCTATTGAGTGACCATCAATAATTTCTAGTAACATGGATCTAATTCAGCCTGTGTTATCGTAAGAATCGCTTGTCTTCTAAGAGTCCGCGTTTGCGCCATTTTATTAAGATTCGAAGGGGTGAATCAAGCGAAGGCAGCGCAGATAAAAAGAAAAGGCAATCTGTTCTATTTTTAGACAAAAAATGTAAATTTACGCGACTAAGTTCCCTATATCGACGCCAAGCACGAAACTGGTATCAGTGAGCCAGGTAATTCATTTTGCGTACCTCGGTGGCAAAACAGCACGTTAAACGCCCAACCAGGACGCTTCGCCACCTTGAGGAAGATATGAGTACGAGCCATGAGAGGTATCAGTGGGTAGCTGCCCTGTTGTGAGGCCGCGAGAATCGCAACGAAGAAGTGAAAGAAGAACTGTAATGAAGAGAGACAGAAAGACGCTATGCGAGAAAGACACTATGCGAATTCAAGTCGCGTGTCAGAGAGTTTTGTAAGGGTTTTTTCAAGCACCGATGCATCCTTACCAAACTGATTCATTGTTTCCATAAAATTGGAACCGGAATCGGTTGGCAAACAATATTTAACAGAAGTAGAAAGTGTGCCACTTGGCCCGACATCAATAAAGGTAAAGTCACCTTCATTCAACACTTGTTTTATTGTATCGGCGAAATTAACCGGCTCCCGTAACACCTTCCAGAGATGATGCTCATGTAACGCCGTAATCTTTGAGCCGGCTGTACAGGAATAAATAGATATACGTGGCGCGCTGTAATTAAACAGTTCTGTAATCGCTTTAAACGTCGACTTAAGAGGTTCCATAATGTCACTATGAAATGCAAATTTCACCGCAAGACGCTGTGTCAAAACACCCTTTTCGCTTAAGTATTTTTGCAGTTCGCTCACGTCCTTTTCTAAACCACTCACAACAAAGTTGTTTTCAAAGTTACGCCCGGAAACCTGGCAACGTTCAAACGCCTGCGGATGCTGTTGAACAATATCTTCCTTGCTGATTATCGCGAGCATACCACCAGCTGGGCTATATTTTTTTAAAGCTTTGGCAACTTCGACGCACAGTTCAATGCCCTCTTCTAAAGTAAGTACACCAGCCACTACAGCCGCAGTGAACTCTCCCAGGCTATAGCCAAGCAGATAGTCTGGTTGTATTTTGGCCTCTGTCAATAATTGCGCCAGGCAAAACTCGATTGAAACCAACGCCGGATTTGTTAGCACTATATCGTCAAACGCGTGACTCTTATCAAAATCGCCATAAAGCGTCTCTATCAGAGAATGGCCCGTGGCACTCTTGACATAAATATCGCAGTGATCCATCCACAGCTTGAACCGTGGATGGGTCTCATATAACTCGCGCCCCATTTGAAAGTACTGCGAACCTTGTCCGGAAAACATAAACACGACGGGTTTGCGCATATAAACTCCAAACTGAAAATTAGTAAGATATATCAGAAGTTCGTTAGGCGTTCGCTGGTGCAAGCTCAGTCAGATCGAAATATCCATTATAGCCCTGCATATAAACCGCAGCCCTGTGACCAAACAAGACCATTGCTTCTGAACGTGTTTCTAACTTATCGTAATCATGAGTTAATGATCTCACCGCGGTTCCAACGGGGTATTGCTTGTTCCATTTTTCAACCAGTTCTGTGGCGGAAGCTGAAACGGGCAATTCGTCAGATTTTTCAGTTTTAACTGTCAACGATTCAACTGATTTCGTAGTTTCCTTCTCGATGAAATGCAACATCTTACTGAGCACATCGCCATTACCAACCTCTTCAAACTCCATTTTCTGGCCATTTTCATCCAGCCACATCAGATACTGAATACTTCCACACCAACGCACACTGCTTGCAAGCTGCGCGGCGAGGTTATCCACCACATCTTTATCTTCGTAAGGCCGTGCAGTTACATTGGAAATCACAGGAATTTTTAAAGGAGAGAACGTGAACTCATTTAAGAATGCTTTAAACTGTTCGCTGGCAGGCTGCATAAACCGCGAATGAAACGCACCACTGGTATTAAGCGGGTAATACATCATATTGTCATGCTGAAAAAGATCCTGCGCCTTTCCAATTTCTTCGATATCACCGGAAATTACGATCTGAGCCGGCGTATTATAGTTTGCAATATCTATTTGATTCAGATTGTTCTCACTTAAAATACTCTCGATTTGTTCTTTAGTAGCGTTTAGGATTGCCGCCATACCGCCTTCCGGAGCGCCTGCCATTAATTCTCCGCGTTTCTTTACTAATGTCAAACCGGTTTCAAAATCAAAGCATTCCGCCGCTAAAAGTGCATTAAACTCTCCAAGACTATGGCCCGCAACGTAATCAGGTTTCACATTGGTGTCTTTGAGTTTTTTATAAAACGACAATGCATTGACCACATATAGTGCTGGCTGAGTGTATTGCGTTTTATTTAGCTTTCGTTTTGGATTCTCAAGACACAACTCTTTAATCGAATACCCTAAAATCTCGTCAGCTTGTTGTGTTAATTCGCTGAACTCGTCAAACAAACCACCGCCCATACCCTTAACTTGAGAGCCTTGACCAGGGAAAATAAATGTTTTCATGATGTCTCCTGTGATTAATTCAAAACAATGACAGCACTGAGCAGATTAGGCGTACACCACCTAAATTCCCGACCGGATCTGTCATAAAATTTCTAACAATCTTTGATGATTAGCACTGTTCAATACACACTGCCGTGTTCACTCCGCCGAAACCCATGCTAAGAGAGATAGCCGTACTGATTGTCTGCTGTATACTCTTCTCTCTGACCCAGTTGAAATCCATATCAATAGGCGTTGTCAGGTTTCTTGTACGATGAATGCGCCCGGCTTTCATCTGCAGAATCGTCGCGATCAGTTCGACCGTTCCAGCCGCAGACAGACCATGCCCGATGATTGACTTGGTCGCGTTGATGTATGCATGCTCCAGCCCACTTTGCTTAAGTACGCTAAGCTCTGTTTCATCACCAACGATCGAAGCGGTGCCATGCGGGTTAACATAATGTATGTCACTCGCTGTCATATTGGCCATTCTCAATGAATTTGTGACTACCGTTTTCTCACCTTCCAAAGACGGGTTGGGATTACGATTCCCGTCCATTATGTGGGACCATCCTTTTATCTCCGCATAAATATCCGCGCCTCTTTTCCTCGCATGCTCCTTTGTTTCAATCACGATCACACCGCATGCCTCACCGAAAATAAATCCATCATGATCGAGATCAAATGGACGGCACGCAAGCTCAGGGGAAAACGCAAACTTTTCCGAGCCCATCGCGCCAAGCGTACGAAAGCCTCGACACTCCCAATACGACAAATCCATCATCGAGCCAATAGCAATGCATACATCGACCTGGCCGGATCTTACCGCGTTAATCGCTTGTATTACCGCAACTTGCCCAGACGCAGAAGCACCGCCCAAGGTGTAAGAAGGACCACGAATTGGAAATACTTCAGTGCATACTCCGACCGCGTCACTATCCATAAAACTCATGGCATAGGTCGGACGTAAAAATTGAGGCTTATCACGATATTTATCATGCACATTGACGAGTTCACGCTGCTGTACATTGGAGCCACCAATGACAAGCCCTATACGCTCCGAGGCAACCTCATCTAGACGACTGTCATTCCAGGCTTCATGCAAAGTGCTGACGGTGACCTGACTGGACCACGAAGCAGTTCGTAAAAGACTTTTTGGGATTGAGTCGGGCACCGACAACTTAGATATTTCAGCTCCAAGATATTTTTCTTGCAGAGGTGTTTCATCCTCTGAAGGTGGTGTCTCTGGAGCCTGACGGCCTTCTCTTTGCATAATCCCAAAAAGATTCTCGCCGGATAAAAGTCCTGCGAGAAAAGCCTCTTTGTTCTGTCCAGCGGAAGCGGTGACACCGATCCCCGAAACTACAATGGAAGAAAGAGCACTCATATTATTTACTGCTTATCGTGCATAATCGTGGCGAGGTCACCCATGTTCTCAGCGCGGGCGAAATGAATCATAGCAACATTCAATTCCAGTGACTCCAAAGACATCATGATAATCTCAGACCGGTCGACTGAATTTGCCCCCAACTCTTTCAAAGAATCTTCGAAATCAAAATTGTGAGATTCAAGCGCTGGAACGACTTCGCGAGTATTTTTTACGATTACATCAAAAATTTCGTTTACGTTCATGTTTCTACTCCAAACTATTATGTTAATTGTGTAATTTACCTGCCAAAAACAGTGTCTATTCGAGTTTTCACTTCTGGTCGATGGAAGGTGAGTTCGTGTATCTCCACGTCTTTTTCTATGTGCGAACTTAGTTTTTGTCTAAATTTACCCACCATCACATCCTTTAACGTCACCAGTGAGACTCTTGTCTTCTTAGCTAACTCTTTCGCTCGCGCTATGGCATAAGGCAAAACTTCGCTACGCGCAAGTACCGGAAAAGAAATACCACGCTGCTTCAGTTCTTCCCCCCGGAAGTTTTGTGCATTGAGCATCATTTCCCGGGCGAGGCCCAAGCCAAGCTTCTGCGGCAAAATCATGGTGGACCCCATGTCGAGTGTGAAGCCATACTTCATAAAATTAGTGGTGTAAATACTTTCCCGACTTAACACAACAAAGTCAGCAAATAGGCCCATCACAAACCCACCTCCTATACCATGCCCCTGCATTGCGTCAACCACTGGCACTGGACAGTTCAGTGAAAGACTATAGAGATCTTTATCTGTAAACTGGAACTTGCCTTCGTAAAGATCCCTTAATCCCTCTTGTGCACCGCCACCAGAAAAGTAGCTGTCATATCCCGTCAAGACTACCGCGCTGATATCCTCACGCTGAGATATGGCGTGGAAGGCGTTAGTTAATCCAGCGATGATCCCTTCGGAGAAAGTATTTTTATTCTCCTTGTCTTGCATAGACACCTGGACTACACCGTCAGTCAGGTCTTCTAATACAACAACACTGTTGGTCATGGGTTACCTTCTTTCACTAAAGCTATTATTCCCAGGGAAACTGGCCGGTTTTCACATAGCGTGCAATTTTCTCGAGGTTATCTGCGTCAGAAAATACACTTTTGTTTGCCGCAAGCGCCTTTTCTTTATCGTTTCGAAGACCGTCACTTAACTCCGACATATAGTTTTTATAACGTTGTATTCCCGATTTATTTAGTCGTCTTAAACGTAACAATTGTTTTCTCAGAAGATTCTCACTGTTTGGCTCGATTGCGTCTACCAACCCCCACTCCAACGCCTGCTGCGCATTAATGGGCTGAGTTATCAATGTCATATAGTTGGCTTTCGCATGCCCTATTCTTCGAATCAAGAACGGTAATACACAGGCAGGCATTAAGCCAAACAACAATTCGGATAGGCTGAAAACGGTGTTCTCCTGAGCCAATACAATATCGCACGCAGAGACAAAACCTATACCGCCGGCATTAGCTTTACCTTGTACATGAGCCACTGTAATGAAAGGGCCAGTGGCAAGGGTATGCCATAAATCGTACAAAGGACCGGGGTCCTGATTTTCGGCAACATTTCCGGTGTCGAAGCTCTGCTGCAATTCGTTAAAGTCCGCCCCAAAACAAAACACCTCTGGCGATCCCTCAAGTACGACAACTTTGATTTGATCGCTGTAAGTATTTAGTACAGAGTTCATATCCTCAATGAGCTCTGCATTAATCGCATTCTGACTTTCTGGGCGATGTATTTGAAGAAAGCAGATTTCCTCTTCGATCCGTACGTTAATGGTGTTGTACGATGCAATATTCTCTACTAAACCCATTCGTACTCCCGATGAAACTCTTTAATCTGCTTTAAAAATAGTGTTGGTTTGCCCAGTGTGGAGCGTGCGTTGGGTATAAAGCCAGGGTCCAGTTCGAGATTACGCGTACCAAATTTAGGGGATTTTGCGTGCGAAAGAATACTGTCATACTCGTCCATAGAGAGCTCATAACGGCTGTCCAGATGTTGTTGAATCCCCATATCCAACAATCGTTTTTGCCCTTCTTGCGTGACAACACCACTGAAGAACTCCGAACAACAACCAGAGCCGTATGAGAAAATACCAATACGTTTTGGTGTGTCGAAATCGCCATTAGCCACCGTGCTCGCAATAGAGAGCGCAGCGGTGGCCCCCATGATATTGCCTACACGCTGGCAATAATTGATTGCCGGCAATACTCTGCGTTGGAAGTCTTCTTCGATCTCGGGTGGTTTCGCTTTCACCAGCTTTCGCATTAAATTACGATGCGCACCTTTTACCATGCCACCAAATGGTGTGTGGAATGCAAGATAGGAGAAGGTTTCGGTGTACGTGCAACCCGGCACACGTCTTTGATATTCCAGAAACGCATTTTCACAACAGTCGAGATAGGAAAGTAACGAAAGATCCACGTCGCCTGCATCGCCATCCGTGGTGGGACGACAAGTGTCCATTACTTCGTAACCGTAATAACCGTTGGCGCCTACGTCTATTTGCAACACATGGGGCTGTTCACTCACCAGCATTGCGACAGCACCTGCGCCACTGCTGGGCTCAGCAAAAGACCAATCCGCAGATAATGCATCTCCGCCCTCTTCAACCATAAACCTTGCAACATCAGTCGCAATCACCAGTGCTTTGGCACCTGGAGACGCTTGACCTAAAATAAAATTGATACCCATCTGCAAACCAGCTACCCCGGAGTAACACGCGTTCTTCAATTCGAAGAGACGACAGTTGCGGTTTAAGCCCAATAAGTCATGACAATAAGTACTCATCGATTTACCAAAATCGAAAGCTGATTCGGTACAAGTGATAACCATTTCAATTCGGTCTTTCTCAGCTTCACTTAAGGCATCCACAATTGGTTTTGCTGCGTTGATCGCAAATGTAATCGGATCTTCATAAGGTAAAGGAACCGATTTTTCTGACATCATCAGATTCTCAAATCGACTGGTATCCAAATTTCGGTGTTGAGATAGCTTTTTCACATCGATGTAACTCGTTCCAGAAAAAGCATTCATAGCTTCGATTCCAACGGTCTTCATGCAGGTAATCCCCGTTATTTATATTGAAGGTTAATGAGTTTTGGTAGTTATTTGAAATTAAGTATTTTGGATAGATTTTGTGTATTTCTCATTCGGAATGCGACGAAGTCTTTCGCACTATTGAATTGCAAATAAATGTTAACGCGCTGTATGTAAGCAAATGCCTGCTCAGGCGACTTGACATGAGTATGTCTTAGGAAAACCTGAGTATCATGTTTTAACCGATGGTTGAGTTTCTGTAAGCTCTCGTACATTGCGAATGCATCATCATTACTTGGACAAATACCAACACCCTCATTGAATAGTACGTCCCAACAGAATAACCAACTATCTATCAGAAAGGAGACGCAACCTTCTGTATACCCTGGAATTAATATGGATTCGATGATGATATTGCCTACGCTCCATTTCGTTTCATCAATTGACACAAGATGTTCTGACTGAAAGCAAGACACTGCAATCTCATTACTCGACATCCAGATTGGACAATCATGTTTAGACGCCATTGAACCAGCGAGGTTGATGTGATAAAAATGAGAATGTGTAATAAGAATGCCAACTAAGTTCAGGCCCAGTTGCCGAAAATGATTTTCCAACAGCACCTGTTCCCAAGCAGGATCAACTATAACAGCTACCTTCGACACCGAATCGGCAATAATATAATTGTTATTTTTCATCACTGCTGTCCCGTTAACTTTCAAAACAATTTAGCCTGAAGCGAATCATGAGGTTTATAAACTGGCGGATCACCTCTAAGCAAAGTCATTAGGTCGCCTCTTTCAAACAGGTTTATCTCCAAAATCTTGATGACTTGCTGAAGGGATAGAGACAGATTGGATTGAAATTTTGTGAGCGTCAACAATAAATAGACGCATATGGTAATCCAAATATGAGTAAGAATTGCGTTCTTGGTGGCACCCACAAACGACTTAATTTTCAGGTTTTGCTTTATCCATTTAAAAAACAGCTTCACCTGCCATCGAGACTTATAGATATCGGCAATCGTCTTACTCGATAGCTTCATGTTGTTGGTTAAAAATACACAATGCTTAACGATCTCTTGGTCTCGATACCCAATGCGCCGCAGGGGGAGTGGGAACCTTTTTGCTCTGACCGCACCAGTGAATTCGATTATCTGATCAGAGGTTATCCCTTTAGACTTGACCGTTTCCTGACGCTCAATAATGCAATAAACCGCATTGCTCTTTAGGCGTGTTACAAAGAAAATCCCTTTGTTTTCCAATTGGTTATACCACTCACAATCATTGTAAGCCTTATCAAAAACGAGGATGCTGCCAGGACTTAGCGTCAAACGCTTAGCTGCTTTAGCGTCGTACGTTTCCCCTTCCGTGATACGCATGAATTTAGGTAAGTACCCTGAATAATTTAAGCCTACGAGCAATTTTCTCGCGCCTTTGGTTGAACAAAAATTAGCGCAAGGGCAATCGTCCAAGCATAAATTTATCCTGTTAGCGTCAAGGGAATACAGCGGATTTGTAAACCGAAAATTGTGTCTAGGCGCCACATTCTGGCAGCCAGCAAACAGATGGCCACACAGCGCCTCGTAAAGGCCGTAAGGCTTGCCTTCGTAAATTCGAGATAATATGGTTCGCGACGATTTTGACGAGCCAAGATGGTAGAGGCGATGCACTTGAGCTGTTATGTTCTCGACAATATCCCGCAAGAAATTGCGGCCTGAAAGCTGGGCAATAGCCATTGTCACAAACTGAAACAGACGGGATGCTTTGCGGAAAGATCGTCCGCGGTGATACTCGCTGGCCAGGCTTTCAAATTCATATCTAGGAATCAGTTTTAGCAATTGCGAGATGACTGCATTATCATAACTCATGGCATGTTTCACTCTTGTTTTATGGTGAAACGCTTATAAAGCATTAAGTGAATATAGGCCTTCCTTCGCTGAAGTTAAAGCGACAGAAATGATTTTTCATCTGACCTTTTGCCACACTCATAAAGTAAACATTAACTGGAAACACATTACACACATTGAGCAAACATGTTAGCGAGTTACTATTCTCGACTTCTATAACGCAGTTTCCATTTTTAAATTATCACTCTCAGTCGCAAGTTCACGAATATAAATTATTAACATTTACTAGAGGTAAATTTTTCTCGTTCGTAAGGACCACATTGAATTTTTTCTATTACTCGCCCCCTTTTGCTAACTGTCTGCATTTTCAACAAAGGCGATACAATTTGGCGTCAAAGAACGCAATAGCCAGATTTCTTCAGTTGCAAAATGCACGCTGGTAGCTCCTCCCCAATCGTGACCTATTAGACCTGCTACCGTTTGTAGTGCACCAGCCAATAAACTTGGGTGCATTAAATATTCATCAAAATCCTCTTTTACAATCTCACTCACCGCAGTTTGGCCAAGGCAAAATCTATCTCCGATATACATGTTCGTTATTGTTTGAAAGCTTTCACCATATTGAAAGCCCGCCTGCTTAAATTTAGAGTACAAGTCCGACCTGTCGAATATATTGGTAGCTCGGCTGATAATTTCATCAATATTCAGATGATCGAAATTCTTTTTTATTTCATAAGCGTTGAAACTGATTTTATTTTCTCAATTAATAACTACTCACCATAATGCACGATGTTATTTCAAAAGCAGTAGGTTATCCAATAATTTTAACGTTTGTCGTAAGCTGCTTTTTTTTGACGTCGAAAATAAGTAGCTAAACCCACACGATGTCGTTGATAGTCTCATCCCTTGCTTAGCCAGCATATTTTGGAGTAGTAACGCGCGGACACCTAAATCAACAAAAGAATATCGGCGACGCCTTCGCTGAACATGTCGTCTCACAGAAGTTGTGCAATATATAGCCAGAGGCAAGGGGTGATCAGGTTGGTCCGGAATACGCACAGGGCAAGTTTTTGATCTGCTTCACCGATCAGGAAATGTCCATGACTCAAACGGTGCCCATAATTTCATACTCGCAAATATACGTAAAATAAGGCAGTTTCTACCCAAAAATGGCCATTGAAGTTCGTATGCATATTCCGACCCAAGCTGATCACCCGTTGCGATACAACGTGATCACCTGTTGCCCGCGTGCGATCAGTTTCGGTGGAATACGCAGGTGGTAAAGATTCACGAGGTATAGCGATATATAATTTTGCAGATATAGCCCTCACAACAACCATTGCAAAATCTACGCGCCACGACTAAAGCCTCCCGATTGCATGATTACTTTATAATGAGTGCCCCCAAACGCTCGAATGAGAAAAGATCACCCGATAACCTTGGTAGCCATCAATATTGGTTGTAATATAACAACAGATAAACAACAGGGAAGCACCAAACAATGGGAATGCTTGAGCAATTTATTGACCGGACAGATCAGCTCGATTATTCCGACACTGTGGAGATCGAGGATGCCGAAGAGGAAGCCCCTAACTGCTTACAACTGCTCTATCCATCGCCCTTACAGTTTGGTAGCCAAACGCTCACGCATGCTTTACAGCGCCACCCGCTGTGCTCTCCCATTAGTGTGCTTGAGTTGCAACCCGGCGAAGAAAACGACATGGATATTCAAGGCTTAGCGGTTTGGGACGATCATGTCGTTCAAATTATTGGCGTGAATAATTCTATTCCTCCTGACCAAGTGGCCTTCACGCTGGAAGTTGCACATTGTAACCAGGAGGATAAACACGCCATCAGGCACCATCAAAGTCATGTTCTCCTGGTCTATGCCGGCCGCTGCGACATACTGCTTTTTCAATACTATACGCTCACGATTGTGGCTGGTGTACTCGCGGACACCAATGCATCTGTGGTGCTCAACTTACCCGCTTGCGCCTGTATACCGGCAACCTTAGTGTCACCAACAATGAACCCCGAGCTGCATACAACCGAAGATGACCTGCTATTGGTCTTACTCTACACCGGCTATGTCAAATATTTTAAGGAAGGATTGCCTGGTTGCTGGGTTAGGACAATGACAGGAACAATCCTCGGCGTACCAGACTTTGCCACTTTTTTACCCGAGATAACCGATGCTGAAGATTACATGTTTATCATCGGCGATATCTTTAGCTATCTAATCAATAGCCAAGCCCTCTGTGATGAGGGTCATACGCTCAGCATCAACGGTGAGATATTTGTTCTCAGAAGACCCAACGCTATTGAATACTTTTTAGAACGTGACGGCCCCCTATTCGTGCTTCAGCAGCACTAAACACTGATTAATCAACCAGAATTTGACGCACTCAAATCAATAGTTTTTATAGGATACTCATGGAAAATTTCAAACACAGAAAAATAGAGGTAGTCTTCAAAAGCATTACCGGTGAGGTTTTAGGTCAAAATAAATATTCAGAAACGCACGTTTCCTCCAGTGGAGGTGGTGGTTATATCGATAAGCACGGAGGTCATGTTGATGCGCCACAAATTCATTCAAAAAGTGTCACGAATCACGAATTCTGGATTCGAAAACAGGATGGTACAGAAGAGAATGTACAGCTTAAAGGGCACGACATCCCCTTGCGAGCAGGTCAGATCATCACTCTAATATCGGCATTCACTAACGAAAAACGCAAACCCTACTACTCAGTACTGGTTAATCACAATGCTAAAAAGCACTGGTTTATCAATAAAGCCAACGAGTTGAACCGTTTTTTTTGTATTGATGTATTTTCTGGAAAGTCACTAGTACTCGCTGGTGGCTTATGGTGGGGTGTCGCATACTTATTATCAGCAGAATTCGGTGCCATTGCCGCAGGGATATTCTTGCTATACCGTCTAATTACTAAGTTTCCTCGAATGTCTAGGCTTGAAAAAGAACTTGATGCCTATTTGGAATCGCTCGCACAAAAGGCTTACGCGGTTGACTATTCCCCACAGAGCACACAGAACTGAGCAGTCTATCCAGTAAACAGGCTTGAGTTCGCCTGGATCAACCTCAACACGCCTGCTCACTAGCGGCTCAGAACGGTGACCATCAAGTGATGCCCATTTTTTCGGCGAGACAAATAGCACGTCCTGTGTCATTTGTCGTCACTCAGAAAAGCCTGTAAAACGGATGCTTTTCTGAGTGGTCTCGCCTTTGGCGAGCAAAAGCGCATCCATGCGCTTTTCATGTTTTTTCTTTCCTCTGTGTATGCTCTCAGATTTTCGACTTTTGCCGTAAATTCAAAACTCCGGCAACACCCCAGTTTCATTACCGTTGTAAAAATACCTCGGAGCGCGAGGCAGCGCCTCGCATAAAAACAAAAAGCCCCGCCAGGGGCAGCATTTATGTATCAATCATTTTCACTTCTTCAATATTCGCCCTTCTGTTGATTGGCAGACAGCCATTAGTCAACCCTTAAACTCACTAAAACAATTACGGAATAAAAACATGCTAACCTAAATAATTAACGAGCACAGCAATTCTGTTGTGGCCCAACTCGCTTGTCAGAGTTTCGCGCGCTCGCAGATCAATCTCTCGCTCGGCATCATTTAGCTCCTGTTTTTTCGGGCCTCCCAGATGAGGGCAATCCCAGCCGGTAAGCTCGCGGTAACGTGTTTGCGCATAGTGGTGCCGAAGGCCGTGAAGGCGTTTCATACCGAGATTGAGTGTAACTTTTTCGTAGTGCCTTCGCTGTTGAATATAGCGCAGGTTAGGCGGTATCAACGATCCATTTCCCGCAACAATCAAGGCATTTTCTAATGCTTCTCGTTGCTGTTCGTTGCGTATGGGTATCAGTCTTTCACGCCCGCCTTTACACCAGCTTGGACGCAGGTATAGCCGGTCGCTTTCATTGGCAATAGATGGAATAACTTTGATCGCCTCTTCCTTGCGCAGCCCGAAGGCTCTCGCCATCATCACACTGGCTCGAACATATTCATCGTCAATAGTGTTGATTTGCTCGTCGGTAAGCACCAAGGCTTTCGAACCTTGATTCACGTAAACTCGGTGTTTAACACCATAGTGATCGTTTTTTCGTGCAATTACGTTTTTCTTATGGATTTTTTCCGCCCACCAGCGCAATTGTGACATTCTCACTTTTATCGTTGTTGTCGAAAGATTTTGTGACTGCCAGAGCTTTACCAGGGCATCAACGTGTTTGGGTTTTAGGGATCGGACATTCATGTGTTGATACCCCAACTCACCCGTTAATTGTTTGGTCGCCAGGGTTAAAACAGCCATACGTTTGCGTTGGGTTTCGAAGCTACCCTCGTGGCTTTTTTTGCACAGGTTTCTGATTTCAAAAACAAGGTCTTTCATATTGGTATTTCCACCTATTAATTAAAACAGGCGCCAGCATGAGCAATAGAAACCAACAATAAAAGCGTAAACCTTTCAGACTTTCTGAAACGATAATCGTTGAATCAAGCGTTATTATAGGCTCTTTAAATCAAGGCCAACTTGCTGAAGGTGAACGGTTTATGGCTTTTGAGAGGCAGTGCTTTGGGTGATAGACTTATTCAGCTTGTAGATATTGCCATACTTTCGCAGAAACCCTTCATTTTTCAATTGTTCCAGTATGCCTTTGGCTTCATTAAAATAAATGCCATAGCGTTGAATCAGGTTTCGCGTCGCTGGCGGGACTTGCTCTAGAATAATCGCACGCTTGATCAGTGCCGATTGATCACCCTTTTGATCACTCTGTTGATCGGTAGTGTTTTTTAGCTTTTCGTTCGTGTCTTTTTTCTCGATTAACATGCCGGTCAGCATAAACACGGGCATCACTTCTATCACAAAAGAAAACAAGAAGTACGCGGTGTATTTCACGTAATGTATCGGCCAGCCGACAGCTTTCGCCACCAACCCAAACATGACCATCAATTTTACGCTTTTTTCGGCTTCGGCCTTGCCAACCGTCTTTTCAGTACGCCGAAGTTGAACAAGCTCAACCGTCAATTGATCAATTTTCTGTTCCAGTTTAGCTGCGTTGTCCCATTGGTCATGATACGCACTGGACAGGTGTTTCTTCCGCCGCGCTTCTTTGCTGGCGATCTGGTTGACCAGTTGCGTTTCTTTTGTACGATATGCGATATATTCGGCGGTTGCCTTTCTTTGCGTTTCAATAAGGTCTGTTTCCTGAAGAGTACAGAAAGCTACGCTTGCCGCACAGGAAAAACTCGTCAGTACGATGCCGAATATAACGTGCGGCAGGCTATGCCGTTTGGTATACCAGCAGAGACATTTCCCCGCTTCGACAACCACACCAGAGACGATTAGGAGTATCCATACAGTGACATCTATACTCGCATCGTCGCTTCCACCTAAAAATAAGATAAATCGTATTGTAAACACCAGGCTTAACAAGCCCGATGCCAGCGCGGTTACGCGCAGTGCATAAACTACCGGCATAAAACACTCACGTTATTGATATGTAAAGCGGCATTGTGCGCAGTCATATCTCTACCGTAAAGCAAGAACGTTTCAGAGTTGTTGAAATACAACTGGCGTATTGCGGCCATAAGCCTATGACGATCTTGCTGAATATTGAAAGCAATAGCGACTTTGGGCTTCTCGCTGAATACATTCAGGTGAATACCGACGATAACATCATTGTCCTCCTGTGTTGTTGTGAATGGCTTTATCTCATACCCAGCTTGAAACGGTGAGTGATCGTCTGTTGACTTTCCAGGTGATTGTCAGGCAAAAGCGCCCTTGTGTGGGTCTGCTTTGCCGTTCGGCGTTACTACAAATTGGTTAGCGTGTAGTGATCTCACTTAATGACTGATTCAGTAAGTGACTGCCCGAAAGCAGCAAGATCTTGGGACGCCAGTCCCTTTCTCTCATCCTTGACCTGGACATTCTCCAAATTGACTACGGAATCGCGCAATGTGTGTGCTACTCAATTCCATACGTTTGTCAACATTAATCATTGCATAGAACAAGGAACGTTTTTCTGAAGTTGAAATTCAAAACTTCCGTTATATAACATTCTGCAATTTTTCTATGCTTTTACTTGCATTTTTTGTATTTTTCGGTCTCCTTATCAATAAATATAGGCATCATGTTAATGGTTATATCTTAATGATTTGTATACTATTTATTTAAATTTACGTTCATTTTTTGTTTATATTCCTTGTCGAGTGAAAGGTTCTTTCTTGACAAGAGGCTTTTTGCTTAGGTGCTACTTTCTATAGACATTTACGTTTTCTCCGTTAAGACTATGTTGTGGTTTAATGCTTGGTTTGTCTGATTTTGGTTAACCCACTTTGATTTATGAATCCCAGTTGGACTCTGGTATGGATGATCGCTGACGCGATAGACGTAGTAAAATGCTCTGCTCAGGTAGGCCTATAGACGGCGGTTGAGACAGTTCAGTAGTAAAACGCTCTGCTCAGGTACGCCTATAGAGGGCGATTGAGACAGTTTAATAGGAACCTATCAACACGGATAAACAGCCTCAGCCGTTCCAGTGTCTTCAAGCGATAGGACGCAGTTCAAATGATTAAGTTTTTAACCTTCATTCGGATTAGACGATGGAGATTTAGACATAGCCATTAACAATGAACGGCTATGGCTGGCCAGTTAACCGAGTCGATGGACGATTGGCCGGACGGTTTCATAAACGCCATATTGACGTTTTTTAAGGTTCGATTAGCGTACATTATTCAATCAGGCATGACAACCCAAAATTCAACCATTACCCTAGTGGAGTTTTTTATTTCGTTCTGTAGGTTACAGTCGTCGTGGGTTTGCGGCTTGCGTTTCCTCAGATTTGAGGAAACGCAAGCCTTTGCTTTCGATTGATTTATTATGCGTGGTGGATGTTATTTTTCGAAGATGGAACAGCCGTCGTTTTATTTTTCTTGCTAATAATTGCGTGTTACGCGGAAAACATTGATGGAAAATAGTTTTTGTGGCGAGCTGTCAATTGTCAATAAACAATGTCCTACGAATTTTATTTAGCCTGTCACCGCATAGCTATTATTGTCGTTATGCCATAGTGGCTGTTTGAATTTTCTTTGCCACTATTTTTGTTTTCGGTTTTGTCTTCGCTTTTTTTTGATTGTTTATCCGGCGTGCCGTTTGTGCCTTCGCTACCGTTGTCTTTCTGCATTCGCGGCACCATGCCCCTTGCAGAATACTGGATGGCAGTGCGTCCCATTCATGCCCGTGCTGGCAGCGCCAGCGCATTTTAGTGTTTACATTCTCATAAACTTTCGACAGACACTGACCGCCCCGCTCTTTTGCCACGACCTGCATCTCGTTCAGGGTGTGCTTGCGCGGATTGCAGATTGGGCACGAGGTTTTTTGGAGCACATTCCGCGGTAACATGCTGAACTCATGGCCTTTATCGCAACGCCATTTAAGCGGCTTTAATGTACCGTTATAGCGTTTTGAAACCACCTGCCAACCCAGTTTTTCGGCGATGTGGTGCATGGTATCCAAAGTGTATTTGTTCCAATTTCTCGGCGCTCGCGGTGATCGGTTTTTACAAACTCGACACCAACCCTGATTAGCCGATCGATAGGTAGCTTCCCACTCATGGCCTTCAGCACACCGCCAGTGATATTTTGTTTGGGAGTCGATATATTCGGTCGATAAACATTCTCCACCCTTAGCCTTGGCTATTGCCTGCATATCCGCCAGTGTTTTACGGCCAACCGGCGAGCAACGAGGACACCAATAACCATCGACAACACTTTGCGCTGTTTTTTCCCATCGATGCCCTTGATTGCAAAGGGGCTGAGTCCGACGCGGCCTGTTTTTCCTACATATTAAATTTGGAGTAGCTGCGTGAATGTTCGTCAACCGATATGGAAACAGGGTGGCCTAGGCATCATTGAGGTCATGGTATCTATCGCTGTGGGCCTGTTTATTCTCGCGGGTGTGCTGCAGTTATATGCAACCTCATCACAAAATTCCGCAGTGGTTAATGGCTCATCCACCATCCAGGAAAACGCCCGCTATACAGGTCAAAGCGTAGTTTGTCCCATTGCGAGTCTTGCTTGAAGCGAGGATTCTTTTTAGAGGCGAATAGCTGATCAAACATCGTAGTTATCTGGAAGTCCTGTTTTTTGTCGCTTTGAGTCCGTTGTGTATACGTTCATATTACCGTTTTAAACTGAGGCCGACAATAATGTACTGGCTGAAACAACGACTACGTTAGACATATCCCTATCTTGATTTTGTGACGAATATCACATTGCAGCCACTTTAGCGCTGCTGATATCATCCCTCGTTGGTTTCAAATGAATTTTTGGCTAATGTTTATACGGAGCGTAGTGTGATGGATAAACCCCCTATCCCTGAAAATGACCTTGAGCGCGCACTATATCTTGCGGCTGAGGAACTGGCTTATTACCCCGTTTTTCTTGAAGAATTGATGCGTTCATCGGTGATGTTGTTAGCACACCCCGGCTGGGGAGAAAATGAGAATTGTTTTTATCCCTTTATTCATTGGCCTTACCCTTCAGATCAGACGCTTATGGTGATTCCATGTTTTAGCTCTCCGTTGGTGGCACAGGCGTCCATTAATGTTGTGAGTAAAATACAATCATCACTGGAAGACTATTCAGATCATTGTGTTGAGGTACCTTTTTCCGAATTAGCACCAATGGGTTATCCGAATGTTATTTTTCAACTGAATCCAGTATCGCCTTTTGGTGCTGAGCTTTACCCAGATGATATTGGCCTATTATTGGGGGCAATACCGGCATCGGAGAAAGCGCACACACAGGATGTTGATTTGGGTTTATTGGCTCCAGAAATAGTCCCTGACGATTTGATGTTTTCACTATCACAGCTTTTTTGCCAATTTTCAGATATTGATCGCGCCTATTTATTGTTCTTTACCAATAAAAAACAGGTGCTCAGCATTACTTGGTTGCTATTAAGTCCGACGCTACTGATCTGCATGCGATGTATGCCGATGCGGGAGTGGTTGCCAACCAATGTCGCGGTGACATAATACAGACAACAGTTATGTTTATGAGAATGCAGGATTCTGACATGATTAGTGCGTTTTGTACGGCGAAGCTGTCTCCGTTTTATGATCGGGCTTGGGGGCAGCTTTTGGCAAATCCGACTGAGCATGGGATGGCATGATGTATTGATGCTTATGTGACTATCGCAATGGTCACTTGCACAATAATTTATATCATCAGAATTTAATTCAGGTCTACTCCTTTTTCACTCTACAAATTGCAGTATTTATGCGGTTAATGTGCAGCTTAGTTGCAGTATTACTGCAGACTTAAAATGCTTTTAGCGCCAAAGTATCTATTTCGTTACTTTTCTGCTTATCTTCTTCTTGCTCTCTGATACCATATTTGTTAACACGTTGGCGACTAGGGCTAAATAGCTTATGGCTTGGAATGACGATAACCACGGCCAACTATTCAAAAGCAATGAATTAAAATTGTATTACTCCGGCACTCATACATGGGCAATGAAGCTCTCACAACTTCATCACCAGAGTGGTTATGTTCGGATAATCACTTATTCGCTTCCAGACATTGATTATGTCAAGCAACAGTTTCATCGCAGACCCTATGACATATCCATTATTTGCCACAGCAAATTCAGAGATAAAGCGATTGAAATTAAAAAACCTATCCCAAAATTAGAATCGCTATAAAAAACTCTGTTCACTCAAAAATTCTGCTGATCGAACCGAAAACATTGTATGTCACAAGCGCCAACGTTGGTCGAAGTCACTGGCATGAAACATGTCTCGGCGCAAGATCGAAAGCTGCTCACGACGAATATATTGCGCACTCGTTCAATCACCTTTGGGACAGAGCAGAAGAGATCCTTTTACAAGACAATGGTAAGATTTAGGCGTATTGGCCGCAGTACTCGCGTGATCAATATATCCCTTGCCCCTTTTTCAGCCAAACACGAGGACTAGACAATGAAGAAAACGTTTTATTTTGCCTCAGCGATAGCAAGCATCATAGGTTTGTTCATAGGCATTTACTCCCTTCCCAGCAACTCAGTAGAACAGAACATCAATGGAAGACCAATAATGTTGTTGGCGAAAACAAAGGCAGCATAATTATCAATAACTATGACCAGCCCTCTACCAATAGCAGCACAGGCCAATACAGGGTTAGACATCCTTCTGGTGGCGGAACCTTTTTATCAAACACTCCGTCGATTTTTAATTTCGATCCCAATAAAAATATCGTATGTCAGCTAGATCAAGGGACAACTGTCACACCTCTTGGCGAGGTGTTCACTAAAAACAATATTGAATCTTCAAAACATGTCCGCGTAGAAAATGGTAGCTGCGCCGGCAAAATCGGATGGATATCTAACAGCACAATAGAAATTCTCTAACAGAGATATTTTTAATCTACAACCAATACGTTAGGAGTTATTATGAAATGGTGGGAAAAAACCGTCGAATACTACTTTATCAAACAACACGTTAATTTAAATATGCTTTTTGCACCACTTGACGGCAAAGAAGAAGAGAAAGCCTCAGATCTTATCCTTGGCAATATTGATCGCTGGTTGCTTATTGAATTCAAAAAATCTAAAAGTGACATAGACAAAGAGAAGGTAAAGTTCCACGATTATGACGCTGCAAAATATCGGCTCCAGGAAAAAGACAACCATCATTGCATTGTTTATGGCGAGTTAAACAGTGTATTTCAACTAAAAGGGAAGACATATTTTTCCAAAAAGCCATTTTCCATCAAAGATATTTACCAGAAAGGCACCGACCTTAAAACATTTAACGCATATATTGAAGAATTGACCCGCCTTAAGAAAAATCACACCGAAACATCGGGATCGGCGGGTGCATTAGCCTGTGTAGCAGGCGTCTCTGGTGACGGCGAAATCACGCAGTGCTTAACGCTGCTAGACTACGCAAATTATTATCAGCTAAGCCATACGATGCAATTAATGCAATCAAGAGGCAACACACCTTCTCATACCATCTCAAGAGGACCAAGCATGTAAATCGAACCAATATCCATTTACCGCTTTTGGCTTTGCGAGTACTCGTATATCTTTCTAAAAATATATTTGCGCTTAAATGGTCTATCTGCCACCACCTTACACGCACGAGGAATATCTATGCACTGTTTTAGAGATAAGCTTTTAAAGCTAATGCAATCTGTTAACACTTACGGTGTTTCTTGCCCATTATTGTACATCAAGCTTGATTTTGTTGAAAAAATGGAATTAGAGGTGGATGAAAACATAGTTTTTAAAAAATCGTTATTGGACATGGATTCATTAGTTGACAAAGCTCTTCAGGACTTGGAGTACTATGAATCATTAGTTTGCATTAAAAACAGTTATTCCGAAGCATTTATTTACGCAAAATTGCAGTCATTATTGCATATTGAGAAGATTCCAGAAACATCCAGCTCAACACCTGACTTCAAAGTCAGGCATAAAGCTAACGACATTTATATCGAACTCAAAAGCCTAAACATGGTGGAAGGCAACCTCAAACACAAAACGGTGATGCACAGCGCCATGAACGCCAAGATTGATGCAGAAAACCAAATAGCCAACGGAAGTAACGTTGGATTCGGCTTCCATGTCATACAGCCTTACAAAACAGGCTCCAAGGAATATGAGGCTGATTCTGTTCGATTAGTAATAGAAGCATTAATCAGTAAAATTGGACAGAATATCAAGCGAGAGCAATACGGTCTAGGAACCACCATTTTATTGGTAGATTTGGCAGATCAATTACCGTTGCATTCGCAACAGGAAGAGTCCATACAACAGCAATATTATGATATTGACAATAGGGCAAAGCTTAGTGGAGAACTCTGGTATGTTGCCTTTGGTAAAATCGGTGATGAAATATATAAAATTTCAGGGCTGAAAGGTGGGCAATGTAGCGACGGAAGACTTCAAAAAGAAGGCGTTCTCAGGGAGCATCCGTATATCAAAGGAATAATATTTCATGTGAAAGATTGTTTTTACGGGCTGGCGCCACTGACGAGAGAGAACGTCAGTGCGACTCATTTTATTGAGTATATTACGACGGCTCATTCATTCTCTTCATCGTAGTTCTGTCCACTTTGCTTTGTTAGAGTGTTAAGAAAAAGTCGTCACGTTAACGTTTTTTGCCGTCAATCACTCTTGGGCCTTTGATGAGACGAAAATTGACATCGCTGCCCTCTTCCAATTGATAGAACTGATTTTTAAGTACCTCTGTTGCGTGGAAGTAAATATTAGTATTTTGGCCAGGGGCATAAATAAAGCCGTATCCGGCGAATTTTTTGATGAACAGGATATTGGCATCGTTGTATTGTTCTGGGAACGAGCTTGTTTGACTGCCTGGTTGACAGTTCGTTTGACGATCAGTGGTATTGTGAGAGCTGTGATACTGAGTATTTGGTTGCTTTGAATTGCGGACTTCGGGTGGTGCTTGGTTTTGATTTGAAGTTGGTGGTAAAGGGTTGTTTTGCTTTCGGTGGTAGATTTCTTCGCGGTCTACGGTGACGTGTTTGGGTGCGTTAATGCCGATTTTGGTTTGATTGTTTTGAGTATTCAGGATTGTAATGGTTATTTCATCGCCAATTTTGATTGATTCACCGATATTACGGGTTAGGATGAGCATAGTACTAAGTATTTCCTTACAGTACGTTTTACTTTCTTTCTATTTTCGTCTGAGTATTTTGTTTAAGCCGTGTCGATTTGAGATGCGGCGTTAGCAGACTAATTCATTCTCGTTTTAATCTTTTCTGGGCTTTGGGCTTTGGGCTTTGGGCTTTGGGCTTTGGGCTTTGGGCTTTGGGCTTTGGGCTTTGGGCTTTGGGCTTTGGGCTTTGGGCTTTGGGCTTTGGGCTTTGGGCTTTGGGCTTTGGGCTTTGGGCTTTGGGCTTTGGGCTTTGGGCTTTGGGCTTTGGGCTTTGGGCTTTGGGCTTTGGGCTTTGGGCTTTGGGCTTTCAGGAAGCGTGGATTAGTTCCTATTTATGGGCATTCTTTTTTAGTTATCTCTTATCTCTTCCAAGTTTCACTCTCGACACACCGCACTCCGTATCAACATTAGCATTTTACCACAGATATATGAGTTGGTTTTTGTTTGGGCGTCCGGGCGTGCCACTCCTCCTTCGCTGGTCGCTCATCCCGCACAGGGTCTGGTGCTTGTAAGGCCGTTTTATCTATTGGAGCTTTATCGGGCTTTGTTTTGAGTTGGGGATTTCCCCTGCGCGGGACAAGGACTGCATGTCACTGACGCTGACGTGCTCCGCACGTTTCTTTTTTAATAAGGCTGGCGCAAGCGCCGCTAAGTCCGTGATTCGATTGGTCGTTTTACGTCCACTCGGATCACGGTTGTGTTGCTGATCCATTTTTCTTCTCCTTCCTTCGTGATGCTTATGTTCGTTGAGGTTCCTTTGCCGTGGGTTGAACAATAGCCCCTTTCCCAACCATTGCAATGCAACCCTGCAAGCAGGGCCGCTGTGCGGTCATTGCAATGGCTGGGATAAGGGGCAAAGGGCGTGTTCAACGGCAAACGAAACTCACCGATGCGATGCGTATCACGACAGGAGAACGTCAATATGACCATCAACACGCAAGTCAACCGCGATAACGGCACAAAATCTACCAATACGATGTGGGGGCAAGAATTCAAGGAAAATTTTTCTAAAAAAGCAAATAAGTCAGGTCGGAGGGCTGTGAGTCAGGCACAGCAAGAGAAAACCCAGGCAGCGCGGCGAGAGCTGGTGGCTTTGACCAAACATTTAAAGCAGGTTCAGCAGGAGCAGGCAGAGCGGTACTGTTCAGAGGTGAAGGCGGCAGAGATATTAGCGAAAACACCCAATGATCTACTAAGGGAGCATTACTTAGGCTCAACCGGTGCCAGTGAGCTAAAGACCTTTCACCAGTGGAAAAATGCGGGTTATTCCGTCAAGAAAGGTGAGACGGCTTTGCGGGTATGGGGCAAGCCTTTTAAAGCAAATTCAGAAAAAGTGGTTTCTACACCCGATGGAGAACATGCGGTTGCGGTGAGTTATGACCGCTATCCTATGGTGCCGCTTTATTCTGATTTGCAGGTACAGCCGATTGATAGTTGTGGTGCTGGTGCTGGTGCTGGTGCTGGTGCTGGTGCTGGTGCTGGTGCTGGTGCTGGTGCTGGTGCTGGTGCTGGTGCTGGTGCTGGTGCTGGTGCTGGTGCTGGTGCTGGTGCTGGTGCTGGTGCTGTCAATGATGACGAACCACTGGCACAAAATGCAAGTTTTAGTGATGTAGCTATTAAAGAATTTGCAGATAAACAGCAGGCGGAGTCAATAGGCGAATGTGAAGAAGCGCAAGCGCGCGAAACCATTAACTTGCCTACCGTTATTGAGTCGGAAGTGAATAATTTTGACGGTATTGAAATTTTAGAAGCAAACCGTATGAATGGTGATGCTGACAATCTTGTCAATGTTGGCTCTACTTTAAATGCACAAAGCGACGAAATTATTGTTAGTGGCCTTAATGATTCCGACTCTGCTAAACCCTTTGCAAACACTCGAAAATCCACAGCCAAACTGGTAGCCGAAATTAAAGCCTGTGACGAAGATTTTGAGTTTTACCCCACCACAGATGAAATTATTCAAGCGATTAATAGTGATATTGAAAACGAAGGCTTTCGAGATATTCGTTCTGTTTTGGATTGTGGTGCTGGTGATGGTCGCGTGCTGGAGTCGCTCAACATTTACAGCAAGTACGCCATAGAAAAAGCCAAGCCGTTGTTGGATGCTATGAGTAAGGATATTTTTATTGTCGGCACCGAGTTTGCCGAGCAGGTATTGATTGATAAAAAGGTAGACGTGGTGTTTTCTAACCCGCCCTACTCTGAATATGAAAAGTGGGCGATTAAAATTATCAGTCAGGCCAATGCACGGCATGTGTATTTAGTGATACCCGAGCGTTGGGAGACGGTCAAAGCCATACAGGATGCCATAAATACCCGTAGTGCTGAAGCGTATATTATTGGTCATTTTGACTTTCACAATGCCGAACGTAAAGCTCGTGCAAAAGTACATTTAGTACGTATCGATTTATGCTATGTCGGTCGCTATGGCAATACTCGTTCACTCGAGGTTGATCCGTTTGAACTCTGGTTTAATGACAACTTTAAACTGGATGTTGCCAACGACGAATCCTCTAAATATGACCTATTCAACCAGTGTCAAGAGCGCGTGGACGTATCCTTAAAGCAAGCGCTGGTGAAGGGGTCAGATTTGATTACTGCGCTAGAAAGTCTGTATCAGCATGAGTTACAGGTTCTTTTGGGCATCTATAAAAAGTTGGAAACGCTTGACCCTGTCATACTGAGCGAACTGAATGTCAGCCTTACCGCCGTTAAGAAAGCATTACAGCTCAAAATTGAGGGGCTGAAAGATATTTTTTGGAAAGAGCTGTTTGATCGACTGGATAAAATCACCAGCCGCTTAACTACATCCAGCCGGGAAAATTTGCTTAAAAAACTGACAGAGCATACCCACGTTGATTTTACCGTGTCTAATGCCTATGCGATTGTCGTGTGGGTGATCAAAAACGCCAATCACTATTTTGATGATCAATTGATTGGTCTGGTTGAGAGTATGACCAGTGAGGCCAATATTGAAAGCTATACCTCCAATCAGCGCACCTTTGGCCGGGAGGAATGGCGCTATGGGCAAACGCCTTCGGAATTGGCTCGTTATAAGCTGGATTACCGGATTGTATTGCACCGTTCTGGCGGCTTGTTACGGGAGCTTTTGAGGCCGTATCAAAAGAGTGCGAAATAACGATCGAGTCAACCGCAGAAGGCAGAAGCGGGTATTTCTTTGACTATTCCCACGAAGCCGAAATGCTGCAGCTTAGCGGAAAGCGCTTAACTCCTCTTGATTGGCGGTTTTTCTTTTTCCCATGGTGGGGAAATCCAGAATACGCGCTAGATCTTGAATCAGAAACGCAGATACCTGAGCTGGAATGGCGGTAGACCTGTGAGAAATACACCCGAGTTAAACAGCAGGCCGGTGCAATCGCTTTATAACTACCCCGTTTAGCGAACAATCACGCAAAGGGAGACTAGTTTAGCTGCATAACTACTTGATCGCTCGCAGTTAACAACTGCGGTCATGCAGCCTTGATTACAGTCACTCAGGCCAGTTGATATTCATCGATGAGCAAAGCTGATTTAGGTTATGGAACCTCTGATCAAGTCCGAGCCGCCTCTCGCTTTCAGGAATACTGCCGGGCCGCGTAGGCTGGCAAGGCATACAATGCAGGAAGGCCGGGCGGCGCTCCGCTGGTTGCCTGTCGAAGCAGCACAAGCCTTCCCCGTCCTGCTCACGGCCCTTATCTACCTCCGTGTAGGCAACGCAGCCATCCTGCGAGGCCCGGAGTAATTCCTGAAAGCCCCAAAGGGCGCATCCTCCCTCTACAGCATTGAAACTCTTGTTAAGGACAAGTGTCCCACACCCCGGGCCATTAACTGCGAATTTCGCCTTGTAGAGAACCGCTACAGGTTGCTCAGAGACGACTCGGGCTTAATCAGAGGTTTCTTAATTATCTATTTGAAGCTAAATCCATTCCCTTTTCAAACTGAACAACTTTCACTTTTATTTTTGACGTTGCGGTGTTGCCGTCTTGATCACGTGCAATCAGTAAAATTTCAACATCGCCTTGAGCTTTTGGTGACGCGCTATACATTTGCATATCTGCTGCATTAAATTCCAACCATTTCGGTAATGCGCTCCCATCAGCAAGCTGTGCTTCAACAACAAACTCTCCTGAATGCTTGAAAGTATCTTCTGGGAAGATAATAACAAAGGGTCGGTCACTTCTAACCCATAGGGAGTCAAATTTCTTAGCGCTAGTAAAGCCGCCGCTATTTTCCACCGGAACCGATACACTTACCGGCGTATATTCCGCCATAGAAAAATGCACGGGTGCTTGAGTATCAGCCAGGGTGTACCCTGCATGAACTGCAACAGCAAAATCGTGCTGTTTGTCATAGTGCCCAACAACAAATTCTGGCTGCAGGCTACCTAAAGTGCGCGCTGTATAAGGAGCGTCATCGAGGGCTGCCAACTCCCTAGAACCTACTGTGTAAACACCAGGATAGATGTCTGCAGTAGCATTCTGTTGCTCAATAACGGTGTAGTTATTTAAATCACTGCCGAACGCATATGCCGTCAAATCCACTAAACGATTTGCGCCCGGATTGACATTGGTGAAGTAACCCGTAAAGTCAAACGTCACATCATTGCCAGACAGTAAACCATCCAAAACTAATTGAGATAAATCCAGTCTTGCGGAGGTGGAGCCATCAAATAATTTATCGTCTGCATCAATTCCAGAAATAGTAATCGTTCTCGGGGAAATGGAGGCGCTAGCAACAGATTCGGAAGAAACGCTATAGTTGCTCGCATCTGTGCCGGTGAAAGTACCATCTAACAATACCGAAATATCATTGCCAACATTGCTCGATGTAAATTCACCGAAGAGATCAATGGTGACGTCGTCACCTTCAATCAAACCGGTAATGGAAGCAAGCGCTGGATCGATATTAACACTCGTCGTGCCATCATAAATTTTATCATCTGCAATCACGTCAGTAACAACGAGTCCTCGCGGAGTAATATCTGCAATCGATGAGACTTGGTCTACAAAACGGTAGTTACCAACATCGTCCCCGCTGTAGGTACTTGTAAGAGCCACATAGAGGTCACTACCTACATTGCGAGTTTCAAATTCACCGGAGCTAGCAACAGCCAAGTCGTCTCCTGCAACCAAGCCTTGGAAACTGACTTGACTAACGTCAACCGCAGCGTCTGTAGTGCCATCGTAGATGCGATCCACACCGGCTAATCCACTGACAATAATTTCTCTTTGAGAGATTGTGGCGTAACTTAATAATTGGTCGCTAATAGAATAGTTATTTAAGTCTGCGCCTTCGTATAGCGTACTCAGTGTGACAGTTCTGTTATCCCCAACATCATCGGTATCGAGGTTACCGGTGACCGTAAGACTAAGGTCATCACCAGAGACCAGCCCATCAAAAACTGCATTTGTGCTATCAACTGTTACCACCGTTGTACCATCATAAATACGGTCTAGCGCTGCGAGCCCCGAAAGGGTGAGGGATCTGGTATTTATATTGGCCGTGGTGGACAGCTGGTCAGTAATTGCGTAGTTGGCAACATCGCTGCCGGTGTAGCTGCTAATAAGGCCAACGTTAATATCGGTGCCGACATTCCGACTTGCAAAGGTGCCAGTAACATTCACACTGAAGTCATCACCAGTCACTAAACCATCCAGCTCCATGTCGGAAGTCAACACGGTGGAATTTGTTGTGCCGTCGTAGACTCTGTCGGCGACATCAATGCCGCTTACCGTTAAGCTGCGGGCGAAAATATCTGATGTGGTCGTGGAAACAGAATCAATATCGTAGTTACGAAGGTCTACGCCGCCAAACTGACCTACCAACAAAACTTCCAGGTCTGTGCCCGCATTGCGCGTTTCAAATACACCAGAGAAATCAACATTGACAAGGTCACCCGTTAATAAACCACCGGTATCCACAAGGCTAATGTTGGCAGCGGTGGTGCCATCATAAACGCGATCATCTGCGGTGACGGATGAAATAAAGACCGATCTAGCCGTCACTGACTGACTACCCACAACAGTGATATCGCTATCAAAATTGGAACTGGTCACCGAGATATCAGCCGCGCCCAGGTCGTAATTACCAACCTGTAATTCACCCGCGCTACTTAACTGAGCACTTAGTGGCGTTATATTAAAGCTTGCCGTACCACCGAAACCATCGCTTAGACTAACGGAGTTTCCAGCAACTACGACGTTGCCGGTGAGATCGATAATGGAAGAATCACCAGAGTCTAAATAGCGCGCCTCTGTAACACTATAAGTCGCATCGTCACCGTAGGTATTCGTGGTAGCGCCAAAACGGATAAGTAACTCATCCGCAGCAACAATGTTGTAGTCGCCGGCAACGTAACTAATGGTGTAATTGCTTGAGGTGAAGCCCGATGCCACTAACACATCATCATAATTACCTGCGGCGTTAACCCCTGAGTTCGTTCGATTAATTGCTAACGAGCCCGAAAGCACCGAGGTATCTTCACCGCTAACAAAGCCTTGGTATGCGGCTCCGCCATACCCTGCGCTATCGGCTTCACTCACAAACTTAGCATCGCTTTGTGCTATTACCGTTAATGTCGCTGGTGTGATGGTGCCGCTACCGTCGCTCCAGTTGAGGGAGTAGTTACCGCTTTCCGCTCCGTTTAGGGCAATAGTTCCCAATTCGATTGTTCGAGCGCCAGCGTTGGCAGAATCGTATTCTGCAAAACCAACAATATTCACTTCATCATCAAGCAGTACACCCAGTAATTCACCGTATCCTAAGCCCGAGGTTAATATGTTGGTACCGTTGTATGTGCGGTCTTCCCCGGTTGTGCCGGTCAGAAATAGATCCCTCGGCGTTATATTTGCCGAGGTCGTTAACTGTCCGGTAATGGTGTAGTTATTGATATCTGCACCAGTGTACGAGTTGCTGAGGTCCACCACTCGGTTAGTGCCTACATTGCGGTTGCGGAAAGCGCCAGTAACGCTCAGAGTCAGGTCATCCCCTGCAACGAGTCCGGCGTAAGAGATGTTGTCTGTGTTCAGGGAAACTGCCGTGGTGCCGTCATAGATTCGGTTGTCAGCTGTCACCCCATTAATCGTTAAATCTCGCGGCGTGATCGTTGCCAAAGCTGTCGCCTGGCCAGTGATAAAGTAGTTGGCAATATCCGCACCGGAGTATTCACTGGTGATGTCTACTTGCTTGTCATCACCCGCATTTTTATCGGTAAATTCGCCAGTAGCCGTTATCGCTAGGTCGTCACCCACTACGATATTGTTGAAAGCGACACCAGCAAGGTCAACAACAGCATCGGTTGTACCATCATACTCTCTGCTTTGCGCTGCAACGCCGCTGACGGTAACCGCGCGCTGAGTAACGCTCAAGTTACCGAGTAAAGAAACCTCATTGAAGTTGGCACTGTCAGATTGAATATCGGTTGCGGCGACAACATAACTACCCGTATTAACTTCTCCGGCGCTACTGTTACTAGCGCCAAGCAAACTGAGTGTCAGTGATGCAGTCCCGCCAATACCGTCATCGAGGCTCAGGTTATTTCCGGTAATACTTACCTGAGAAGTAAGGTCCACAATACTATTGCTGCCGCCATCTAAGTAGCGGGCCTCTGCTAGGTCGTAGCTCGCTGTTACGCCGTAGGTCGCGCTCGCATTGTTCAAACGTACAAGCAGCGTATCGGCCCCAATAATCTGGTAATCACCAGCTTCGTATGTAATGTGGTAGTTTTGCGCATCCAACCCAGTACCGATCAAGACATCGGTATAGTTGCCCGCAGTGGTTTGCGTGCCAGCGCGCTCTATCACCAAATTACCGGATAACAAATCGCTGGTTTCACCGTTAACGAAACCGGCATAGCTCACGCTGTTGTAGCCAATAGCGTCTGTTTCAGTCACAAAGCGAGCATCGTTATTGACATAAACGGTTAGCTCTGCGGGCAGGATATCCGCATACGCTTGCGAGTTTCCGCTCACACGGTAGTTCCCAGCATCCGTGCCGGACAAGGTGATATCAGTCACGTCGATAAATTTATTTTGGCCTGCGCTGGCATCAAGATAAGAAGCATTGAAGGTAAAACTGACATCGTCGCCGCTCACTAAGTCTCCAATCAGACTCACTTGACGAGTCGCTAGCACGGTGCCGTTATACACTCTGTTTTCAGCGGAAGCCGTGAGATCCAGAACTTTGGGCGTAATGTCTGCGCTCAAACCAGTCACTGGCACGAGCCGGTAATTATTGCGGTCGTTACCCGAAAGCAGAATACTGGTTGCGGTAACCCCAATGCCCGTTGCAGCATCTTCCGAGTCAAATGCACCCGTTGCACTCACAAACGCAATGTCATCAGCGCCAATAATACCCTGTGCACTTGCAGCGGCCGTGTTTATACGCGCGGCTGTAGTGCCATCATATTCTTTATCAAGAGCAACCAGCCCGGTAACAATAAGGTCCGCCGCAGTGACAATACCAATATCACCATTAGCAGATGAAGAGCTGAGTTGGTAGCCGTAAACAGCTGCACTACCGTCACTGACGGAAACAATTTGTAGGCCGTCGACGGTCACGTTTTTGTCTTCGCCAACATTTTTAGTGTCAAAATTTCCATTCGCTGGGAAGTTCAACGTTACTACGTCTCCATCAATAGCGCCGCTGGTGGCGTCATAATTGGTGACGAGTAGCGGCGCATTGGTTGTCGCATCGTAAATGCGTTCAACGCTGCCGGTTAAGGCTACTGTTATTTCTGGCGATACCTCGTAAATCAATCCGTTTTGTCCGTCGGTTGACCCGGGAAGAACGGTAAAGAGGTCGGCGTTGTAATGCTTGAAATCTGGCGTTAGGCCACCGCGCGTATCTAAACCGGGGTTGGAAGAGTACACCAACCAGCGACCCGTATTGGTATCGAGCGCAGAGGCACCAGCGTTGTTAATAAAGTTATCGGCGGCGGCTATTAAAATGTCACCTGCACCGGCATTGCTCACGGTACCATCCAGTACCATGTTGCCTGCACTATTACGCATATCAATGTCGCCACCGGTGCTGCTTACACCACCAGCCGCTACGGTAAGTGTCGCGTTGTTGCGCAACGACAACCCGCCCGAGCCAACGTTAGCTGTTACAGTAGTAATAGAGTTATTTTCATCGTTAAACACAACGCTATCGCCAGCGGCATTGAGACTGTGTACGGAAAGTACACCCTGGCCAGCCACATTGCCCGTGCCAGCATTCGCCGTTAATGTGGCCCCGCTGGCGCCGCTGGTCACGTCATTTTCAAAGGTAATGTCCTGGTTGTTGGCGATTATCGTGGTAGCCACGGACCCCGCATCCAAATCGACATCGCCGTTAAAAACAATCTCGCCAGAGGAAGCCTGGTAGCTGGTGCCATTAAGGTCGATATTATCGGCCGTTACATCTATGCTTGCCGCGTTCACGGCGGCTAAGTCTGCTTGGCTCGCAGAGGTAATCAACAAGTCACCGACCTCGCCATCTGCCCCTGCTCCCATGTCACCGGCAAAAGCAACGGTTCCTGTTCCTGCCGTCACTGTCACGTTGTTGGCTTCAGAAGCCTGACTATTCAATGTGCCTGTCACTTGAACGTTGGCACCAGCCGATGCGTTGTTGGTGGTATCAACGATCAACTCATCATTAATCGTCAGGTCGCCATCAAAGTTAACCGCTGAACCGTCGGTGCGATAAGTACTATTGGTGGCAATAGTGCCCGCGGTGTAGGTTTGTGTGCCCGTTGTATCCACATCGCTAATAGAGATGGAAGCGCCAGTAATATGGGTACTGGTTAGGGCGGTCATTCCACCGGCGGCATCACTCACAGTAACGTCACCGGTTGTTGTGGCTTGCAGGGTTTGCGCACCATCAATGGTGCTATCAAAACCAATATCACCAGAACCGGTGGTGACGTTGGTGTCTCCCGCTAAATTAACACTGCCCGACACATTAAAGTTCGCACCCGTTGTGGTGTAAGTGCCATCCAAAGTGGCATCATTACCGTAAATTTGTGCACCTGAGGTTGTCACATTTTGCAGGCTCACCTCACCACCCGCATTTGTGCTCAGGCTGGTTAGGGCTGTGGTAGCACCCACATCACTGATAAAGGTTGCAGCGCCGCTGCCATTCACCGCTAACGTTTGAGCACCGTCTACCGCACCCGTAAAGGTCACATCACCACTGCCAACATTAACGCTGCTCGCCCCAGCCAGGTTGGTTGTGCCAGCCACAGTGAGATTAGCGTTGGTGGTTGTGTAATTACCGCTTAGGGTTGCGTCTTCGCCATAGCTTTGTGCTCCTGATGTGGTCACGCTTTGTGCGCTCACATCTCCGCCAGCATTGGTAGCCAAACTAGTTAGCGCGGTTGTGCCGCCTACCGCATCAATCAAGGTGGTGCTGCCGGTGCTATTCACTACCAAGGTTTGCGCACCATCCACAGTACCCATAAAGGTGGCATCAGCACTGCCAACATTCACTGTAGTTGCTCCGGCAAGGCTGGCACTACCCCCGATAGACAGGTTTGCATCGGTAGTCGTGTAAGCGCCGTCAAGCGTAGCGTCGTCTGCATAACTCTGCGCGCCGGAGGTAGTCACACTTTGCAGGCTGACATCGCCGCCCACGTCTGTTACCAAACTGGTTAAGGCGGTTGCCCCACCAACATCACTGGCAAAGGTTGTGCTGCCAGCGCTGTTCACCATTAGGGTTTGCGCCCCGTCTACGGAACCAGTGAAGCTTACGTTGCCACTGCCGGTGCTAACGCTCGTGTCATCGGCCAAGCTGGTAATACCACCAACAAAGAGGTTGGCATTAGTAGTGGTATAAGTGCCTTGCAAGCTGGCATCGTCACCGTAACTTTGCACACCGGTAGTCGTCACATTTTGCAGACTGACATCACCACTGGCATCGGTGTTCAAACTCGCTAAAGCTGTCGTTGCACCGACATCACTGCTAAAGGTTGTGCTGCCGCTACTATTGACCGTGAGCGTTTCTGCGCCATCAACAGCGCCTGTGAAGCTCGCATCACCACTGCCCACATTCACATTGGTTGCACCGCTTAGGGTTGTTGTACCACTCACGCTTAAGATGGCGTTGGTTGTCGTGTAGGTGCCATCCAAGATCGCATCGTCACCGTAGTTTTGTACTCCGGTAGTGGTCACATTGTGCAGGGTGGTATCGCCGCCGACATCGGTGGTCAAGCTGGTGAGCGCGGTAGAGCCCCCCACATCACCAATGAAGGTGGTGCTGCCACTGCTGTTTACCGCTAAAGTCTGAGCGCCATTAACATTTCCGCTTAAGGTCACATCACCGCTACCCGCATTAATATCTGTTGCTCCGGCAAGCGTGGTTGTGCCATCAACACTGACATCGGCGTCGGTTGTGGTATAGGTGCCATTGAGGCTAACGTTATCACCGTAGTTCTGTGCACCAGCGGTGGTTACGTTTGTAACGCTAGTGCTGCCACCAGCATCGGTGGTTAGGCTGGTGAGCGCTGTTGAGCCTCCAATCACACCGCTAAAGACTACCGCATCTAAGCTGTTCACGGTGACTGCACCTGCGCCATCTAGCGTACTGCCATAGTTCATATCTCCAGTGACGGATTCAATCAGCGTGTCGCCACCTAGAGTGACAGCTCCGTTCAAGGTGTTGTTACCCGCTAGGTTGCGCAGTGCACCTCCGCCAGCGGCACCCGTGCCGCTCAACGTTAAAGCGTCTGCCAGGATAAGGTCAGAGCTTGTCCCATCTAACACCAAGGTTGCGCCATCGGCCACTGCAGTGCTGCCATCTGCTGTACCTAATGCGGCGTTATTCTTCACCGTAAGCGTGCCACCGTTTACATAGGTGTTTCCTGAGTAAGTGTTGGCCCCTGAAAGAGTTAAAGCGCCGCCATCCAGTGCGAGGCTGCCACCGCTACCCGAAATCACACCCGATATTTCACCAGCGTTATTACTCAGGGTAAGGGATTCACCGCCGAGATCTAGATTGCCATTACCTGCAAGTGATGTTGTGACCACATCGCTCGCGCCAGAAACATCCAAATCACCACTGTTGGCAATATCACTGGTGCCTTGTAAAGCGTTGGTGTTAGTTACGCTGAGAGATGCACCTGCACCGATAATCGTTTGGCCGGCATAAGTATTGGCTGCGGCAAGGTTAAGCTCACCCGCGCCGACGGTTTGTAAATCACCGGTACCAGAAATGCTGTCAGATAATTCACTGTCTAAGCCAGCGCTCACCTGCAGGGAATCGCCATTGAGTACAAGACTGCCAGGAGCATTTATAGCACCGGCAGAATTCAGAACGGTGGTATCTGCGAGCGTCACGCTACCCGCCCCAATGCCCAGTGTGATAGCGCCGGAGTTCACGTTACCGAAAGTGATTCTATTGAAGCCGTCTTGCAAGAACCCAAATTCGCTTGCGTCCAAGTTGAGGGTTCCTGCGCCACCGGCCAAACCAATGGTGGTAGCTGCCGTTTCGTTTTGGATAACCAAGTCGCCTGAGCCGGAAACATTACCTCCCAAAGTCATGGCATCTGTGGTTAGGGTTAGGTTATTTACCCCGGCAGAAAGAGTTGAGCCAGTGGTGATTGAACCCGCCATTAACACAGTATCGGTATCCACCGTCACGGCATCATTAAACGTTAAGGCGCCGCTAAAGGAGAGCTGACTGCCGCCAATATTCGTAGTACCGCCAGTATTGGTTGTTAGCGAAACAAGCTCACTCATACCTCCCACATTGCCACCGAGAGTGGTTGTGCCAGCACTATTGAGAAGCAAGTTATACGCACCGTTCAAAGTACTGCTCACATTTAAGTTGGCTGTACCAGAGGCTAGAGTCGTATTCGCGGTTAATGTTGCTGCGCCCAAATCCAACTGCGAGTCTATAGTGGCGACAGTACCGGCCACGGTGGTACCCGAGGCGGCGGTGGTATCCAATCCGCCGCTAAAGGTTGTGCTATCGGTGTCGGCATCACCCAGCGTTACGTTACCGGTATTTAAGGTTGTGGTGTCGGTATCCACAAGGCTCGCTGCGCCGTTAAGAATCAGGTCATAGGCGCTCGCGAATGTGTCTAAGTCATTGACGGTGAGGTTGCCGGCAACCGTGATCGTGCCGGTTTGTGTGCTGTCACCCAAATCGAGAGAGTAGCTGCTGGCGCCGTCCGTTACGGAAGCCACATTGATGGCGGCAGAACCCGAGGTTAATGAGCTATCCGCAGCCAGAGTCACGGCACCTAAATCCATTTGGGTATCGGTGGTGGCGACGCTACCGGCCACGGTGGTACCCGAGGCGGCGGCGGAATCCAATCCGCCGCTAAAGGTTGTGCTATCGGTGTCGGCATCTCCCAGCGTTACGTTACCGGTATTCAAGGTTGTGGTGTCGGTATCCACAAGGTTCGCTGCGCCGTTAAGAATCAGGTCATAGGCGCTCGCGAATGTGTCTAAGTCATTGACGGTGAGGTTGCCGGCAACCGTGATCGTGCCGGTTTGTGTGCTGTCACCCAAATCGAGAGAGTAGCTGCTGGCGCCGTCCGTTACGGAAGCCACATTGATGGCGGCAGAACCCGAGGTTAATGAGCTATCCGCAGCCAGAGTCACGGCACCTAAATCCATTTGGGTATCGGTGGTGGCGACGCTACCGGCCACGGTGGTACCCGAGGCGGCGGTGGTATCCAATCCGCCGCTAAAGGTTGTGCTATCGGTGTCGGCATCACCCAGCGTTACGTTACCGGTATTTAAGGTTGTGGTGTCGGTATCCACAAGGCTCGCTGCGCCGTTAAGAATCAGGTCATAGGCGCTCGCGAATGTGTCTAAGTCATTGACGGTGAGGTTGCCGGCAACCGTGATCGTGCCGGTTTGTGTGCTGTCACCCAAATCGAGAGAGTAGCTGCTGGCGCCGTCCGTTACGGAAGCCACATTGATGGCGGCAGAACCCGAGGTTAATGAGCTATCCGCAGCCAGAGTCACAGCACCTAAATCCATTTGGGTATCGGTGGTGGCGACGCTACCGGCCACGGTGGTACCCGAGGCGGCGGCGGCATCCAATCCGCCGCTAAAGGTTGTGCTATCGGTGTCGGCATCTCCCAGCGTTACGTTACCGGTATTCAAGGTTGTGGTGTCGGTATCCACAAGGTTCGCTGCGCCGTTAAGAATCAGGTCATAGGCGCTCGCGAATGTGTCTAAGTCATTGACGGTGAGGTTGCCGGCAACCGTGATCGTGCCGGTTTGTGTGCTGTCACCCAAATCGAGAGAGTAGCTGCTGGCGCCGTCCGTTACGGAAGCCACATTGATGGCGGCAGAACCCGAGGTTAATGAGCTATCCGCAGCCAGAGTCACGGCACCTAAATCCATTTGGGTATCGGTGGTGGCGACGCTACCGGCCACGGTGGTACCCGAGGCGGCGGTGGTATCCAATCCGCCGCTAAAGGTTGTGCTATCGGTGTCGGCATCACCCAGCGTTACGTTACCGGTATTCAAGGTTGTGGTGTCGGTATCCACAAGGTTCGCTGCGCCGTTAAGAATCAGGTCATAGGCGCTCGCGAATGTGTCTAAGTCATTGACGGTGAGGTTGCCGGCAACCGTGATCGTGCCGGTTTGTGTGCTATCACCCAAATCGAGAGAGTAGCTGCTGGCGCCGTCCGTTACGGAAGCCACATTGATGGCGGCAGAACCCGAGGTTAATGCGGCATCCGCAGCCAGAGTCACGGCACCCAAATCCATTTGGGTATCGGTGGTGGCCACGCTACCGGCCACGGTGGTACCCGAGGCGGCGGTGGTATCCAATCCGCCGCTAAAGGTTGTGCTATCGGTGTCGGCATCACCCAGCGTTACGTTACCGGTATTTAAGGTTGTGGTGTCGGTATCCACAAGGTTCGCTGCGCCGTTAAGAATCAGGTCATAGGCGCTCGCGAATGTGTCTAAGTCATTGACGGTTAAATTACCGGCGACTGTGATCGTGCCGATTTGTGTGCCGTCACCCAAATCGAGAGAGTAGCTGCTGGCGCCGTCCGTTGCGGAAGCCACATTGATGGCGGCAGAACCCGAGGTTAATGAGCTATCCGCAGCCAGAGTCACGGCACCCAAATCCATTTGGGTATCGGTGGTGGCGACGCTACCGGCCACGGTGGTACCCGAGGCGGCGGTGGTATCCAATCCGCCGCTAAAGGTTGTGCTATCGGTGTCGGCATCACCCAGCGTTACGTTACCGGTATTCAAGGTTGTGGTGTCGGTATCCACAAGGTTCGCTGCGCCGTTAAGAATCAGGTCATAGGCGCTCGCGAATGTGTCTAAGTCATTGACGGTGAGGTTGCCGGCAACCGTGATCGTGCCGGTTTGTGTGCTATCACCCAAATCGAGAGAGTAGCTGCTGGCGCCGTCCGTTACGGAAGCCACATTGATGGCGGCAGAACCCGAGGTTAATGCGGCATCCGCAGCCAGAGTCACGGCACCCAAATCCATTTGGGTATCGGTGGTGGCCACGCTACCGGCCACGGTGGTACCCGAGGCGGCGGTGGTATCCAATCCGCCGCTAAAGGTTGTGCTATCGGTGTCGGCGTCACCCAGGGTGACCGCGCCGGTGTTTAAGAAGGTGGTATCCGTGTTTACCGTTGCACCACCCAATAGTGAAACACTGTAACCCTGTGCTGCGGTATTCAGAGTATCCGCAGCCAAGTCACCATTAAAGACAATGGCACCCGCAGTATCTGTAAGTGTCACGGTGGTTGCTGCAACATCCCCAGAGAAACTCGCCCCACCAGTTTGCGCTACAGACAAGGTGGTTACACCGGTAACACCACTGGCCGCAAGTACACCAGAGCCGGCATCGAAGCTAAGCGCACTGTCTGAACCTGCGTCGCTGACGCTACCTATTGTGATATTTTGATTTGCTGTGGTTAGGCTTGCGGTTGCCGCACCTAAGTCCAAGTCAATACTGCCATTTAGGCTAATTGCCCCAGTATTGGCATCATAGGTGGTTGAGTTCAAATCAATATTGGCAGCCATCACACTTAGACTGCCGGCCACAATATTCTGCATATCCACTTGGTTGGCAGAGACTACTTGCAGTGCTCCAAGTGCACCGTTGCTTGCCTGCCCAACATTACCTTGTATATCAACGTCGCCAGCGGTACCAGCTGTTAATGTCATGTCATTAGCTTCGCTGGCTTGACTGTCCACTGTGCCGGTAAAGGTGATGTTCGCTCCGGCGGCATCGGCACCGCTATTGGTGGTGTCCACGCTCATTGCATCGTTAAGCGTTAGATTACCGGCAAAGGAAAGACTGCCGCCTTCGGTAACGTAACGGCTATTTGTGGTAATACTTGCTGCGGTGTAAGACTGGTTACCGCTGGTGGTTACATCGTTTAGAGTGATAGTTGCAGCAAAAGCGGTAACACTGGCAAGTGCGGTGGTAGATCCGGCATCGCCCTGCAGGTCAACGCCGCCGGTTCCCGCAGCGAGTACAATATCAGCGGTGCCGTTTAGAGTAGCGTCGAAGCTAATATCGCCCGCGCCGGTATCTGTATTGAAGTCCAAGCCGCCGGAAACTTGAGTATCACCTTGTATGAAGATAGCGCCATTTGTGGTGTCTATATCCAAGTCAGCTAGTTCGACATCGTTACCACCCGTAGACGTTCCTTGAATATCCACACTGCCGGCCGCGAAGGTGTGGCTATCTAGGGTATTGGATTCATCAATTAGGACTCCCGCTTCGGCTGTTCCGGTGCCAATAATCGTGATGCTGTCTGTGGTGTAGGTTGTTGCACCGGGAGTACCAGAACCTATGTGTATTGGGTCTTCACCCGCAAATGCACTGTCTACCCACACCCCATGGTCACCACCTTCCCCGACAATGCGAACAGTAGCTTCGGCGTAGATATCGGTGTTTTCAATGCCGACACCATCGGTACCCCCTTGAGCGGCATCCACTGTGCTGCTGCCGTCAACCCCTTTTATGCGGAAGTCTGCGGCAGAAATTAGCGTGGAATCACTGAGAAAAACACCATCCGCGTTAGTAGAATCTGCCTCGATGAGAATGTCACCCGCAGTCGTAGTCGCTTGAAGGTTATCAATATCGACGGCTGTACCATCAACAGCGCTACCGGTGAGTGTGAGGCTGGCCGCATTGATAAAGGTGTCAGCGCCATAGGAGTCGTCAATATCAATTCCGTCACCATCAGCAAGCCCTATTCCGGTTATCGATACAGCACCTGCAGAAGTGAGGCTGTTGGTATCAAAGTCGACACCGTCCGAATCTCCGCTAGCACCTTCCGCAGTGCCTGTTATGGTCACTGAAGTTGTGGTGGCGGATCCTATAGTCGCACTTTCAAGTTGGATACCGTCACCGGATGCACCACTACCGTTGCCAGTCAGCACAATTGCACCACCGCGTGAATCCAGTATGGTTTCGTCGCCATCTATTCCCCTGCCCGATCCGTTGGCATCGACATTATCACCAATAACGGTTAACCCACCTGTGGCGGCAACAATCTCTACATCTGGAGTATCATCAAAGTCGACACCTTCGCCAGAGCCGTAGGATGTGCCCGTAAGGGAGATAGCACCATATGAGCCGACGGGCGCACCGACGGAAACAAAAGTATTAATCAAAACATCGTTTTCAACGGAGATACCGTCTCGGTCGCCGTATTCGCTAGTGGAACTCGTAGACCCGGTACCCACAATGGTGATGTCGCCACCGTCAGTGGTTTGCAGCGTTGAAGAGGAAACCCAAACGCCTAATGAGGTGGTTTCATCCTGAGCGAGCATGGCATCAAAAACACCGCCTGTGCCGGTAATAGAAATATTGCCTTGCTCGGTTTCTATTAACACCGATGTGCGATCGCCTAGCGAAACACTACCAATAGCAACACCGGCATTTTGCGAGCTTGATACAGAACCGCCTGTGCCTGTAATAGTAATGCTACCAGCACCACTGGTTCGAACCGTGGTAGTACCCGCTGTAGCATCGTCAATTTTTACCCCGTAACCTGAGCCAAACCCACTACGATCTCCTACCAGGGTAATATCACCGCCTTCTGCATCGAGTGTTGCACCGTCATCAACGAGCACCGTCAAGCCAGAAAGATCGAGCTGAGCGCCATTGGTTGCTATTGTTTGAGATACCGTTACATCACCATTGGCAGCGGCATCAATTCCACTGGTAAACACGTTATCCCCGGGTGTACCTGCACCGCCCACTGTCGCAAAGGCGATATCATCGGCGCTAATCAATTCCACTAAACCGGTATTGAGTGTTCCAGCTTCTGTTATTCCTGAAAGGTAAATATCTTCGTCATCTTGTGATACGAACCGAGTTGCACCCGCCGAGACAAGAGCCAACTCTGTGTTATTAATATTCAAACCGGAATTGCAAGTCGATGCAGCGCTACAGAGGAAAATATCCAGATCATTGGTTGCTGTAATTGTGGTTCGAGCCGTACCAGAATTAATGGCTTCAGTAATATCCAGGTTAACGCCACTGGAAATATTCACTGCGTCATCACTGGTAACAATTCCCGAAACGGCGCCACCGGCATCAAACGGGTTGATTGAAACAACGTCAGTGGTGAGAGCGCCTGTGTAGGTTTGGCTGATATTTAATGTGAACGCATCACTCACATTGGCTGCGAAATCGTCGATTCGGTTAGCGCCATCTAACAGCACAGCGCCAGAGCCTCGAACAACCAGTTCATCCGCGCGAATATCCGTACTCGCAGCCTGCGTTGCACCTTGGGTAACATCGAGAAGGAGCTGTGCCGCCTCGATATTCCCTAATTGAATTGCCGTTGCACCGCTGCCTTCCCCGGCAAGCTGGGCATTCATATTTTCTGTATCGATATTCACTGTGCCGGCAAACACGTTAGCGGCATCATCAAGCACAAAGAGGCCCTCACCGGCAACAATACTGCCATCGGTATTTGAGGCACTTTGTTGCACTATGAACGATATATCGTCGGGTAAATCCAGAGCAGTCGTTTGCAATATTCCCGTTTCATTAGTGACCCCGCCGGTCGCATAAATGCCGTCTGTTGTAATACTCAGGGCACCGGTAATGAGGTTGTCATTGGTCAGTGTTACCGCAGCTACATCGGCAGCCGATGTAATGCTTTCTCCACCCGCATCACTAATCACCAGCACACCGCCCGCCAAATCTGCTTCTATAACGGTTTCAACGTTGAGATTATGATCCGTTGCGCGTAGGTCATTACCCACCATTTCCAATGAAATAACACCGTTAAGACGAATCTCATTTGCTGCTGCTACCCCACTTCCTCCAGCGAAGAAATTACTACTGGTGCCACCCTCTATAAACTCGCCAGCAGGCAAGGTGAAGTCACCCCCGACCCGCAAGTAGGCACCCGTGCTTTGAGTAATATCACCGCTGGAATCCAGCGTAAAATCACCGCTCACATAGGTGTTGCCCAGCTCGGTTCCTCCGGCATCCGCATTGGTGACAGAAACATTCGCGGCATCAAATGCGGTGGTATCAATCGTTAAATTACCATCGAGCGTAATCAAAGAGCCAATAGACTGATCCAGTAAACCGCCTACAGACAGTGTGACATTGGAGGCGCCTGCGCCATCGTTTAGGCCAGAAATATCACTGATATCACCAATGGTTAAGCTGTCGGCGTCAACAAACGTAAGAGCGGCGTCAGACGAAAGAGTCGCAGCCAAAATATCGATATCATTGCCGGCATTGGTTAACGTGACATCACTGGAGGCTTCGAAACCGAAGTTAGTAACAGCAATGGAGCTGCCTGCAGTTATTGCGGAGGCATCACGAATGAGCACAGTATCCAAAACAACGCTGTTACCTACCGCGCCCGTAAAGGCAACAGAACCACCACCCGTGCCATCAATTGTGAGGTTATTGGTTTCTGCCGCTTGACTATCCAAAGTAGAAGTAAAGGTAACGGCACCGGCACCACGTGAAACGGTAAGGTCGTCATTCAGGGTGACTGCACCAGCCATGCGCACTGCACCGTCACCGGTTTGAGCATCAATAGTTAAACCGTCTAATACTATGTTGGTGTTGGTAATATTGACACCGGCTACCGCACGGGTAGTTAGGTTATCAACCAATGTCGTTGTACCTGTACCGGCAGATTGCACCAGGCTTGCGCCGTTAAAGGTGGAATCTAAAGTGACATTGGCAGCAGAGCCGATTACTACAGCGCCCATGCCATCAACCGCTCCCCAAGCCGCATCAAAATCAATATTGCCGATGCCTGCCGTCAGCGTCACGGCGTTGCTTTCACCGGTTGCGCTGTTGACTGTGCCATTGAATGCAATGGCTGCCCCGGCGTTTGCATTATCTGTGGTATCCACCACTAAGGCGTCTGCAGCGATTACATCGCCCGCAAAGGTAATAGCGCCACCCTCACTTAAGTAGGTGCTGTTGGTCGTGATTGCACTGGTGGCGGTATAGGTTTGCACGCCAGCCGAGGTTATGTCTTGTAGGTCAATGTTTGCTGCTGAAATTGCAACACTGGAAAGTGGAGACGCAGCGCCAACGTCGCCGCTTAAGGTTGCGTCCCCCGTACCCGCCGTTAGGGTAAGCGCCTGCGCCCCGTTGACGCTACTGCCGAGTGTTATAGTTCCGTTACCAGCACCGGTAGCCAGCGCGATATCACCGGTAAGCGTTACTGCTGTTGAAAAACTCAGGTCATCATTTGTGGTGGTGACATCGCCCGCCAGGCTATTCGCTCCAGCGCCCGTTTGACTAAAGGCTGCACCCGCATTGATGTCGCCAGATGCGCTTGTGGTGAAAGTGCCCGCATTAACGACGGAAGTACCGTTGGTTGTGCCGAGCAAAGCATTTACTGTGAGGTTTTGCCCGGTAAAACTGAACAAGTCACCTAAAGCCACTGCGCCCGAAAACGTCGTGGTGCCAGAACCCGCCGTTTGCGTATAACTGGATGCCGCCAGCGTAGCGTCAGCGGTCACATTAGTTGCAGAATTAACCAATAGGTCACGCAACGCATCTGTCCCACCCACTGCACCGTCAAAATCTATATTTCCGGTACCTGCCGTAAGGGTGACATCATTCGTTTCGGCGTTGGCTGAGTTCAAAGTACCGCCAAAGGTGATGGTCGCTCCGCCCGCGGCATTCGCTGTGGTGCTTAGCGTTAGCGCGTCTTCGGCAATGAGGTCGCCAGCAAAAGTGATGGCCGCCCCTTCGGAGGTATAGCTGCTATTTGTGGTGATTGAGTTGCTGGCGGTATAGGTTTGCGTGCCCGTGCTCTCGACATCGCTTAAGCTGATATCCGCACCCGATGCGCTCAAGCTAGTGAGTTTAGTGCTGCTACCCGCATTCGCGCTCAAAGTTACATCGCCGCTACCTGCCGTTAGGCTGAGGTTTTGACCGCCATCCACGGTAGGAGTAAGCACAATATCGCCCACTCCAGCGCCGCTGTTCATAAGCACATCGCCCACTAATGAAATCGCGGTGGCAAAACTAATTCCGTTGTTGTTGGTCACCACATCACCGGCGAGGCTGTTGCTGCCGGCACCATTTTGTGTAAAGCCTGCGTCGGCACTGATATCCCCACTTATGCCCGTCGTGAAGGTGCCGGTCTGCGTAACTTCCGCGGTGCCAGTCGCGTTCATTGCGGCGTTCATTGTGAGGTTTTGGCCGGTGTAATCAAAGCCGCCACTGAGCGTAGTTAATCCAGAGAATGTGGTGGTGCCTGAGCCTGCAGTTTGCGTATAGCTGACAGCATCTAGGGTGCTATCCAAAGTGGTATTTGCTGCCGAAACAATGGCTAACGCACTCAACGCGGTGCTATTACCAATCGCAGCATCAAAATCAATACTGCCTGTGCCCGCGGTTAGACTGAGGTTTTGTGTACCATCAACGGTTCCGGAGAAAGTAATATTACCGGTGGAATCTCCAGAGTTAATCGTTGCAGCGCCAGTTTGCAGTGCTACCGAGTCGGAGAAAGTAACGTTTGCGCCTGCACCTTGAGAGCCAAACCCACCCGCGATGCCGCCCTCGCCAGTAACTGCAATATTTTGTACATTAATGTTGCCGCCAGCGGTATTCACGGCGACATTTCCGGCATCACCACCGTCCGCGGTTGCATCCGAAGTGGCACCACCCGAAGTGGTAATATCCCCTGCGAGTGTGATAGTTGATGCACCACCACTCACATCCAGGGTAACGGCGCCGCCCTCACTGCCCGTGGTCGACACATGTGTTGCACCTTGGGTGTCTATATCACCTGCAACACTCACGGAACCGTTGCTGTCAATATCCACCGCACCAGAAACTGCACCCGTGTTAACGGCGGCGGTGGTTGTTAAAGCCTGACCGGCGGCTAAATCGATACCACCTGCACCGGCATTCAAATCTATTAATTGGCCAGAGGTAATAATCCCAGCATTTAGGTCGAGGCCCACAGCATCAAGCGTAACAGTGCCTGTTTCTGCCGTGAGCAAGCCATCCAAAGTAAAGGCCCCCGTGCCAGTAACTGTTTGATCAAAATTGGCTGACGAAACTACAGCGCTGAAGGTTACGGCATCTGCAGCATTAATGGTGATATCACTTAAAGCATTGGTTTGACCAACAGCGCCACTAACGCTAATGGAACCTGTGTCTGCAGTGAGAGAGAGGTTTTGTGTTCCATTAATTGTGCTGCCAAAATCTAGCGCTCCGCCATTACTGTCTATCGCGACAGCCGCCGTTGACAAGGTTGCTGCGCCATCAATATTAAAACCGTCATAGCCCGTAAAAGTCAGGCCATCCAATGTCACGGTACCCGCAAAATTACTGCCTGTATCACCATCGCCTAAGATGACATCACCGCGCAAAATGGCATTCCCTCCAGCATTGGAAACCACCAAGCCAGAATTACCTTCTAGGGTGCTGGTGAATTCCAAGGTATTGGAAGTGGCAACGGTAATGGCAGCCCCAGTACCGTCACCTATTTCAGTACCTACACCAGCGCCAACAGCCCCGTTGAAGGTTACAGCGCCGGAACCTGCATTAATAATTAAGTCCTGAGCGCCGTCCGTGGTCCCGGTGAAAAAAGCAGCGCCATTATTGGTATTGAAAGCTACGGCAGCGGCAGACAGTGTGGTATCGCCTCCAATGGTTAAGCCGTCGTAACCTGTAAAGATTAAGCCGTCAAACACAGCATCGCCCGCAAGGTTTGTGGCCGTATCGCCGTCAGCTAATGTGACGTCATTCTGGAAAGTGACTGAACCTGTCGCCTCGCTGGCAACAATACCGCTGTTAGCCTCAACAGTTGACTGGAAATCCACAGCAGCTGTTGATGCAATACTCATCGCCGCCCCGGTTCCATCGCCTATTTCCGTGGTACCGCCCACGGCACCGGTAAAGGTCACAGCGCCAGCACCAGCATCCACACTTAAATCTTGTGAACCATTTAAGGTGCTCTGAATATCCAAATCACCATCATGGGTGTTTATGGTAACCGCACTGGTTGAGAGCGTTACGGCGCCAGCAACGGTTAAGCCATCGTAGCCATCAAAAGTAATACCATCAAAAATAACACTGCCGCCCAAACTGGACGCCGTATCACCGTCATCCAGTGTGACATCACCGTTAAAAGTCACGTCACCAACGCTCGTGATACCCGAATTCGCGTCTAGGGTTGAGACAAATACCGTATCACCTGAACCCAGCAATATTAGAGATGCTCCTGCACCATCACCAATGGCGGAATCACCGCCGACCGCACCGGTAAATGTTGTGGCAGCCGTGCCGGAATTCACAGTGAGGTCGAGGGGTCCGTCAACGCTATCATTAAAATTAATAGCAGAGTCGACGCTTGTAATGGCCCTGGCAGGCGTTGCCGAGTTGAGCATATCCACAGGAGAGTTGAAGGTAATCGCGCCCGCAGAGGTGCTTTCCACATTACCTAGTAGCTGAATATCTGTGCCGCCGGTTGCCGTGAAAGTTTGCGCACCATCAATCACCAAACCACTGGCAGCTATAGTGAGTAACTGTGCCGTTACATCCAAGGCGGTGATATCAGAGTTGACTAAATCCAAGCCGTACAGCTGGGCTGTTCCGGAATCTAACGTTAGGTCATAGGGCCCTTGAATGGCGTTGTTCTCGAAGGTAAGCAGGCTATTGTTAGAGTTTATTTCTGCTGGGCCATTTTCTAATACCACGCCACCGCTAAATCTTAGGGTGTCGAAACCGGAAAGGTTCATACCCCCTGCACGTCCCAGTGTCACTTGGCCGGCAAAGGTAGAGCCTACCGTACCGTTGTCCAAGGTTACATCGTCTCTGAAAATTACCGGCCCGGTAGCGGTAACCCCATTATTTGCCCCTAAGGTACTGAGGAACGTTGAGCCAGTGCCCCCTGCGGTTAAATTAAATGCTGTTTGTGCATCACCAGTAGCCCCCATATTGGAGACAGCACCCGTGAAGGTATTGGTACCGGTTCCGGCGTTGACGGTTATAATATTGCCGCCACCGTCGAAGGTGCCGTCAAAAGAGATATTGGAATCCGTGCTTTGAATCGTAAGATCAGCATTTGCTACCACATTACTGTGGAAGCTAATCGTACCTGCAGATGTGCTCTGTATATTTGATCCAAGTGTAATACCCAGCCCACCTGCGGTGTAATCCTGAAAGCCATCAATGACCATATTCGGCAGGACTAGCGCCGCGCCGGTAGCTACGGTTAAAGACGTAGAAGAATTACTAACATCAAGTAAACCGGTTACTGAGCCAGCAATGGAGGTTAGGGTAATATCATTGGCACCAATCCCAATACCATTGGTTCCCCCTACTGTTGTAAGAGCGAAGTTATTGGCATCTGTATACTGTAAGGCGCCGCCAGTAAAACCTGCGGCCAAACTGGTAACGTCGTTGCCAACATTATTTAACGTTGCAAAACCATCTCCCACCAGCAACAACTGGCTGGCGGTGATAGCACCCGATTGGGTGATATGACCATCTGCATCTATGGTGATTAAACCGGTTGCCGACGAGGTGTTTACATCAACCTCATCCGAGTCCGTTAAGGTGACGTTAGTTGCGGCATCCACTTGCAGCGTATCGACATCCACACTGGCATCTACATCGGCGGCCTGAACAATCTGCAATGTACCTATAGTGCCCGCTGGGCCTGCTGCATCCAAAACAATATCTTGTAACGTGCCGCCGTTATTTGCAGTTAACGCAGCCGTGCCGCCAACCGTCCATTCACCGGAATCAGTAATCGCGTTGGTATCAACAACTGTCACATTCCCTGTTCCGCCGGCGGTTAAATCGAGAGTACCCAATAAATTGGCGGTCTGGCTTAAAATTATGTCGTTATTATCTGATACGGATAACACAATAGGCGTATTTTCCAAGCTCCATGCCGAAGCTTGGGTTATGTCGTCGTTCTCAGTAATGGTGACGGCTTGCGGAATACCACCGAAAGCCAAATCACCTAATACGTGGCTGGCATCATCCAAAATTATACTGGTACTGCCGGTACTACCGGCATTAAGAGTCGTATCACCGGTGGTTGTCCATGCCGCACCATCTGTAATATTGTCCGCTTCAGTAATATTTACTGCACCACCGGTTACAATTAAGTTACCCATGACATTCGATGCATTCGTGACGGTAATCGTATTACTGTTTTCAGCGTTTAAAGTCACAGGTACGCCAGCAATCACCCAAGCAGAAGCCTGTGTAATGGTAGCATCTTCGGTGATCGTCACAGAGGTAGGAGTACCGTCGACAATAGTAATGGCAATGTTGCCTAGAGTATTGCCGCTTTCGGTTAGTAAAATATCATTTGCGCGGGCATTTAACGTTACAGGTGCCGCACCAACTACCCACGAACCAGACTGAGTAATGTCATTGTTTTCCGTAATCAATACGGATGAAGGTGAACCGTTAATATCAATATCACCCAGAATATTATCCGTATCGTTGAGACTTATTGCTGCTGTACCTGCATTAAGAATAACGGTGCCAGGCGTATTCCATAAGGTGGTGTAATCGGTAATGGCACTATTTTCAGTAATAGTGACATCCTGAGCGGTGAGCTGTAAGTCACCCATCACATTACCGGCTTCGTCTAAAACAATATTGCCATCACCAGACACGCCTGAAGCGTAGGCATTTAAAATCGTTAAATCTGTTGTCCATGCGGCAAAATCTGTGATGTTATCATTTTCATTAAGCGTGACATCATCTACTGAAACTTGTAAATCACCCAACACATTGGAGGTGTTGGTTAATGTTAAATCGTATGTACGGCCAGTGGTGGATAATGTGGTATTGCCATGTGTCGTCCAGGCACCCCCCTGCGTAATATGATTGTTTTCGTTAATAGAAACAGCGCCAGCAGATCCCGCGCCGTTATTGACCTGTGTAATGGTCATATTGCCGAATGAGTTGCTTGTCTGATCTAACGTTATGGCTTGGTCATCTTCAGTAACCAGTACAATTGCATCGTAAAATGTTTCCCAGGCTGCGTACTGGGTAATAGCATCGTCCTCTGTAATTGCCGTAGTACCGCCATAGCTAGAAGAGCTGTTGTCATCAACATACAAAGCACCGAGGCTATTACCGGTGTTGGTTAAAGTAATACTGTCAAAAAAGCGGAATGTGGTATTCCCGCCCGTAGTTAGCGTTGCTCCCCCACCTTGCGTAATATCCAAAGAGGATGTGCCGGAATACAACTCAAAGGTGCCACTAACGGTAGACGTTAAAATTTCAAGATCAGTCTCTGTGTGTAGCAACACATTATTAGCAGAAACAAATTGCAATTGATTCCACTGATTATAGTCGGTGTTATTTAACGTAAGGTTATTTACCCCCAAGGTAAAGCTTGCCAAGCCATCGACTCGCACACCATAGGGACTGTTTGTTTGAGTTACATTACCGCCCGCTGTAACCGTTAAGTTTCCAGTTAAATCGGTACCGCGCCAACTGCCACTTTCACTATATGAATAAAAATTGAATCCATCGGTCTCAACCAATGAGAAATCATTGGCTTGCTCAACAATAATATCGTTAAAATCGTTGTCGGCATCGGTTAGCGTAAGATCTTCAGCAGAATCAATATCAAAATACGAATCACCACTAACAATTAGTTCATTTGCTTGGGTAACCGCACCATTCGGAACGTCTACGGTTAAATCTTCCGTAATGGTCATACCGGGTAAATTTACTGAGGTAGCATTGTCAAAATATAATGTAACATTGCGTAAAGTACCCGCGCTTTCTAACCCGGAAAGTACCGCGTTGCCTGCATTTTCATTGCGGAAATCAACATCACGATAGCTGCCCAATCCGGTCGCGTCCATTGTGACAGTGCCAGCAAAATTATTGCCATTTTCACCAATTAGTAAATCGCTGTCTGCAGCAGTCACCGTAAAGTCAGAAGTACCATCAACGGTAATGGTGCCATCATCATTAATGCCGCTATTTTGAGTGATAGTGCCGCCGGCAGTAAAATCTAAATGACCATCAGTGCCAGAAACATCAAGATCATTAACATCAATATTAGAATCTTCACCCAAGGTAATTGTCGAAGCAGACGAAATTATTAAATCACCGTCGTTAACGGTAATATCAGAATCGAACCCGGTGTAAAACAATCCCACATCCGACGTAATTGAAAAATCGCCTCCAACCGTTATATCAGCATAATTTTCCAAATAAATATTGCCTGCCGTGTTACTTATTGTAAAACCTGCATCTACAACAACCGTCTCGGCATAGTCAAACCAAATGGCGCCGCCTGCCGTCAGGCTATAACTTCCTTGAACGTCTGTTGCATAAATTTCAACATCATCAACATCATTTATAAGAACGTTGTTGGCATTACCAATACTTATTTGGCCAAAATCATTGTCGGCATGATCAAACGTTATATTGCCACTTGCGCCCGCATTCAGGCTTGTGTACATGGCATTAGAAATTGATGTTATTGGCCCCACTGCACTCACGTCAATTGTTCGTGTACTGGTAAATGTAGGGTCTACAAATGCCGTTAATTCCGCCGGTGTATAATCTCTCATATCACCAGCAGTGGTAATGGAAAGGTCATCCGCAAACGTGCCACCAATAATTATCGAATTGGCATCTCTGAAATAAGCTGAATTCCCTGAAGCGTCCTGATCTACTACAACCTGACTGAAGTCATGAGCGTAACTACCCAGATCAATATCAGAAGGGGTAATACCAAAACCACCGGCGGTAGTTGCTATAAACGTATCACCGACAACCGTTATTATTCCTGTGTCACCAACAGGCCCGACAATGTCCAGCAGTAAATCCCCCGAAACTACTGAAGTGCCTAACCGAATAGCTTTTTTATCATACAAAGTTACATTGTTTGCAGTAACTTGCAGTATCTCCATATCCGTGCTTTCACCCTGAATATCAACATTACCGGCCGTTGTAATAGAAGTAGTGCCTTGAATACGCACGGCTCCATCAGCTGTCGTATTGGTAATATTGACATCACCGGTGAGGGCATTAAACGTCGCTGAATCACCGATTGTAATACCACCAAGCGTGAGACTGCCGCCAACATCTGTTTCAGAATGTGTCACCGTCAAAGTGTCGGCGATAATACTGCCCGTGGAAATGTTAATTTGATTATCCGCTGCAGCATCATCTCCGGTAATCGTTACTGACCCTAGCCCTGCATTGATTAATCCATAATTAACAAAAGACGCAACACCAGCATCTCTATTACCGACATCTGCGGCATCATCGTTAACAACAAAATTTATATCGCCGTTATCAGAAGATATCAGCGCCTCTACGGAAATACTGCGCCCAGCCTGAAATGTTAGGGTTCCACCATCACCACCACCGATAGTAATGATTGTCTCTTGAATGGTAATGTCGTTATTCGCTTGTAGCGTAACGCTGGTTCCAGTATTGCTAAGAGCCGTTATGGTATCCGCATCGATATTGCTATCACCCGCAGGTGTATCTGTAAACTCATCGACATCGGTAAGGGCTGCGCTGCCACCTGATGTCACTACAATATTTTTAGGGTCAAGCAACAATAAGCCGCCTTCACCATTGTTTGCTCCCGCATCGACCATACCATCAAAATATAATGTTTCTTTACCAGAAACCTCTACGAAACCACCATCGCCAGCGGTATCACCGCCACGTACTGAAATATCACCCCGATAATGTGTGTGATCATCGGCCCAAACAATGACGCGACCACCATCACCGTTTTCACGTGCGCCTGCCTGAATGGTTGCGCCGCTTGCAACACGAGTTGTTTCGGCATTCAGTACATCGGCGTTAGTCCCCTGAAAATCGCCACCGACTAACACAGTACCGCCGCCATTGCGACCAGAGGCATCGATCGTTGCGCTGGATTCCACTATTACTTCGCTTCCCGTAATTTCTACATGGCCGCCAATGTTCCCGCCAACAGCATCACTGGAAACATCTATCATTCCAGAGATTTGTGTAACTCCGCCATTACCGCTGGAAATGTCCACCTCACCTGCGATTACGTAACCAGCCTGAGAGGTTAGGCTAAAGGAACCATCTTCGTTGGCCACTAACGCATCCGCTTCGCGGTCTTCAATAGGAATTGCGCTTTCAATAAGACTTTGTGCCGCAGAAGCCAACATAAATACTTTGCCACCTTCAGCACGAATTAAATGTCGGTTAGCAATCAATTGATTAACGGTACTCGGTTCAACCGCAATAGAAATTAAATCGTTGCCTACAATATTCAATGTGACTTTTTCGCCACCAGCCAGGGCGACGCTACCCAGCATGGCACTAATAACGCCTTCGTTTTCTACCGTTGGAGCGAGTAGTGCAACATAGCCGCCATGCGCAGAAATATCCCCTTGGTTTAATACGCCATTTTCATTGCCATGACTGGTAAAATCATAATTTCCAGCGATAAAATCTTCATCAGCAATATCGCTTGTTGTTGCGACTAAACCACCCACATTAACCCTGCTTCCCGCACCAAAGGTTATGCCATTTGCATTTAACAAAAAAACCTGCCCATTGGCAGTTAACGAGCCATAAATAAGCGATGGATCATTACCCAGTACTCTATTAAGCGCAACCGACGACTCGCTGTTTTGCTGGAAATTTACACTGGCATCACGACCAATGCTGAATGATTCCCAGCTTAATATGGCACGGTCAGAAGCCTGATGAATATTGAGTGCGTTGTCACTTTGTGAAACCGAAACATCGCCATGCGTAACCTTTCCGCCGGTAGGCAAAGTCGTTGCATCGATTTCTTGCGAAACGACTGTTTGCGGCGGCGGCAGGTGGATGTTCGGATCAAATCGATCAGCCGCCTGAACACCTCCCACTAACGACGAAGCCACCACACCTACTGCCGCACAAAGAGAATGTTTTTTCTTGGCTTTGGTTTTTTCCGACGCAACCACCCAAACACCTAAAGTCGCATTCCAAACACAGCGAAACACATGATTTAATGACGCTCGTTTCATAATTCGAAAACCTCAATACTGGTTCGCCTACTTGGCGGATGCCTATTTTTTCTAGCTACCATTTTCTAAAGTACGATGTATTAGTTGCTTAAAAATGCTTAGACACACTGATCCATACCGGCCAAAGTGTTTTTGAGCCATTGCTATCATTACCGGTAGCTTCATCCGCTAATGGGTTGTCACCAATTCGGCGCGCGATATCAATACTCGCTGAAAAATTGCTGGGGTGGGTCCAAAGTAAACTTGCCCCTATACCCTTTAGGTTAAGGGTATCTTGCTCTTGTGCTTGGGTTTCTTTTTGAATAACTTGACCATATTCAAAAAACCCCGTAAGTAAGATATTTTGATCAAATTGATGACGTACTTCGAGAGTAAAAATTGCCCCGCTATCGCCGCTGGCCTCAAGCACAGGGTACGCTCTCACCCCGTTAGGGCCACCTAAAGAAATCGTCTCTGAAGAATCGAGTTTGTCGCCAGTCACCTGTCCAATCAAAGAAGCCCACACATTCGTTTTGTCGGCGACTTTTTGTAAGCGACCGTAATTCCACGATAAAACCGAGTAGCTTCCCTCTGTTTCGGGGCCTAAAGCATCTTGAGCCTGGTTAGTGGCATTACCAGATAAATCTACATCACCAAATGCTAACGTGGCACCAAAATAGCTAATGCCACCTTTACCCATGCTGTCAATTTTATTGCCATTCACACCCAGATGGATTGCGCTTATGGATATGTCAGAAACGGTTTCATCTAACTGAGAGTTTTCGTAATCCCGCTGCTCAATTCGGCCAGTAACATTGAGGTTCTGCCTTAACTGACGCAACACAGGGTAAGTGACACCAGCAGCAACAGTTACCGCATCACCTTTTGCATTTAGGTCTTCAAACTCTGCACCTAGTCGATAAGATAAAAACGACGCACTCACGTCACCACGTAAGCCATTTGCCATCAGTGGGTGCCCGTAACTAGCTCTGCCATACAGATTCCCTTCGGAAAAAAGACCGATAAGACGAATGTCATCGCCTCTGCGAAAAGGGTTTGCAATGGTTAACGAAGGCGTAACTCGCGTCTCACCAGTTGATTTAACACCGTGATTATCAATACTCACCGCGCCGGAATATTGGGGCTCAGAAGATACATCCACGGAAACATCCGTTTCACCCTCATGCTCACCTGCAACCAAAATATTCTTGGCCACAATCCCCGGTAAGTCGTTTAAAATCAATGTAGTACGCTCTAAGCGTTTTAAATCAAGGGTGTCACCTTGAGATTGGCCAGACGCAATAATGCGTTTCGCAAACCGAGAGGAAATAATCTCAGAATCAATTCGTTGACTATCTTGAATAACGGCCTTGCCGAACTTAGCCTCGACAATAGCAATAACTACCGTGCCATCTTTTATATTCTGCTTTGGGAGATACACTCTTACCAAATAGCCACTATCCTGGTAGCGTTTTGCTATTAAGCTCGACACATAATTTAGTTCCGCGAGACTTAGGACTTTATTCATCCAAGGCCTGACCACCTCAAATAACGCATCTTCGCCAAGCAGTGTATTACCGTAAAAATTAAACTGATTAATTGTCACTTCCGGTCCACCGTCTTTTTCCGGTGGGGCGGTTGGCACTATGTCTTCTGGAACTTTGTTTTCCACAGGATACTTCTCTGCTTCAATCTCCTGCTGAATTGCACCAGCATCCGGAGCTTGCTGAGCAAAAGCAGTGTGAGAACATAGAACCAATAAACCACCACAAACACCGCCAACCAAAGCCCTAGCAATGGGCTTAATATCACGGTTTACTATTGGCAAGCGGAATACGGGGTTGAAATAAAATGACGAGAAATACTGCCGATCTAACAGCGATATGTATTTTTGGAACGAAGACATTGTTGCCCCTTACAAGCCTAAACAGCATTTGGCCAGCTGCTACAGCAAACTTGAGCAAGCAAAAAGACAGAAATAAAAAGATGAATGCCGAAAAGGATTTGTCACCTAGAACACAACCAATATAACTTTCAGCCATTAAGAGCGAAGTTGAAAGTAAACATACGCTGTACTCTAAGGTTTTCCCATTCCTATCCTAATTTATACAGCCTGAGAGTTTCGCTCATATTTGCAATTTTAAACGCCAATATACGGCTAAATGAAAGTACATTGGCTAGCTATGTTTACCTGAGTATAGACAGGAAATTGCAGACTGCAGAAAAAGCCGAGTTACTCTAATCAGTTCTTATATTTTAGCTATTAACAGGCGGGAACCAAGCCACTATCGTTCATTTTAGATTGCTCCCAGGCGAGAGCATTTTAGCGCCAGTTGTAGTCATTTGATGACACCGAACACTCGCATAATTAACTCTGTCATTGATTATCAAAGCGTTCAAAATAACCACGAAAAGACAACAAAGCGCTATCCCAACGCCTTCACAAAAAAGCTGTTACGCTGGTAACGAAACGAGGGTATCGCGTCGCGGAGGTGGTGGGAGTTACTACGAATCTTTTGCACACATGGCAGGAGTGCTGGAGTTAGCGAATTGCTCAATGAATCCGAGCGCGGAAAGTTCATACGTTTACAGGTAAACAACAAACTCACTGTGCGCCACCAGAGCAAAATGAATCACCTCATCTAGCCGGCCCTGGAGGTTTCATCCACACCTAAACGGCGGTCATCACTCAGGGGATTTATGGCTGTCTGTGCCCCATAAAACGCTCTAGAAGCGAACAGGCCCGGTCGGTCTGCTGCACATGGAAATTGTTCGCCACATCGCGCATATCCTTTTAAGCCAAGAAGATCCTTCTGGTCCTGAAGATCAGTGCTGCAATAAACGGGTCTACATCACGCAGAAATTCTAGCACTGCTTTCCCAATCATACTGACTCAGTAAAGCGTTTGTCCGAGGCCAGTAAACAACTAATTTTAAAAATATTTGCCATCTATCAATTCGTCATCCAGATACCAATGCTAGGGTTTCGCTTCGGGGTTGTATCGATGCTTTACAGCGGGCTACTTATACCTCGCGAATTGGGTGGATTGGCCATCTATATTCCAAAGAGTAACCAACCATCCTCCCCCAGAGATACAGGGCGTGCCTCTCCGTTTCTGGCGAATGTGCTGGCAACTAGGCCGCTGTTGACTGGCGAATAGGGCCTTTGATTACTGACCAAAGATAATAAAAGCACGCTGGAAGTGACGTTCCTGTCTAGTTTTTTCGACTGCGCATGAAACTCTGTTGTTCTTTCTAGCGCAACAGACTCTGGCTAACCTAATCGTAATGGGGAATGGGGAATGGGGAATGGAAAAGTAACGAGACCCTCTATGTGTGACAAAGGTTTTTGATGCCTACAGAAAACCGGAATAAATCGATAATAGTGTTATTTTATTTATTAGAAGGAGCACTACCATGAGTACTGCCGCAGACGTTAAACACGTCTATTTGTTCAATGAAGTTCAACTGGCTGAAGAGCTGGTTGATGGCGTATGGGAAAACGTTAGAGCCTTGCTAGGCGGGCAAGGGTGCTAATCTGGCGGATATGACCCGGCTGGGTGTGCCTGTACCGCCCGGATTTACGGTTACCACTCGCGCATGTAATTGTTATCTGCAAGCGAACGAGAGCTTCCCTCCGGGTATGTGGGAACAGGAACTCGACGCAGTAAAAGCTATTGAAAAAGCTACTGGAAAAACCTTCGGGGACCCCAGTAATCCGCTTCTGGTTTCCTGTCGCTCTGGCGCCAAGTTCTCTATGCCGGGCATGATGGACACCATTCTCAACATTGGCCTGAACGATCAGGTTGTGGAAGGTATGATCGGGCTCACTAGCGATGAGCGCTTTGTGTATGATCTATACCGCCGCCTGGTGCAAATGTTTGGCAGCGTCGTTACCCGCTATGTCAGGATAGTTGTCGCCTGATTGGTGAACGCATCCAGGTAAAATTACATCACGACAAGTTGCTGATCTATGTTGGGCAACAGCAGGCTTTAACACTGCCTCGTGTTTACCCGCAGGCTGGTGACAATCGCGCGCGATCCATTGATTACAAGCATGTGATTCGTGCGCTCGCCTCAAAACCGCAAGTGTTTCGCTATTCACAGTTGCGAGAGGATTTACTGCCCGACGACAATTACCGCCAGCTCTGGCAATACGCGGATGAACATTTAGAAAAACGCGAAGCCTGCAAGTGGATCGTGACCGTGTTGCGACTGGCCTTTGAATACGATATTGAGTCAGATCTCGGACAAGGTTTGTTGGATGAGGTTAGGCAGAGCCAATTTGCCTCTATTAACGAGCTTCAAGAGTGCTTCCTCCGTCACCATGAACCCGAGTTGAGCGCATCAACGACTCAGCATGAACTCTGCAGTTATGATGGAATCTATGACGATTGATCACAAGGGCGCTGCCACGGCGCTCTGGCGGCGCGGATAACAGGTTCCCTGCCCTGCTATCCGCGCCGCCAGAAAAATCGCAGAAAGCCGCCCCCTTCCATGTGTGCGGCTTTCTGTTTTTTACAGGCGGATTCGCTGACGCGAATGGCGGTGCGTCCTTGCACCGCCGTATCAGAAGAACCTGTATGTCTATCGAAAGTTGTTTGTAGTTTGAATAACGTTCTTCGAACTCTGAAAGGTTTTCGCTTTAATGAACGCATTGCCGATTGTAGGCTATGTGCAAATTGTTACAAGCCGTTTTAACTATCAGATATATGACAACTCTCCATCAACATGACCACCTTTCCCAAATGGCTGACGCTATGGGTATCTCTTTGTATGAGCGCTTTAATGACAAAGAAGCCGCTAAGTTCCTGCAAATACATACTGATACACTGGTATCGCTACGGAAGCAAAAGAAAATCGGTTGCTTACGGGTGACACACAATCAAGTCGAGTATTTTGGCGCACACCTGCTGGAATACTTACTATCGGTTAGTCAGTCGGCTTGCTCGGTATCCACTAAGCCTGAAAAAGATGTCATCCTGCGCATGCCCCAGGTAGCCGAAATCACCGGGCTATCGCGGACAACGCTTTGGCGGTACGAACGGGAAGGCATTTTCCCGACTCGTATTGCGCTAGGTGGCGGTAGTGTCGGTTGGTATCAGAGCGACGTCGATCAATGGGTTAGCTCGCGAAAAAAACTTACTTATCACAGCCAATTAAGTTAGCTGCATTAAAATTTGCAACCATTTACGATCTAGATACCTGCATTAAGCAACGCTCTTTAACACATCCTTCAAGGCTTCGGAGTATTGGCTCATTGCTTCTGATTTTTCGGGTAAAAATGCAGCGGGGTCGTTTGCATAATTGGTAACATCTACCCCTGTTTGCCCGTGGTTTTGCAACAAATTACGAAGGTCTCTACGAATACCCGCTCTAGTCATTACCTGCTTACAAGTTCGACGTATGTCTTTTGCCGTAAAATGGAGGATGGGCTTATCATCAACTATAGCGAATTCGCTATCCAAAAAACGCTTGAAAACATTCTTAAGTGCACCAAGAGAAAATGGCACCCTTCCATAAGTCGTGAATGGCCATTCATATTTCCCTGTTATTGGTGCCAAAGAATTTAGCAGTTCTACAGCCTCGGCAGGCAGGGGGATTAAATGAGCTGTACCCTTAGTATCTCTGCGTTTCCCTTTGAGATCGCGAATGAGTAACGTTTTTTGCTCAAGATCGTAGTCACTCCAAGGCGCGCGAAGAACTTGTTGCGGCCGCTGGCCACCGATGATGATCAAAAATCGTACAAAATTTGCCATTTGGAGACTGACGCTATTAGCAAGATGGAGCTTCTGATAAAGCTGACGTAGCTCTTTGTCAGACAAAGCCCTTTCCCTTGGCTTTTCAGCATGTCGAAATATGGGAATTGGAGTTACGGGATTTTGCTCCAAGCCGTATACTCTTCCACTCTCCCGAGTTTCATCATATTCATGCTTCAACGCAAACTCAAATGCAGAATGAAGGTAACTACGAACCCGATTACGATATACGAGAGCGTTCCTGTCTGAGATACGTTTTAGTACACGCGAAATATCTGCAGGCCGTATATCTCGCGCCTTTTCCTCGACCATAGCAGGCCACGCTTCAATCACCTCGTTAATAAATATATTGCGCACGGTGCGCTCACTTACCTGTTTAAAAGCCGCCATGCTCGCAAGATAATCATACAAAAGATCTTTGAATGTTGCTCTAGATTGCTCTATATGACGCTCTTGCTCTTCTTTTATTAAGCGCTCTTGCTCTTTGATCTTTTGGCTCTCTAGCCACGATTTTAAATCAGGGTGCGTCTTTCTCAATAAGGCAAGTTCAGCGCATCGGTTACGAGCAGCAGCTAATCCTATCTCCCTCCCGAGAGTACCCAGCTCTAACCAAGGGCGACTTTTATCAGGCGCTGTATACCGATAATACGCTGTAACGCTCTTTTCTCTCCCAATGAGTAGCAACACCCCAGCGCCTCGTCCACCGACCTTTTCTGTGTACGTTTTTCCACTTGCCAAGGCTTTCGCTTGCCTGTCTGTAATGCGCAATATTTGATCGCTCCATATATTAAATGAACAGACAGTATTATAAAAAAGTGCAACCGTTTTGCAACCGTTTTGTGAGTAATAAGATGAAATGGGATGAAACGCCCCAAAACACAAAATCAATATATATCTATATATATATCAATACTTTATGCAATCTCTTACTATGGAATGAAACTTTTTGAAACATGTATTCAAATGACTGTTAATCATTGGGTCGCTGGTTCGAGCCCAGCAGGCGGAGCCAATATTAAGAAAACCGTATTCGAAAGAGTGCGGTTTTTTTTTGCCTAGCCCGCGACCCAATGATTAACAGTCGTATATTGAGGAGCCATTGCGTGAAAGCAGTGCTTCCACCTAGTTCGAGCCCAGCAGGCGGAGCCAATATTAAGAAAACCGTATTCGAAAGCGTGCGGTTTTTTTTCGTTCATGATTAGAGCTGCTTGCGCTGCTGTTAATCAAGCGTGAAAGCGGAGCGCTCCAGCATCGAAGCGCCGGGGAGCGTTTAGTCGCTATTAAACAAATCCCGTGTATATACCTTCGCCGCTACATCCCGAATATCATCCACCATTCTATTGGCAACAATCACATCACTTTGCGCTTTAAATTCAGTAAGATCGTTAACTACTGGCGAATTGAAAAACTTGGCATCTGTTATAACCGGCTCGTGAACAATAACTTTAATGCCCTTTGCCTTAATGCGCTTCATTACACCCTGAATAGAAGATGCACGGAAGTTATCCGAGCCCGCTTTCATAATCAGCCTGTAAATACCAACGGTTTTAGGCTGCTTAGCAATAATGGAATCGGCAATAAAATCTTTGCGGGTACCGTTAGCGTCTACAATCGCCCGAATAAGATTATTCGGCACTTCGTGGTAGTTCGCTAGCAGTTGCTTGGTGTCTTTAGGTAAGCAATAACCGCCGTAACCAAACGAAGGGTTGTTGTAGTGGCTACCAATACGCGGATCTAAACACACGCCTTCGATAATTTGTTTGGTATCCATTCCATGCGTTTCGGCATAGGTATCCAGCTCGTTAAAGTACGCGACGCGCATGGCCAAATAGGTGTTGGAAAACAGCTTAATGGCCTCCGCCTCGGTTGAGTCTGTAAAGAGAGTATCGATATTCTCCTTAATTGCCCCCTCAGCAAGCAGGCCGGCAAACACTTCGGCTCTTGCCGAGCGTTCACCAACAATAATGCGTGACGGATAAAGGTTGTCGTATAGCGCCCTGCCCTCACGCAAAAACTCAGGCGAGAACATGACTTGCCCTGTACCCAGCTGCTCACGAACGCTTTTGGTGAAGCCAACAGGAATGGTGGACTTAATCACCATGGTTGCATTCGGGCTTATTTCAGCTACATCACGAATCACCGCTTCGACAGAGGAGGTATTAAAATAGTTGGTTTCCGCGTCGTAGTCGGTGGGCGTTGCAATAATGACAAAATCTGCGCCCGTATACGCCTCTACCTTATCGAGAGTCGCGACTAAATTAAGGGGCTTATTCGCTAGAAATTCTTCTATTTCGGTATCTGCAATTGGAGAGCGGCGGGCATTAATTAACTCTACTTTTTCGGGTACCAAATCCAACGCCACAACTTCGTGATGCTGTGCCAACAACACAGCGTTGGACAGCCCGACATAGCCAGTACCTGCAACGGCAATTTTCATTCTCGATCCTTAATGAGTCAGCAAGTTTTTATGGCGGTTATTCTAGCCGATATACAAACTTATCGAAACGCCATAACTGTGGCTCCTGTGATACTGGCAACGAGAGCATCTCGCAAAAAACCCTAACGCCCCCGTAGAGCCCTGCCAGTACCTTATCCATATTGCCTGGAGTGCAGCTGCCGCAACGTCAACGCCGACAGTTTTCAACAGCCTGCTAGGTAGGCAACAGCGTATCAAACAAGTGCCCCCGGCTCTTACCTAAGTCTGAATACAGTCGCTTTAAGGCCAGCTTTGCTGGCTTATCGCCGTGTACTATGCGAATCTCAGAAGGCCAATGGCGCATACGCTTTACAAAGTTAAGCAGATCTTTTTGATCCGCATGAGCACTGTAACCACCAATGGTCGTTACCCGCGCTCGAATCTTATAGCGCTTGCCCTCAATATCGACCCAACCCTCGGGCTTAGCCTCTTCTTGAGAACCGTACTTTTGAATCGTATGGCCATAGGTGCCGCGCGCCTGATAACCCACAAATAAAACCGCATGGCGTTTATCCTCCAGCATGGCCTTTAGATAATTCAAAATACGACCGCCGCTGGCCATACCACTTGCTGCCAGCACCACCGCTGGTCTACCGTTTTTAGCCAGATAGGCGACAGTTTGCTGATGCTCTGCGTGACTATCCACCAGCGTTAAATTTTCAAAACTTAAGGGGTGCCGCCCCGCGCTGACCTTACGCTGTGCTTCGGCATCCCAGTAGGGGCGCAGAGCTTTGTAGACCTCGGTAAATTTAGCCGCGAGCGGCGAATCGACGATTATTTCCAGGTTTTTCCACAGCGCATTACCGCGATAGATTAGATCCTCCAGCTCGTATAACAACTCCTGCGTACGCCCAATACTGAAGGCCGGAATCATCACCGTACTGCCGTTGGCCAAGGCATGCTCTATTGCCGCGCGCAGGTGCTGCTTGCGTACTCTTCGGCTCTCGTGGCATTTATCTCCATAGGTGCTTTCAATCACCAAGGTATCCGCCTTATAAGGCGAACGCGGCGCGGGAAGTAAGGGCGCGTAGGGCGCGCCCAAATCCCCAGAAAATACGGTTCGATGGCTGTAGCCAGGGTAGCGCGCATCCAGCTCTACAAAAGCAGAGCCCAGAATATGACCCGCCCGCTGAAGCTTTAACCTAAGCCAACACCCGTCATCCCCCGGCGGATCGAACCAAGAGCCGTAATCCAACGGTACCAGCTGCTTCCCCACCGACTTTAAGAAGCGATTAATTAAGCTCTTATCTCGGGTAAAGCCAATTTTAAGTGCATCTTCAATCACTAATGGCAGTAAATGCGCCGACGGCTTGCTGCAATAAATAGGGCCAGAAAAACCCGCCGCCAACAGGTAGGGCAAACGCCCGACATGGTCTATATGCACATGGGTAACAATCAGCCCCTTTACCTGGCTAATATCAAACTCAATGGTATGACGCGTAAACGAATCGCCCTGCTCGTCCTCCCCTTGGAACAAACCGCAATCGATTAAATAATGGGAATCATCCGTAGCCATATAGCGATGACAGCTACCGGTTACGCCAGAGGTGGCGCCGTGATGAGCAATAACGGGGAATGACGAGTGTTCACTCCTTAACATAAAACCTCCTTTTAATTGGTACAAAGTGCGAAAGGCTTTTTATCACACATTTCTACTGAGCGGCCACGAATACGCTATTTGATATTTATCCTTTCTACTTATATCGCTAGAGCACATTGAACCAGCGCAGCGAATCCATAACTCTGATAGCTACAGTTTTAGCTGTAGGGGTACCTTCGAGGTACCCCTACCCCTGATAAACCTACCCCCTGGGCATGCTTTAGCTTCACGGGGGGTATCTTCGAGGTACCCCTCCCCCTGATGAACCTACCCCCTGGGTATGTTTTAGCTTCAAGAGGGGTATCTTCGAGGTACCCCTCCCCCTGATAAGCCTACCCCCTGGGCATGTTTTAGCTTCACGGGGGGGTATCTTCGAGGTACCCCTCCCCCTGATGAACCTACCCCCTGGGCATGTTTTAGCTTCAGAGATGGAGCCTTTAGGTGGCGAGAGTGATAAAGGCACAGAGGGCTTATGGCTAATCTATGGAACGAGAAAACGCGCTACTTAAGTTAAGGACAGCAGACCAAACTATTTATGGCTAAGAATCGGCGCCGTTACCTCACTAATATCGAATTCAATGGTATGGCGCGCAAACACATCGCCCTTCTCGCTACCCATCTGGAACGTGCCGCAATCAATCAAATAAATGCATATTAAACATCGCAATAAAACGATGGCAATTACCGATTACGCCAGAGGTGTTGAATTTTTTTGGGGGGGGGCAGCCGGTTTCTCTTAGGCGCTACGCTTTCCCTGATCAGTACCGCTCACTCTGCCTGTAGCCCTATTGTGAAAACCCATGCGTATAAGCCTAGTTATGGCTTATACGCTACCGAGATAAAAAGAAAAGAAATACAACCTTTCTATGGTTCGCAACTTTCATACGTCAAACCACGTTTAGCGATTGTAGAAATTGCGCAAAAAGGAACCGTACCCAGGGTAGAAGCACACAGACCAACAACATCAGTAAAGTGCATTTTTTTACATAAATTCGCCCAATAATGGTGCCAGAAGGCAAGTTTTATCGATATACTGCGCCCACGTAATGACCATTATTGTTTATACAATTTTGAAATTGACGAGTCTACGCCCAAATCAAATGTTTTGCGCGCCATTGAGCATATTGTTATCATTGATGTTTCGCGCATGTAATGAGCTCGACTAGTTAGAATACTGGACTAATAACATCATGGAACGCATGGCAGCCAACAACCAAATCTTTCGAAGCCTTACATATAACTTGAATTCATTAACAAAAACTTTTATCAATACAGGCGCTTTGGTTAGCTCAGACTTACTCTCTGCAGGACTAACACTGTATCTATTACACTCCCTTACAAAACTATCCCCAGAGACTAACCACAGCAGCTCAATACTTTTTGTTATTTTGTCGAGCATCGCTGTTCTGCTTTTTTTTGCGCGGGGACACTACCACAAAAGGGTACCGTTTTGGGATGAATGCAAAGACACGATTAAAGTTCTTGCGAGTATTGGATTGCTGCAGGGTACTTTAAGTGCATTTGTAGCCCCTGGGGACTTACCAGCAGCGTATATTTTTGGCTGGCTGGTCAATATTATTTTATTCTTATCCTTAAGAAGCACGATAAAACTAATACTTATTCGTATTGGAATCTGGCAGCTACCCACCATTATTATTGGTGATGGTCACAATGCTGTTGAAACGGCAAGAGCGATCAGCGAAGAGCACTTACTTGGTTACGATATAATTGCATTTCTTTCGACCAATAACCCTTCCCGGCACTTTGTTGATATCGCAAAAAAACGAATTCCCGTTAAACCTCTCGGTACGCAACCCGAAAAATTTCTTCGCCGACTTAATTCACCACATATTATTGTCGCCCTGGAAAAAGGAGGGCTTAATGAAATACAGCACTATTTTGATAGGTTAAGCCTAAAATACTCGCAGATATCCATTGTGCCCGCACTTAGAGGATTGCCGCTTTTCGGTACAGACCTACATCACTTCTTTAGCCATGAAGTTCTCATGCTAAACCTTAAAAATAACTTATCGAGCGTGTCGTCGAGAGTTATAAAACGTTTTTTTGATCTTACACTTACCTCTATCCTATTGCTCCTTTTTGTGCCTGTATTTATCGCTATAGGGCTCTGTGTTAGAAACACCGGGAAACAGGTTATCTACGGGCACGAACGTATTGGTAGAAACGGTAAGCCATTTAAATGTTACAAATTCCGCTCCATGGTCGAAAACTCCCAAGAAGCACTACAAAACCTACTGGACACCGACCCTAAAGCAAGAGAAGAATGGAATAAAGATTTCAAATTAAAGAACGACCCAAGAGTTACGCGTTGCGGGGACTTTTTAAGGAAAACAAGCCTGGATGAGCTACCTCAACTATGGAATGTTCTAAAAGGAGAAATGAGCTTGGTTGGGCCTCGCCCCGTAATAGACGAAGAAGTAAAGAGATATGGTGAAAAAGCGGTTTTTTACTACAAAGCGAAACCAGGTATTACGGGCTTATGGCAAGTAAGTGGAAGAAACGACATTGATTATGAATCACGGATTGATTTAGATGTTTGGTATGTGAGAAATTGGTCGCTTTGGAATGACTTAATAATCTTGATTCGAACCGTATCCGTTGTACTAAACCGAAACGGAGCATATTAAACCTAGTGAGATAGATTGAGCGAACTAATTGTATTGTGCTACGGTAACCATAAGATTAAATATACTTAACTGACCAATTTTTGACTCCTGTGACCCTCGATAACTTGAGATAGCAAAACACAGACAGTTTCTACTCGAATAAAGCATTCCAACACGTAAGAATATAGGAAAAAGAGGGATCCAAACCCGAACTGTATTCGGTATACTAAAAAGTACAAATAAACCAACCCAACAGAAATCAAAAACATTTGATATGTTGCGCGCACCCGATGCTAGAACTGACCTTTAATGAGCTACATAACACTTAGATTGTATTAGTTCCGATTTAATCTGACACTTCTGCTTGAAATGAGCAGAGTTACCCATTTGATGGTAAAGCTATTGGGACTAAGAAGACTCCAGCTCAGATCTAACCTAACAGGCACTTTTATTTAAAATGGGTAACTGTCAGATCAAGCCTGAACTACCACTCTTAGATACCGTAGATATTAAATATTATTCCAAAGAGCTGCTTAGACGCCAAACGAGTAACTCTCAGCACTACACAAAGTAAACGCCAATCCAGCCACACCCTAGCGCAAATCAGCATTCCAAGGTAACAATGTCTCTATTTTCTCAACACTTGTAGCATTGGGTAGCGCTTTAAAAATGTACTGCAAGTGATCGTACACATTCAAATCATTGGCTTTAGCTGTTTCGATTAAGCTATACAGGTTAGCGCTGGCCTTGGCACCTGCTTGGCTTTTATTACTAGACATCCAATTCTTTCGACCAATAGCAAACGGCCGAATGGCCCTTTCGGCTGCATTGTTGTCAATCGGGTAGGAGGCACTCTCGACGTAAGTCGCTAGCCTATCCCACTGATTATTTAGGTACACTAAGGCCTTGCCAATAGACGTTTTTGGCGGCACGGTTAGCAGACTTTTCTCCATCCATTTTTTTAATTTTTTGAGGATGATTTTTGCCTCCGTTTGGCGAGCTTGATAGCGCTTCTCCGGAGGGTCGTCTTTTACTTTCTTTTCTATCGCGTAGAGCTTTTGTATAAAGGCCAAACCTTGATCGGATTTACCTATTTTTCCTTTCTTTTGCAGCGCTTGGGCTTCTTTAAATTTCCTTCTCGCATGCGCCCAGCAACCTAGCCGAGTTATATTGTATTCGTCACACGCCTTTTGGTACCACTCATAACCATCCACCATGATGGCCGTGTTATCTTCGCTAAGAAGCTCTACCGGCACACGTTGGCCACGGTTGTCTGCGTAATGGAATACACAAGCAGGCTGAGCGCCGGCATTTGTCATCACCCACATATAGCTTTTGCGTTGAGCGGATTTACCCGGTTCTTCAAGAACCTGCAGCGTCGTCTCATCCATATGCAAGCAAGGTTGTTTGTGTAAATGATCTAATAGTAGATTGACGATTGGCTGAACCAACTCTCCACATTTAACCATCCAATTGGCCATATTAGTTCGGCCTAGTTCAATACCTATGCGCTTAAACATCTCGCTTTGGCGATATAAAGGTAACGCATCGGCATATTTTTGTACTGCAACGTAAGCCAGCAAGCTGGGGCTGGCAATACTCTTTTCGATGGGCTGCTTAGGCTTAGCTGCTGTAACGATATACTTATCGCAACACGGGCAGGTGTATTTTAAGCGTTTGTGGCGAACCACTTTTATTTTGGCCGGAATAATTTCAAGTTTCTCATAATCTTCGCTGTCAAAGGATTTTAATTCACTTCCATCATGTGGGCATGATTTTTTCTGATTCTGGTAGGTCGTGAATGATCTCTTCACGAGGGAGGTTATCTGGGATGCTTGTGCGAGGTTTTTTACTGCGCGTATGGCTTTTAACAGTCGTAGGATTCGCTTCGTCGGCTTGCTCTTTCTCTACGATAGCCTCTTCCGTTTCGTTAAACAAACCTAACTGATCGGGCGACGACTTTTCGCTAGAACTACCATAGCAATTCTTCAGGAGAATTTTTAATTGCTCCTGCAAAGCAGTGATATGAGTATCGCGCTCAGATAATTTTTCACGAAATAAATCATTTTCTTTTTGTAAAGCCGCCGCATCAATCATGGTGGCTATTATACAAAATAGTTACGCGACGTAGGTAAAATTTAAGCGCTTCTGCCACAACGCAAATCCCGTTTCATCCCAGTAAAGTACCTTTATCTGTGAGCGGTTTTTGTTACAAAATACAAAAAAAAGCTGAATCGCAGGGGGACAAATCCATCTCATCACTAACAACTACCGCCAAGCCATTGATAGCCTTGCGGAAATCCACAGGGTCACGGTGCAGGTAAATTGAACAGGATCTTGACCACTCAATCATGCGAGAGCGTGAACAAGGTTAGCGATTGATTCTGTCGACAGCGATTGAGGACAATAAACCTTACACCGTCCAACCTCAACGATAAACTCGCCCTCTGAAACGGCCTTTGGGGTGACGGAGACACGCGCAAACGCAGAATCATGTGGTACGGCCTCAGCTTTGTGGTTAGAGAGCTTAAGACTAAAGTATTTAGCATTTGAGATCGTGCTGTTTGCAAAACTCGACCTGCGATAAGCCCGACTGTTCAAAATCTGTAAACAGTTGGGGCCAGTGATATTTTCTATATTTGGTCATGGTAGCCTCCTAAGTATGTAATGGGAGGCTATAGGTTAATAGGTTATTTCGAGGCGGTGTAGGGGGTGGTTGGTTTTGCGTTTACTACACAAAAGCTAAACAAGGGCTCCCAAATAAGTGCCTCTTCAAACAATCCTTTAGGAACTTTCTAGCAATACTTTATCAACAACTGCAGAAAATTCAGTTTTGAATCTCTCCTCCCCAAACCTTTCTGCGTGCATCCTTATTTCATTCGAGTTAAATTCTGACTGACGCACTTCAAACTCGTCCACAGCGAAATTAAGGCTGTCGATAGTTTGCTCATCAAAAAACAAACCTGTAATATTTTCACGTATAGTTTCTAAAGCACCTCCCTTTCTATAAGCAATTACCGGACGACCACAGGCCATTGCCTCTAAAGGAACAATACCGAAATCTTCAACCCCAGGAAAAACCAGAGCCCTACATTCCGACAGCAATTCTCTAATTTCTGAAAAGGGCAACTTTCCACGAATATCCACATTAGCATTCGCCATCTTTCTCAAATGCGAAAATTGCTCACCGTCTCCAACAACAACCAACTTCTTACCTGACAAATTGAAGGCTTGAACTGCAAGATCGGCCCTTTTGTAATCAGCTAGCTGACCGAGCAACAGGTAATAATCGCCAACGACTGGTGATATAGCAAAATCAGAAAATGCTACGGGGGGGTTGACCACAAGAGAGTCTCTTGCATAAAAGGACCGAATTCTTTTCTGTACAAACTTACTATTAGCAACAAACTGTGTCACCTGCGTCGCAGTCTGCTGATCCCAACGGCGTAAATAATGCATTAAAAACGGCATTAAAAGTCGCTTAACAAAACCAGCTCGACGCTTGTATATGGGATAAAAATCCCAAGCATAACGCATCGGGGAATGACAATAACAAATATGAGGCACACCTGGAGGAGGAATAACCCCCTTTGCCGGGCCGGACTCGCTTGAAAGAATCAAATCGTAACCGGTTAAATCCAACTCCTCTAGCGCAAGAGGCATTAAAGGTAAGTAGTTTTGATAAAGCTTCCTTGCGAAAGGAAGGCGAGCAATAAAGGTTTCAAATATCCTGTGTTTGGAGATTACAGATTTTAAAAATGGATCTGGATAATAAACATGGGTGTAAATATCCGCGTGTGGAAATAGCTCGCAAATCGCCTCTAATACTTTCTCGCCTCCTCGGGCATTAACCAACCAGTAATGTACTATTGCAACTTTCATTTTACTTCCTCAAAAACATCCATCATCTTCCGCATACGCGTATCGTATGTATACTTTGAAGCCAGCTCCAGCCTTTCTTCGATTCCGCGTTCAGGGTTCTTACATGCGAAACTCAAGTTTTT